>DEIV01000055.1 GCA_002352665.1 Flavobacteriaceae bacterium UBA2765
TTCAGTTTAAATTAATGCCAACGTTTGGTATAAAGTTAGTGCGTAAAAGCACGCGAGGATTTTCCGCTAGGAAAATCCGCTATAAATATACGCAAACCATCAAATTTAATACCTTTTTAGCATTAATTTTATACACTGTTAGGTTTTAGTGCATTAATTTTCCCGTAGTAAATTTCCGTTCCATTTTCCATTTTTCCGCAGATTATTTACTTAACAGACCCAAGAAAATCGAAAGCTTCGCTTTTAATGAACTCAATAGCTGTCCCATTTTCCACAAGATTTTTCTAATTTTTACATTCAAATTTTCAGTCCGCTATTATTTTTACAGTGATTGTCAAAGTCCACAATATTTGTGTCTTGATTTTCAAGATAATCCGCAATGATTGGTTTTAAGATTTTTAAGATTTTTGGGCTTGAGTGGAATAGTCCGCTATAATTTCGTACAAATTTTCAGTCAATTTTTATGGAGTAAGAGTGAGCAAATTTCCAACTTTTTTTTATCCGTTCTGGCATTAAACCTAACATTAGTATAACCCTATTGTGGTTATATCGTATATAGTTGCAAGGTATTATTTTTTTAACAAATTATCCAAAGGGCTACTTATATTTTTATTATTAATTTGTATGGTTTTTGTATATAATTCAGTGGTTTTAGGCGAATTATGCCCTAACATATTCTGCAAATGCCTTAAATTGATATTATTTTCTATACAATGCGTTGCAAATGAATGTCGTAAGGTATGTACTGTTGCCCAAGGATTAGCATTGGTCTCCGTAACTGCTGTTCTAAAAACATTTCTAATACTGGTAGTACTGTATTTACCTCCGGTTTGACCCTCAAATAGCCAATAAGAAGGTTTATGAACTTTATAGTATTTTCTTAATAGGTCAACTAAATGTTTAGACAAGATTGTCTTATGATCCTTTTTACCCTTACTATCTTTTATAAAAATATAACCTTCATCAGAATGTATATCAACAACTCTTAAATTAATCAATTCAGAAATCCGTAATCCGGCACTATAAATAGTCCATAATATAGCTTTATGTTTAATATTGCTATGATACTGTAAGATACTTAAAACCTCCTGCTGACTTAATACATTAGGTATAGAATTACTTTTTTTAGGACGTTGTATATCATAATACTCTCTAGGCAAACCAAGCACATGCTCATAATATGCTTTGACGGCATTAATGAGTTGATTCTGATAACTTTCACTAATATTATTTAATTTGATCAAGTCAAATATAAACTGCTCTATCTCTGCTTTGGAGACATTTTTTAGGTCATAATTCATGAATTTTGTTAAAAAAACAGTAAACATTTTCTTGTAAGTGTTTATGCTCGATAGGCTGTAATGTTTTAACACTAAGGTTTTTTCTAATGCATATAAGGCATTCATCGCATCTTCATTTAAGGTCACGGTTTTGATAGGTACATATGGTTTTTCTTTACAAGTAGTAAAGCCTTCATGAAATACTTTTTTAATCAAAATTAAATTTTCTTTAGAATTTATAATAGACCATAATTTTTGATTAGGGTGCCAAAACGTTGAATTTAACGCTTTAAATGAATTTCTAATAAGATGTAATTCATACGGAATATATACTTTAATACGTTTGGCATTTTTTAAAGGCTCAAAAATTATAGGTTGTCTCATTACTAAAGTTTTATTTGTAATTTAAAACTGTATGTTTTTATAAAACTAATACTATTTTTTATAAATACACGGTATTAGTCGTTTGTAAACGTTTATTAACCGTTAATAACGGATAAGACAAAATATCAACAAAAACAGTACCTTTATAGCCATATGAAGTGCAAAATTTGTAAAAAAGCATTAAAAGGAAGAAAAGATAAAGTTTTCTGTTCTATAGAATGTAAAAATTATTATCATGTTAATTTAAGGAGGGTAACCAGAAAAGTTGCTGAAGAATTAGATGAGATTTTACATAGAAACAGATCTATTTTGTTGGAATTATTAGGCAAAAACACTTTTCAAAAAAAGGTGAATAGGGTTGTGTTGGCAAAAAAAAAATTTAACTTTAAATACATTACACATTTTCATATCAATAAAAGTGGTAAAATGTACCATCATGTTTATGATTTTGCATGGATGGAATTTTCTGATGATGAAATTTTAATCATTCGAAGAAATCAGTTGAGCCTATATTCTTGAAAAATATATAGTACCAACTTAATCTAAAAATTCTCTGACTCTTGGGTCGAAGTTTCCTATTCACCTCTCCTTAGAAGAGGTCAGAACTGCTTTTTTGCAGTTCTGGGTGAGGTAAAACAAAGTTGAAAGACGTTTACTAATAAATTTTAGCACTTTAAATAATATTTACTTCAGCTTCAATGGCAATACCAAATTTTTCAAATACCGTTCTTTGTATCAGCTTAGACAAATCATATATTTCTTTTCCGGTAGCAGTGCCATAATTGACCAAAACCAAGGCTTGATCCTTATGAATTCCAGCATCTCCAAATCGCTTACCTTTAAATCCACATTGCTCTACCAACCAACCCGCCGGGACTTTAATTTCAGTTTTAGAAACGGTATAATGTGGTACATCTTTAAAATTCTCTCGTAGCTTTTCAAATTCAGCTTTTGAAATTATCGGGTTTTTAAAAAAACTACCACTATTACCTATCTTTTTAGGATCTGGTAATTTACTTTGCCGTATAGCTATAACAGCATTAGAAATATCTCTAATTGTAGGTTTTTTAATTCCGTTTTTTAAAAGTTCAGATTGTATAGCTCCATAAGAGCTATTAAGTGTATGTTTATTTTTTGACAATTTAAAAAGTACATTGGTAATAATATACTTCCCTTTTAATTCATTTTTAAAAACTGAATTTCTATAGCCAAATTTACAATCGCTATTAGCATAAGTTTTGGTATTGCCAGTTTCAATTTCTATAGTCTCAACTGCCATGCAAGTGTCTTTCAATTCAACACCGTAGGCACCAATGTTTTGAATTGGGGCTGTACCAACGTTACCAGGTATTAAAGATAAATTCTCTACACCACCAAAATCATGATCAATACACCACATAACAAATTCATGCCAATTTTCTCCGGCTGAAGCCTGAACCAATACATGATCATCATATTCTCCAATAACTTCAATTCCTTTAAAAGCAATTTGGATCACTAATTTATCAATATCTTTAGTAAGCAATAAATTACTCCCCCCCCCTAACACAAAAAAATCTTTCTCTTTTTGAATTAGTTTTTTCAAATCATTAATAGTCCTAATAGCTATAAAATTTTTGGCCTTGACATTTAAACCAAAGGTATTGTACGTTTTTAAGGAGAAATCTTTCTGAATTTGCATTAGTCTTTATATACTTTTAAGGCTTGTTTTAAAATGTTAACCGATTTTATTAAACTTTCTTTGTTTAATACATACGCTATCCTTACCTGATTTAATCCTACATTGGGTGTCGCGTAAAATCCTGCCGCCGGTGCTACCATAATTGTTTCACCGTCCACATCAAAATCCTCTAAAAGCCATTGGGCAAAATGATCTGCGTTTTTTATAGGTAATTCAACTATACAGTAAAATGCTCCTTTGGGTATACCCACTTTTAAACTTTCAATTTTTTTTAGCTCTTGTACCAAGGTGTTTCTTCTCACAACATATTCGTCAATAACATTATCAAAATAACTTTGTGGCGTTTCTAAAGCAGCTTCACTGGCAATTTGTGCAAAGGTAGGCGGACTCAATCTAGCCTGTGCAAATTTTAAAGCAGTTGCAATAACTGCTTCATTTTTAGACACTAAACAACCTATTCTTGCACCACACATACTATATCGCTTAGATACAGAATCTATCATTATGGCATGAGCTTCTAAACCCTTTTCTTGTAATATAGAATAATGTTCCAATCCGTCATATACAAATTCTCTATATACCTCATCAGCTATTAAAAATAGATCGTGTTTTTTAACTATAACCGCTAACTTTTTTATCTCTTCTTTAGTATATAAATATCCCGTTGGATTTCCGGGATTACAAATTAAAATGGCCTTCGTTTTAGGTGTTATTAATTTTTCAAAATCCTCAATGGGTGGTAAGGCAAAATTTGTATCAATCTTAGAAATTATAGGTACAATATTTACACCTGAAGCAATTGAAAAGCCATTGTAATTGGCGTAAAATGGTTCTGGTATTATAACCTCATCATCAACATCTGCAATACTTCCAAAAGCGAATAATAAGGCTTCACTCCCACCCGTGGTTACAATTATGTTATTATGATCTATAGCAATTTGATGATCCTTATAATAATTGGCAATTTTATTTCTATAGGTTTCAGAACCTTCAGACCTTGAATATTCTAAAATCTCCAAGGTATTATTCTTAACTGCATCTAAGGCTACTTTTGGCGTTTTAATGTCAGGTTGACCAATATTCAAATGGTATATCTTCTTTCCTGACTTCGCAGCTTTTTCTGCAAATGGTACCAATTTTCTAATTGGCGATTGGGGCATTAATTTTCCTTTACGGGATATACTAGGCATACAAATAAATTTTATAACAAAATTGCAAATTTTTCTTCAATTTAAAGACCAAAATGACGAATATTAAAAACGTTAAATTTTCTTAAAATATAACAATTTATAGAATTATTTCGTATTTTTAGGAAAGTGTAAACCAAAGTTATGTTTTTTAATAAGAGGTATTTACATATTATCCTACTCCTGTTTTTTAGTTTAAGCAGCTTTGCCCAAGATAAATTCAATCTTCTTGAAGGCAAGGAAAATTATTCACTTAACTTTAAAATGATCAATAATTTAATCATTATCCCTATAGAAGTTAATGGTCATGAACTGAATTTTTTATTAGATACCGGAGTTGATAACTCCTTATTACTCAATTTAAAGCTCACCGACTCTTTAAATCTTAAAAACACCGAAGAAATACGCTTAAAAGGACTAGGAGAAGGTGAATATTTAGAAGCTATTAAATCTAGAAATAACAGATTTAAACTGGGTAAAATTTTTAATAACAACCATATGGTTTATGCTATTTATAGCGAAGAACTTGACCTTTCATCAAGGTTAGGTATTGATATTAACGGTATTATAGGTGGTGATTTGTTTAGAGATTTTATTGTTGAAGTAAATTATAGTACCAAAAGGATTAAGTTCTATGATCCTGATAAATATGCCTACAAGAAGTGTAAAAGATGTGAAAGTTTTGATTTACATTTCTATAATAACAAACCTTTTATTTATGCAACGGTAGATATAGATAAGGAAATACCTGTTAAATTATTGATAGATTCTGGTGGTACCGATGCCATATGGTTGTTTGATCAATCTAGTATTGATATTACAGTTCCATCCAATCATTTTAATGATTATTTAGGCAGAGGCTTAAGTGGTAATGTATATGGTAAACGCAGTAAGATTAAAAAGATATCTTTAGGTAATTACTCCATTTTTGATGCCAATGTGGCCTATCCTGATTATAGTTCTATAGAAACCGCATACAAACATAAAGAAAGAAATGGATCAATAGGTTCAGAAATATTAAAGCGATTTCTAATTATTTATGATTATCCAAATAAAAAGTTAACAATAAAACGACCTTCCAAATATTTTAAAGACCCCTTTTTATATAATATGAGCGGTATGGAAGTGATTCATAACGGAAGTAGATTGGTAGGTGAAAGACAAAGTGCTCTTGTTAAAGATGGCAGGGGTAATGACAAACAATCTACCGTACAATTGGTTTATAACTATATTTACGCCCTCAAACCTTCATATAGAATAGCAGAACTGAGAAAAAATTCTCCCGCTTATGAAACCGGACTTTTAAAAGGTGATATCTTGTTAAGTATAAATGGAAATGCTGCTTATAACTATAAACTTCAAGACATTGTTTATTTACTCTCTAGTAAAGAAGGCAAAAAAATTAAATTGTTAGTAGAACGTAATGGACGAGAATTGCTCTACGAATTTAAGCTTAAAAAATTATTATAGATCAACACAAAAGGCGACGCAATGCGTCGCCTTTTGCATTATTATATAATAAATAATTTATTGTTTTTCTTTTGAAAGCATACTCTTTTCATGCTTTTCTAATATAGACAAACTACTTTCTTTTTTTACCAATCCTCTAACCGGAATTACTATAGTAGGCCTATCTGCATTAGAAGTAATTGTAATTGACTTAGATATTTGCCCAATTCTATGTGTATCATATTTTACCGTAATTTCTCCATGCTCTCCCGGCATAATAGGCTCTTTAGGTGCAGATGGTACAGTACAACCACAACTACCTTTTACATTAGAAATAATTAATGGCGATTTGCCCACATTCGTAAATTTTAAAACACGAAGCCCATCTTCATCTTGTACAATTTTACCGTAATCAACCGTTTTGGTTTCAAATTTGAATTTTGGTGCATTTGGATCTACTTTTTTAACTTCAGTTGGTTGCTGAGCATTTATAGTAAAACCTATACATCCGATAAATAATAAGAGTGCAAATTTTTTCATTGTATTGTGAATTTTTTTAAAGTGTAAATATAATGCTTTTTGAGTTAAAAATTATAACGCGTAAATTTATGGCATATTGTTTATAATTGTAACTTTGCAAACTGTTTTCAAAAACTATACCAAAATATGAGTATTCCCTCTAAATATGATGCCAGCCAAGTAGAAAGTAAATGGTACAATTACTGGATGAAACATAATTATTTTCATTCTACACCAGATGATAGAGAGCCTTATACTATTGTAATTCCACCTCCAAATGTTACGGGTATTTTACATATGGGTCATATGCTTAACAATACCATTCAAGATGTACTGATAAGACGTGCCAGATTACATGGAAAAAATGCTTGCTGGGTGCCGGGTACAGATCATGCCTCTATTGCCACAGAAGCTAAAGTGGTAGCAAAATTAAAAGAACAGGGTATAAACAAAAATGATGTATCTAGAGATGAGTTTTTAAAACATGCATGGGATTGGACACATCAATATGGTGGTGTGATTTTAGAACAATTGAAAAAATTAGGCTGCTCTTGCGATTGGGAGAGAACCAAATTTACAATGGATGATGACATGAGTGAAGCAGTAATAAAAGTTTTTGTTGATTTGTTTAACAAAGGATTGATCTATAGAGGGTTTAGAATGGTAAATTGGGATCCGGAAGCCAAAACTACCCTTTCAGATGAAGAAGTAAATTATGAAGAACGTCAAGGACTATTATATTATATAAAATATCAGATTGTAGATGAAGCAGGAGCAAATTCTCCTAAAACGAATGAAAGCCTTATCATAGCCACAACAAGACCTGAAACTATTTTAGGCGATACCGCAATCTGCATAAACCCAAATGATGACCGTTTTAAACATTTAAAAGGTAAAAAGGCAATAGTACCAATATGTAATAGAGTAATACCTATTATTGAAGATGATTATGTAGATATGGAATTTGGTACGGGCTGCTTAAAGGTTACGCCGGCACATGATGAAAATGATAAGAATTTAGGAGAAAAACACGGTCTTGAAATTATAGATATTTTTAATGAAGATGCTACTTTGAATAGCTTTGGATTGCACTATCAAGGTAAAGACCGGTTTGTTGTGAGAGAAGAAATCACAAAAGAATTAGAATCCAAAGGTTTTTTAGTTAAAACAGAAAATTATACCAATAAAGTAGGCACCTCAGAAAGGACAAAGGCAGTTATAGAACCTCGTTTATCTGACCAATGGTTTTTAAAAATGGAAGATTTGGCTAAACCTGCTATAAAAGCTGTTCTAGAAACTGAAGACATTAAGCTTTTTCCTAAGAAATTTGAAAATACCTATAGACATTGGATGGAAAATATTCGAGATTGGAATATTTCTCGTCAGTTATGGTGGGGACAACAAATACCCGCATATTATTTTGCAGATGGTAAAGATGATTTTGTAGTTGCTGAAAGTAAAGAAGATGCATTGAAATTAGCCATAACTAAATCTAAAAATCCAAGGCTTAAAATAGAAGATCTAAAACAAGATGCTGACGTATTAGACACCTGGTTCTCTTCTTGGTTATGGCCAATGAGTGTTTTTGATGGTATTAGAAATCCTGATAATAAAGACATTAATTATTATTATCCTACTAACGATTTAGTTACAGGACCAGATATTATATTCTTTTGGGTAGCTAGAATGATTGTAGCAGGTTATGAGTATAAAGGAGAAAAACCATTTAAAAATGTTTATTTAACCGGACTAGTTCGTGATAAGCAACGAAGAAAAATGAGTAAGTCATTAGGAAACTCTCCTGATGCTTTAAAACTTATTAAAGAATTTGGTGCAGATGGTGTAAGGGTCGGCCTCCTTTTAAGTTCTGCCGCCGGTAATGACCTATTATTTGATGAAGCCTTATGCCAACAAGGGAAACAGTTTGCAAATAAAATTTGGAACGCATTTAGATTGGTTAAAGGATGGACAGTTAATGATCAAATTGAACAACCGGCATCAAGTAAAATAGCTATACAATGGTTTGAAGCTAACTTTCAACAAACATTGTTTGAAATTGAAGACCATTTTAGTAAATATAGATTGTCAGATGCTTTAATGGCAACATATAAATTAATTTGGGACGATTTCTGTTCATGGTTATTAGAAATGGTAAAACCGGCCTTTGGAGCACCTATAGATAGTAAAACTTTTAAAAGTATTATTACTATTTTTGAAGATAACCTGAAAATATTACACCCATTTATGCCATTCTTAACTGAGGAAATTTGGCAATATATGGAGAAACGAAGTCCGGAAGATGCCTTAATTATATCTAAATGGCCAAACAGTAAACCTGTTGATGAATATTTAATAGAACAGTTCTCTTTTGCCAAAGAGGTAGTTTCGGGAATTAGAAATATTCGTAAGGAAAAAAATATTTCTTTTAAAGACACTATTTCATTTGCCATAATTAATAACGAAAAAAATGATGCTACATTTGATCAGGTCTTGATAAAATTAGGAAACTTAAATGGTATTAATTACGTAAATGAAGCAGTAGAAGGTGCATTAACTTTTAGAGTGAAATCTAATGAATATTTCATTCCAATCTCTGGTGCCATAGATGTTGAAGATGAAATAAACAAACTTACTGAAGAACTTAAATATACAGAAGGCTTTTTAAAATCAGTTCAGCAAAAATTGGCTAATGAAAGATTTGTAAATAATGCTCCTGAACAAGTAGTAAATAGCGAAAAGAAAAAAGAAGCGGATGCATTGGCAAAAATAGAAACTATAAAAGCTAGTTTGTTAAGTTTAAAGTAAATTTTATTGATTGTCCGTTAAGTCTCATAAATTTACAACGTACGTCATTCTGAACTTGTTTCAGAATCTCATAACGCTGTAAAACAATGCAACAATAGAAGACCCTGAAACAAGTTCAGGGTGACATGATATTTAATATGATGCTGTACTTCAACCAATGTTCATAGAACTTACATTCCTTATTTCTATTAGAGGTCCTTTTAGCGTTAAACCCGCATTACGCAATAGAAAATTTATTACTCCCAATAGCTATTAGGATACAATTATCTCTAATTTTCATCATAGATCTTTGAAGAATCTGCTACCAGTCTATTAATTTCTTTTAATTCCAGATGGGTTAGATCTCTCCATTTACCCTGGGGAATATCTAATTTGACATTCATAATTCTAACGCGTTTTAATTGAGCTACCCTATAATCTAAATACTCGCACATTCTACGTATTTGTCGGTTAAGACCTTGCGTTAATATGATATTAAATTGAAATTTATTGAGTTGTTTTACCTTGCATTTTCTAGTAATAGTATCTAATATAGGTATGCCATTACTCATTTTTTTTATAAAATCTTTAGTAATAGGCTTGTTTACAGTCACAATATATTCCTTTTCGTGGTTGTTTCTGGCTCGAAGAATTTTATTAACTATATCTCCATCATTAGTTAAAAAAATGAGTCCTTCACTTGGTTTATCTAATCTGCCAATCGGAAAAATACGTGTTGGGTAATTGATAAAGTCTATAATATTATCCCTTTCCACTCTGGTGTCTGTAGTGCAAACAATGCCAATGGGCTTATTAAAAGCAAGATAAACGGGTTTTTCTTTAGATTCTGAAATTAATTCACCATTGACTTTTACCACATCATTTGGTAGAATTTTAGTGCCCAATTCAGGTTTTAAACCATTAATGGTTACCCTACCTTGCTCTATAAGTTTATCTGCAGCTCTTCTAGAACAATAGCCTACTTCACTTAAATATTTGTTGATTCTTGTGCCCTTATTTTCTTCCAAAATTGAAATAATTTATGGTATTGTAAATTGAATTTGTTCATGAAAACTATAATTCTAAACTCTTTCAGGAATATCCTCTAAAATAGCCAATACATATTTCCAAAATTTCTGAGTGGAACTGATACTTGCCCGTTCATCAGGCGAATGTGCTCCTTTGATGGTTGGTCCAAATGAGATCATGTCCATTGTAGGATAATTTGTTCCTAAAATACCACATTCTAATCCGGCATGACACGCCATCACATTAGCCTTCTCCTTAAATAAATTTTGATATGTTTTATCTAATACTTTTAAAATATCTGAATTAGGATTGGGTTTCCAACCTGGATATGAGCCCGAGGTTTGCACCCTAAATCCTCCCAAATCAAAACCTGAACTTATATTGTTTACTAAATTATTTTTTCCGGATTCTACAGAACTTCTGGTTAAACATAAAATTTTCATATCACCATCACTCACCAAAACATGAGCAATATTATTTGAGGTTTCTACTAGATCATTAATATCCGGACTCATCCTAAAAACACCATTATGTGTAGTATAAATGGTTTTCAATAAGATTTCTTGATCTTTTTTAGACAACACTTGTGTTGGAGCCAAACATTCTTCTAAAAGGATTTCTAAATTTGGTTCAATAGTGCTATATTCATCAATAATCTGCTTAGCAATACCATAAAATTCTTCTTCCAACAATTCCGTTTGCTGCGTTACAATATTGGCATTACTCTCTCTGGGAATCGCATTACGCAATCCGCCTCCATCAATTTTTGCAATAGCAGAGATTTCTTTAAGAGCAAATAAAATTCTATTCATCATAATATTGGCATTGCCAAAACCTTTATGAATGTCCATACCGGAATGACCTCCATTCAAACCTTTTACCGTAATTTTATAAGCAATAACATCAGTTGTAGTTTTTATGGGAATATAAGATTTTGATGCCGTAATATCAATGCCTCCGGCACAACCAACCCCAATTTCATCATCGTCTTCCGTATCTAAATTCAGTAAGATTTCACCCGCTAACCAACCCCCTTCTAATCCCATTGCTCCAGTCATTCCCGTTTCCTCATCAATAGTAAATAAGGCCTCTATTGCGGGGTGTTTAATAGTGTCACTTTCTAAGATACTCATAATTGTAGCCACACCTAAACCATTGTCTGCACCCAATGTAGTTCCTTTGGCTTTGACCCAATCTCCTTCAACTATCATAGCAATGCCCTCTGTATCAAAATCAAAATTTGTATCGTTATTTTTTTGATGAACCATATCTAAATGCGATTGCATTACAACGGTTTTTTTATTTTCCATACCATTACTGGCAGGTTTCTTAATAATGACATTTCCAACCTTATCTACCTTGGTATCTAAACCTAATTTTTTACCAAAATCAACCATAAACTGAATTACCCTTTCTTCTTTTTTAGAAGCTCTAGGTACTGCATTCAAATCAGCAAAATTATTCCAAATGGCTTTAGGTTCTAGGTTTCTTATTTCTATGTTCATCTTGAATGTTTGTATGTAAATTAATATTTATTAAAGAATACAGTGAATTGTAACTTATAATTTAATTACAATATCATCTATAGGTTTTCTCACTTTTTTAAGTGTACTCATAAAATCGTCTGCTGCTCTAATACCAATAGGTAGTAATAAAACCGATTTTAAATTGTGTTTTTTAAGTTCAAGTATTTCATCGAACTTTTGAGCATTAAAACCTTCCATCGGACAAGCATCAATACCTTCTAATGCACAAACCGTCATTAAATTGCCCAAGACAATGTACGCTTGATTGATAGCCGATTCTTGCTTTTCAATAGTTGATTTATTCGCAAAAATATCTTTTAACTGTTTTCTATATGGACTAATAATATCTTCAGAAGTTCCTCGAATTTCTTTTTCCAAATCAAAATAAGCATCAATGTCTTCTAGGGTAAAATAGTCTTGAATACAAATTAATAACACATGTGAAGCATTTGCCACCTGCTGTTGACCAAAAGCATGCGGAACCAAATTCTGTTGTAATGTTTTGTTATTAATAACCAATAATTTAATGGGCTGTAAACCAAATGAAGTAGCGGTTAAATTAAAAGCCTCTGTTAAAATATCAATTTTATTATCGGGTAAAATTTTTGTGTCATCAAATTTTTTACAAGCATATCTCCATTGTAATTTTTCTATAATATTCATTGTAACATGTTCTAATTTTAATTTACACCAATTTAATTGTAAAATTTGTTATCCATAAATTGATTTATTTTTGTTTCCATAAAGTAAAAGAAACAATATATTCGACCTATTATATGTCAAGTTGGTCTTAATTTAATTATACATTAGCTGAGAGATTGCATGGTAACTAGCTTAAAATAGTCTCCCTTTTTAGCTAATAATTTTTCGTGTTTTCCTTGTTCTACTATCTTTCCTTTTTTCATAACTACAATAACATCAGCTTTTTGAATTGTTGATAATCGATGAGCAATAACTAAAGAAGTTCTATTTTCCATGAGTTGCTCTAAAGCTTTTTGAACCAATTGTTCTGATTCAGTATCTAAAGCCGAAGTAGCTTCATCTAATATCATTATCGGTGGATTTTTAAGTACTGCTCTCGCTATACTTAATCGCTGTTTTTGACCACCTGAAAGTTTGTTTCCCCCATCTCCTATATTAGTGTGAATACCATTTGGTAAATGCTCAATAAATTCATACGCATTGGCAATTTTTAAAGCATCAATGACCTGTTTGTCTGATGCATTTTCATCTCCTAATAAAATATTATTCTTTATAGAATCATTAAACAAAATAGCATCTTGAGTTACAATACCTAATTGGTGTCGTAACGATTTTTTCGTCAAGTCTTTTATATCAATATCATCAATTAATATTTGCCCACTATTAATGTCATAAAAACGTGTAATTAGATTGGCTAAAGTAGATTTACCGCTTCCTGATTGCCCTACCAAGGCCACAGTTTTTCCTTTTGGAATAGTTAGTGAAAATTTTTCTAATATATATTCATCTTCATATTTAAAGGAGATATTTTGAAATTTAATTTCCTTTTCAAAACCATTCTTTACAATAGCATTTTCCTTATCCTTTAAAGGGTTATCTGTTTCAATAATTTCTAATACCCTCTCTGCAGCAGCATTACCTTTCTTTATGTTATAACTGGCTTTAGAAATTGCTTTTGCCGGAGTTAATATGTTATAGGCTAGCCCCATATAGGCTATAAAAGAACTGCCATCTAAACTGCCATCTACCAATACCATTCTACCGCCATACCACAATAAAATGGCAATTACAGCAATGCCTAAAAATTCACTTGTAGGCGATGCTAAATTTTGACGGTTTAATAGCTTGTTTGAGAAATCATAAAATCTAGACGTAGAATCTTGAAACTTTTCATTGAATTTACCCTCGGCATTAAAGCCTTTAATAATTCTCAAACCTCCTAAAGTTTCTTCTAAGGTTGATAAAAATGTACCTTGCTCCTTCTGTACGCGATCTGATTTTCGTTTTAAACTTTTCCCTATTCTCGATATGATAAAACCACTTATCGGTATAAAAATAAATACAAATAAAGTAAGTTTTGCACTTATAATTAACATCATAATTATTGTAAACAGAATAGTTAAAGGCTCTCGTACTATAAGTTCTAAGATGGATAAAAATGAATGCTGAATTTCTAATACATCTGTTCCTATTCTAGCCATAATATCTCCTTTTCGTTTTTCAGAAAAATAGGATAATGGTAAGTCTACAGTTTTTTTATATAATACGTTTCTTAAATCTTTTAGTACGCCATTTCTTAAAAATGTAATAAAATACATGGCCAAATAACTAAAAACATTTTTAAGTAGAAATAAAATAATGACCAAACTGATTACCAACATCAATGCTTTAGACACATCATTTTCTGCATATACATGCACTTGATATGACAGGAAATCTTTATAATAATCTTTTAGGCCTGAAATATCAGTATAAATGGGTTCAATTATCGGTTTGACTTTGTCTTTTTCAAATAAAATATCCAACATGGGTATTAATGCTATAAAAGATAAAGCACTAAATAATGCATAAAAAATATTTGCTATGATATTACCAACTGCATATAGTTGATAGGGTTTAGCAAATCGTATTATTTTTTTAAAATACTCCATTAATTCAATTGCATCTCGTTGATAATTCTATCAATTTTTTGAGTTAATAATTTCTCAACAACAACAGTATCTTCAGTTTTTTCAAGCGGAAGATTAACACTGAAATAAAATTTAATTTTAGGTTCTGTTCCACTTGGTCTTGCCGCAACTTTTGTACCGTCAATTGTTTGATAAATTAGCACATTAGATTTTGGAATGTCAATACTTGTCTGTTCTCCAGTTATCAAATTCTGTTGGGTAGAAGATTCATAATCATATAAAAATTCTACGGGTGAGCCATCAATTTCTTTTACAGGATTGTTTCGTAAATCAATCATCATTTGATTGATTTGTTGGGCTCCATCTATTCCTTTTTTAACTAATGAAATTAAGTGTTCCTTATAAAAATTATGTTTCAAATATAGATTTAATAATTTTTTATAAACGGTAGTGTTATTATTTTTTGCATTTGCTGCTATTTCACAAGCCAAGAGTGTGGCAGTAACTGCATCTTTATCGCGGATAAAATCGCCTACCATATAACCAAAACTCTCTTCACCACCTCCAATAAATTCTTGAGTACCTTCGGCATCTCGAATCATTTTAGCAATCCATTTAAATCCGGTTAATCCCACTTTGGTTTCAACATTATAACTTTGAGCAATATCATTGACCAAATTAGTGGACACAATAGTCGACCCAACAAACTGCTTACCATTTAATTTACCATTTTGATGCCATTGCTTAATTAGAAAATTAGTCATTACCGCCATGGTTTGATTGCCATTTAAAAGTTTTAAATTACCTTCTAAATCTCTTACTGCAATACCCAATCTATCAGAATCAGGATCAGTACCAATAACAATGTCTGCTCCTATTTTTTCAGCCAGATCTGTAGCCATTTTAAGAGCAGCCGGCTCTTCAGGATTTGGTGATTTTACGGTAGGAAAATCACCATCCGGTTTACGTTGTTCTTTTACAATATGCACATCTGTAAATCCTGCCATTTTTAATACTTGAGGAATAGACATTATAGAGGTTCCATGTAAAGATGTAAATACAATTTTTAATTTATCTCTATTTGGAGTATTAAAAGTACCATTCGCCACACAAGCCTTATGAAAAACTTTATCAACTTCTTTTCCTATAGTAGTAATTAAACCATCATTAGCATTAAAATTGATATTGGCAAAATCTACCGCATTTACTTCTTCAATAATTTTATGATCATGTGGAGGCACTATCTGCCCTCCATCATTCCAATATACCTTATAACCATTATATTCTGGTGGATTGTGAGATGCGGTTAACACAATACCCGCATCACAACCTAAATGACGTACCGAAAAAGAAAGTTCTGGTGTAGTTCTTAGGTCTTCAAATAAAAATGCTTTGATACTATTGGCAGTAAGTACGTCTGCAACTAATTTAGCAAAAGGTTTACTGTTATGTCTACAATCATATGCAATTACTACTTTTAGTTCCTTTTTCGGAGCAACTAAATGCAAATAATTGGCCAATCCTTGTGTAGCTCTACCCAAAGTATATTTATTGATCCTATTAGTACCAACCCCCATAACACCACGCATACCACCGGTACCAAATTCCATATCTTTATAAAAACTATCTAATAAAATTTCTGGATTATCATTTATTAATTCTTGTACCTTTTGTTGTGTATCAACATCAAAAGGTTCTGATAACCAAAGTTTAGCTTTTTGCAATATTTGATCTTTATTCATAGAATTAGATTATTTTAAGACAAAGGTAAGGAATGATTAAAAGATTGAATAATTTAAAGATTGAATAATTAAAATATTTAAAGAAGAGAGAAGCTTACCAACGGTCTAAAAAAAGATATGGATACGCCAAAGCTCTCAACTAGGTCCATTTTATTCAATTTCAACTATAAAATTTATGCAACATGAAGCTTAACTGAACGAAATAAATTATCAATATCTATTCAAAATATACAACAGGTCATTTAAATTAAATATTTACTTTTTTACTAATTCTATAACGATCATCATTATTTTTTCCTCTTAGAATAAGCTCACCAACAAACCCCGCTAAAAATAATTGAGTACCAATAATCATTGCTACTAAGGCAATATAAAAATGTGGCCTGTCTGTTATTAATCTTGAAGTTGGACTTATAAATAATTTATCTATACCTAAATATAAGGCAAAACAAAAGCCAATGAAGAACACAAAACTACCAAGTAAACCAAATAAATGCATAGGGCGTTTGCCGAATTTAGACAAAAACCAAATGGTAATTAGATCTAAAAAACCATTAACAAACCTATCCATACCAAATTTTGTGGTGCCATATTTACGTGCTTGATGTTGTACAATTTTTTCGTCAATTTTTAAAAAGCCGGCATTTTTTGCCAAAACAGGAATATAGCGATGCATTTCACCGGAAACATCAATATTTTTTACAACATCATTTTTATAGGCCTTTAGTCCACAATTAAAATCATGTAAATGTAAACCTGAAGTTTTCCTAGCCGCAGCATTGAACAATTTTGAAGGTAAGTTTTTACGTATAGTAGAATCATATCGTTTCTTTTTCCATCCGGAAACAAGGTCTAAATTTTGCTCAGTAATTTGTTGGTATAATTCAGGAATTTCATCAGGACTGTCTTGTAGATCAGCATCCATAGAAATAACCACATCACCTAAAGCTAGATCAAAACCGGCATGTAAGGCCTGAGATTTTCCATAATTCTTTTGAAAACAAACCCCTTTGACAGCTTCATTTTTTTTAGATAATGATTCTATTATTTGCCAAGACTTATCGGTACTACCATCATCAATAAAAATAATTTCGTATTGAAACTGATTAGACAGCATTACTTTTGCAATCCAGTCGTGTAATTCTTGTAAAGATTCTTCTTCGTTAAGTAGTGGAATTACTACTGATATATCCATATTTAATATATATGATTAATATTGGTCTTCTTTTTTTCCTAAAATTCCACCACATATAGCAGAAATAACAAAACCTAAAAAGCTAAAATACAATATCCAAATGCTTAAGGATAATAAATATTTAGGGTTTTTCTTTCCCTCTTCTATTTTCTCAATGGTTTCTTGTAATTTTTCAGGTTGATATTGCTCAACCATTTCTATAGCCTTCCTCATCTGAAATTCAGGATCTATAAACGACATTGAAATAAAAGTTCCAATAGCTGTAATGATCATCATAACAATACCTATTTTGATCGCTTCAGCAAAAGAAAGTAATCCATTATTAAATTTATCTCTAAAAATTTTAACTGCCAAAAAGATAAGTACTATTTCTACAATAAAGCCAACAACATATCCTATGTAATATATCATACTGCTAACATCAGCCATTTTTAAACCAAAATCGATTAAAATTCTCAAAATGGCTAAAATGATACCATATTGAAATGCAATAGGTAAAAAAATTTTTTTATTTTCCATTGTTATATGTTTTGTTTGGTTAAACAAATATAATTAATTAACAATTAACACCTTATTTTTTCGACACATATAATAATTAAAAATCTAACAAAAAAACATTGTAAAACAAGAAATTGATTGTATTTTTGCGGCGGGCAAGTCCTACACAACCAGCTCCCTTTGAATCCTCCAGGGCAGGAATGCAGCAAAGGTATTAGGTCGTAGCGGTGTGATGTAGGTCGCTTGCCCATTTTTATTTAAACTATTTCAAAAGTTTGATAATTCTGATGTCTATCAGAATCTCGCTTCCTCAAATTCCTAATCACACTTTCTTATTAAATTTCATAAGTACTTTTCTATATTATGCAGTCCTTAATTATTTATTTCAAATAGTGTATTTTTGACTTGTATATTTATTAAGTTTTTAATCTTTAGTTTTATAATGCACAAGGTTGTTTTAATTACAGGAGCTTCATCAGGAATTGGCCAAAGTATTGCCGAATATCTAAATAAAAAGGGAATGAAAGTTTATGGTACCAGCCGTAGACCTCATACCAATAATTCTTCAGGCGTAATCATGCTACCTTTAGATGTAAATGATATAAATTCTATCCAAAAAACAGTGGCAAAAGTTATTGCAGAAGAGGGCAAGTTAGATGTATTGATAAATAACGCCGGTATGGGTATTACCGGCTCCATTGAAGACACACCAACTAATGAAATGCGGAAGGTCTTTAACACTAATTTTTTTGGTGCAATTGATGTTATGAAAGCTGTTTTACCAAAAATGCGTAAACAAGGTTCCGGTTTAATTATTAATGTTACTTCTATTGCAGGATATATGGGTTTACCCTTTCGGGGGATGTATTCTGCCAGTAAAGGAGCTTTGGAATTGGTTACCGAAGCCATACGTATGGAAGTAAAAGGCTTTGGAATTGTAGTATGTAACGTAGCTCCCGGAGATTTTGCTACCAACATTGCTGCGGGTAGATACCACACTCCGGTTTTTGAAGATTCTGCATATAAGGAAAAATACACTGAAAATTTAGCTTTGATGGATTCTCATGTTGACAGTGGCAAACCACCTAAGGTAATGGCAGACGCAGTCTATAAAATTATTATGTCAAATAATAAAAGAATACATTATAAGGTAGGCGGGTTTATGGAAAAATTATCTATTGTATTAAAAAGAATACTTCCTGATAAGGTCTATGAGAGAATATTGATGAACCATTATAAATTATAGTACATGTATGTATAACATGTTAATAAGTTAAGCGTTATCATAATAAGCAAATTTTATGGATATATTATATTTGCCCAACCAAACTAAAAATAATGAAATTTTTTATTGATACAGCTAACTTAAATCAGATTAAAGAAGCTCAGGAACTTGGCGTTTTAGATGGTGTTACAACCAATCCGTCTTTAATGGCTAAAGAAGGAATTACAGGTCATGATAATATCATTAACCACTATAAAGCCATCTGTGAAATTGTAGATGGAGCTGTAAGTGCAGAAGTTATTGCTACTGATTTTAATGGAATGATAAAAGAAGGTGAAGCTTTGGCTAAATTACACCCGCAAATTGTGGTAAAAATTCCGATGATAAGAGAAGGTATAAAAGCCATTAAATATTTTTCTGATAAAGGTATTAAAACCAATTGTACACTGGTCTTCTCTGCTGGACAGGCTCTATTAGCTGCTAAAGCAGGAGCTACCTATGTTTCTCCTTTTATAGGTCGTTTAGATGATATTTCTACAGATGGATTAGGTTTGATTCAAGAAATAAGATTGATCTATGATAATTACGGGTTTGAAACTCAAATTTTAGCAGCATCTATTCGTCATACCATGCATGTAATGGATTGTGCAAAAATTGGTGCTGATGTTATGACGGGACCACTAAGTGCAATAGATGGCTTATTAAATCACCCATTAACAGATATTGGTTTGGCTAAATTTTTAGCCGATTTCAAAAAAGGAAATTAAAAGTATTAACTTTTTTAGAAGAAGAAAAAGTAAATTTAAATCCCGCCAAATGGCGGGATTTTTTTATTGAATTTCTAAATGTTTTGTAAATAATACCAATATAAATTGGTTTAACCTCAGATTTTTAAATCCTTATCATAAGGAACTGAATCTAAAATATGTTGAATAACCTCAATTCTTGCTGAAGTCTTTCTATTCGCTCTAATTACTTTAAATGGAATATTTCCATTTTTATTATTCTCGAACATCAATTTTTTATATTTAGTATATGTATCCCATAATTCTTGAGCTTTTTCATCTACCTTAGTCATTTTCCAATGTTTTAATGGATCATTTTTTATTTCGTCAAAACGTCTGGCTTGTTCAGATTTTGAAATAGACATATAAATCTTAACCAATCTTATACCCGATTCTGTAATCATACGCTCAAAATCATTCACTTGATTCATAAAAATAGTGTATTCTTCATCTGTACAAAATCCATTTACCGGCTCTACAACCGCCCTGTTATACCAACTTCTATCAAAAAAAACTATTTCACCTGCCTTAGGAAATTGACTAATATATCTTTGAAAATACCACTGCGTTTTTTCTTCTTCTGAAGGTTTTGGTAAAGCCACAATTCTAATATGACGAGGATTAATTCTTTCTGTTGTTCTCCGTATCGCTCCACCTTTTCCTGCCGCATCTCTTCCTTCAAAAACAACAATGACACGTTCATTATTTTGAATAGCCCAAGTTTGCAATTTTACCAATTCACTTTGTAATTTTTTAAGTTTTTTTTCATAATCTAAATATCTTACCGCCTTAGATAGATTATAAGGTTTTTGTGAAAGTAAAACACGCATACCTTTTTTGCTGTTTAATTTTTCGGCATCTTTCTCTGTAACTGTATGTTTTTCCATAATTCTTAAAAGTCTAATTGTTTTGCAGATCTGTAATAACGCATAATCACATTGGGATCTGGTAATAATGTTGTTAATGCTTTATCTTTATCAGGATATTCAAATTGCGATAATACATATCGCATCGTCTCTAATCTTGCTACTTTTTTATCATTAGCTTTAACAATTATCCAGGGACAATAGGTAGTATGGGTTTTACTAAACATTTGTTCCTTATAGAATGTATATTTATCCCATAATTCTTGTCCTTTTTGATCTACAGGACTAAATTTCCATCTTTTTAATGGCGTTTCTAATCTAGAATCAAATCTTGCCTTTTGTTCTTCTTTAGATATTGAAAACCAAAACTTGATGATTTTAACACCATCTTCATACAACATATGTTCAAATTCAGGCACTTGTAACATAAATCTAAAATATTGCTCATCATTGCAAAAACCCATTACCGGCTCAACTACTGCCCTATTGTACCAACTTCTATCAAAGAAAACAATCTCTCCAGGATTTGATAATTCCTTAATATATCTTCTAAAATACCATTGCCCTTGTTCAATTTCAGTTGGTTTGGTTAAGGCTACTAAATTCATTGAACGTGGATTTAAATGTTCTGTAAATCGTCTAATATTTCCACCTTTACCGGCAGCATCTCTTCCTTCAAATATTATGACTACACGCTTTTTATTGTTAGAAATCCATTGTTGCAACTTTACCATCTCTATTTGAAGCTTTCTAAGTTCTTCTTCATATTTTAAGGTTTTTAGTGTTGCATCAATATTTTTACCTTTCTTTTTTATTAACTGAAGCAATTCTTCTTTTGATCTGATAGCTTCAAACTCTTCTTTGGTTAACTTTACGTTTTGATTATCTGTCATTTATATTATTTTTACAATCTTGTTTTCTTCTGGTATCAATTAAATATATAATTTTCCACTTTTTACCATCGAAAAATAGTTGAAAAGAATTTACACCACAATGACTAAAGTCATTGTTTAAGTAAAATTCATAAGGAGTCCACACACTAGCCAATGTACCATCAATTTGAATATGGTATGACATTAATTTTTCTTCCCAAATATCTTTTGGATTTTTCGTTGCAACGGCATTTAAAAATTTAGCAACTTCTTCGTTTCTTAATACTGATTTTCCTTCTTTGTTTTTAAATGTAGTCTGCAATTTCAGATCAGTACTAATCGTTCGCTTAATCATTAAAGTATCTCCGCTTTGTAAACCTTCAAAAAATAATGAAATTACTACCTTAATCTTATCTTCTTCAGTTTCTTGTGCTTTGATAGATGGAGCAAATAAAACTAAAATTACAAATAAAAGAATAGTATCTAATCTCATTCTATTTTTTAAAATTTAGGAATGTATTTTTAATAATTGAAATACAATCTTTCATTTGCTCAATATTCATAACTAAAGGAGGTGCGAATCTAATAATATTACCATGTGTTGGTTTGGCCAATAAACCATTCACTTTTAACGCCATACAAAGATCCCATGCAGTAGAACTTTCTTCACTATCATTAATTACAATGGCGTTTAATAAGCCCTTACCTCTTACCTTTATAACCAACTCAGTATCTTTTTTGAGCTCTTCCATACTAGCTCTAAATAGTTTTCCCAATTTATCAGCATTTTCAGCAAGATTTTCATCTTTTACAACTTCTAATGCAGCCATCGCCACTGCACAAGCTAACGGATTTCCTCCAAAAGTAGAACCATGAGTTCCTGGTTTAATTACTTCCATAACCTCATTATCTGCTAACACAGCAGATACCGGTAATACACCACCTGAAATTGCTTTACCTAATATCAATATATCCGGTTTAATTTTAAAATAATTTACCGCTAGTAATTTACCGGTACGTGCAATTCCTGTCTGTACTTCATCAGCTACAAATAACACGTTTTTGTCTTTACACAATTGATAAGCCTCTTTAATATAAGTATCTTCAGGCACAAATACTCCAGCTTCACCTTGAATAGGTTCTACTAAAAATGCAGCTACATTATTATCTTTTAAAGCTTCACGTAAAGCTTCAATATTATTATATTTTATAGACACTATACCAGGTGTAAATGGTCCAAAATTTTCTGTTGCCACAGGATCGTTAGACGCCGAAATTATAGTGATCGTTCTTCCATGGAAATTATTTTCACAAACAATTATTTTGGCTTGATTTGAAGGAATACCCTTTTTTTCGTAGCCCCATTTCCTTGCTATTTTCATGGCAGTTTCAACGGCTTCAGCACCTGTGTTCATAGGTAATACTTTGTCAAAACCAAAATACCGAGTAACATATTTCTCATATTGCCCTAATTTATCGTTATAAAATGCTCTTGAAGTTAAGGTTAAGCTTTCAGCTTGCTCTTTTAAAGCATTGATGATTTTAGGATGACAGTGACCTTGATTAACAGCGGAATAAGCGGATAAGAAATCATAATATTTTTTACCTTCTACATCCCAAACATACACACCCTCGCCTCTATTTAATACCACAGGTAACGGATGGTAATTATGTGCACCATATTTATCCTCTAATGCAATGGCATCTCTCGATGAAATTTGTTCTATTTCTACCATCATTTTTTTATTTTAATTGAACTTATTAAATTCCTTCTTTCCGGAGAGAAATCATCCTTCTACAAAAATAAGAAAAATACTAAAATTGTCTTAACAAATATATAGGTTTATTAAATGAGCCCATCTTAGTTTTTTGTTTTAATCTAGATTATGCATTAGAACTTCGTTAAGAACAATGAAAGCACAATAAATACTGGGATTTTCTTAATTTCAGCGTAGCACGGCTACGGTTATATTAAAAAATAAAGCGAAGCGGCAGTAGTTGAAGTGATTTTATGGTGTAATAGATTTTCTAATGCTTAATTCAGGTTTCAATAAAAAGTTTAGACAAGCCCAACAAAAAAGGCTGTACTTTTCAGTACAACCTTTTTATTTATTTAAACCTTTTTATTTATTATTTTATAGTAAAGCTTAATCTAGCAAATAAAAATCTACCACCAATACCAAATTGTTGAGCTCTTCTTGACCAGTCAAATCTACCACTACTTCTGTTGGTACCTCCGTCAGAAAATTCATTTACGGCTCTATCCGGATATACATCTAATAAGTTATTGGCTCCTACTGTTAGTGTTAAACTTTCAGTTGCTTTGTAACCAAAAGATAAGTCAGTAACAACTTTAGTTCCAAATACCTGTTGTCTATCAACATCATTAGTAGCCTCAGTAACCTCACCAAAATAAACATTTCTTAAAAAGATATTGAATTTATCAGTTGTGAAGCTATTAGATAAATTAATCTTAGTACGTGGTACAGCTTCTTCTAAATATACTCTACTGGCTTCATCAAAATAAGTATCAACTTTTTCAGCATCTATTAAAATTTGGGACGCTTTAACTTCACCAACTCTTTTTGTACTAGAAAATGTTGCTGCCAAGTCAGTTTTTAATTTGGCATTATCGCCCAACATTGCATCATGCGTAATTACAATATCTAAACCTTTTGATTCGGTATCAATTGCATTTGCAAAGAAAGCAGCAGCACCAGCGTTAGCCTGAGAAAGTAAACTAAACAATTCTAATTGTGGTCCTACATAGTTAGGACTACCATCTAGATTAAAAACTAAATCTCCATTAATATCTCTTGTTTGATTTGGTTGAAATCTACCGGTATATACTACTCTATCATCAATACCTACCCAATATCCATCAATAGTCAGTGTTAAATTTGCACTTGGAAATTTAGATGTAAAACCTAAGCTGATACTTTTAGAGGTTTCTTCCTTTAATTTAGGAATACCTAATAATTGTGCAGCTCTACTATCATTGGCAAAAGTACCAACTTCAATTGGCTCACCATTTTGATCAAATATTGTAGAGGTAGAATTAAAATTCAATTGGTGTAAAGAAGGAGCTCTAAAACCAGTATTTGCCGCTGCTCTAATATTAATATTTTCACCTGCTTTAATTCTAGTTGCTAATTTAAAATTAAGTGTTGAACCAAAATCAGAATAATCTTCATATCTAGTCGCAAAACTTGCTAAAAAGTTTTCAGAAATATCTGCTTCTAGATCAAAATAACCGGCTATACTGCTTCTTCCTCGAGACAATTCATTGCTAGGGCTAAATCCCGGAAATACTTGAGACCCACCTGGTCTAGCTCTATCAAAAAAGTCTACAGAAGGAGTCTGACTGTCTAAAGTAATCACTTGTCCATCAGCAGTATATTGAGCATATGATGCTTCTTCTCCAGCAATAATTTCATAATTTTCTACTCTGTATTCTCCACCAAAAGCAACATTTAATCCAGCTAAGGTATCTTCATAAAATTTACTAATATCTAAATTAGTAGTGTTTTGTGCAAAAGAAAACCCACCAGCGTCAAAAGTAGTAGGTGACGCACTTTGCTTAGATGCATTAAACGTGTTACCAATGGTATATAAAAATTTGTTCTTACCATAGGTATTACTAAAATCTACATCCCAATCTCCTACTTTTCCTTTAATACCAACAGCAAATGATTTATCTGTAATAGCCGAATTAATTTCCGGTAAAAAACCATTAATATATGCGGGTGTATACGTTCTATTTTGACTTGGTAATCTGTAGAAACCTGCAGAGTTACCTACTCTTGAACTGATCCCTGCAAAAGAATAAATTTCTGTACCATTATCATCTATCGGCAAAGAAAAGTTTGCAAAGAAACGACCACCTCTTAATGCAGATTGACCAACTCTCATATTATAATCACTTCTAGTTTGACCACGTGCCGCTAATTCAGCAGTAGTATTATCATTAGGAGCCACTCCTGTAACTTCACCATCACTATTAAAGGTAAGGTGTGTTAAAGAACCTGCCACTGAGTTAACTCCATTATTAATTCCAATTAAATCAGTTATAGTTGAATTTGGGTCCAGATTTAAACCAGCTGCATTCCCAAATTGAACGACATCTGAGACATCATCATCTAATAAATTTGTTATGTCATATCCAGAATTGGCAGCTACTCTTTCTATTGTGTTATAAGTATTAAAAATATCACCTTCAAATTCTTTCATTCTACTATATTCTTCTCTAACATCAAAATCACCAGAAAAATTTAAGAATCCACCATTATCACCCAACTCTAGACCATAATTGGCACTAACATTAGTTGTTTGACCATCATTACCTCCAGTTTGATCATTTGAATTTTCAGAGAAATAGGCACCTGTTGTTACATTCAATGTTAGTTCATTTGTGCTTTCTTTCAATACAATATTAATTACCCCTGCAATGGCATCAGAACCATATTGGGCAGCAGCACCATCGCGTAATACTTCTATACGTGCTATAGATGCAGCCGGAATTGCATTTAAATCTGTACCTACACTACCTCTACCAAATGTACCATTTACATTTACCAATGAAGAGTTATGCCTTCTTTTTCCATTAATCAATACCAAAACCTGATCAGGACCTAAACCTCTTAAAGAAGCCGGATCTATATGGTCAGTACCATCAGAAATAGTTTGTGTGTTTGACGTGAATGAAGGAGCCACATAATTTAAAATTTGATTTAAATTAACTTGTGGACCAGCTGTAATCAGTTCGGAAACATCTATTACATCCACAGGCACAGCAGTATCAGTTGCAGTTCTGTTTGGATTTCTAGAACCAACAACAACAACTTCTTCTAGTGCAAGACCAGACGCCATAGTAATGTTAACTGTTGCAGAACCATCCGCCTTTACTTCTTGTTTTTCAAATCCCACGAAAGTAAAGATCAGTACATCTCCATTGTTGACAGTTAAAGAATAATTTCCGTCAAAATCTGTTGAGGTTCCATTTGTGGTTCCTTTGACAACAACTGTTACGCCTGGTAAAGGTTGCTGTGTGTCATCTTTAACAACACCACTAACATCATATGACTGTGCAAAAGCAGAAATAGATACCAAAAGTATTGCTAAAATTGAGTAAATTTTTGTTTTCATAAATTAAATTTAAGTTAGTATTAGTTTAAGGTAGGCAAGTTATAACATTATACTAACATTATACTAACATTTTAGTAACAAAAGTTACAATTCAGTGCTAATACTATAAATATTAAATTTATGGTACTAATAAAGTAATGTATAGAAGGTGAATTATTTTTAAGACTGAGCCGTTTTCTTTCTGATCATAAAGAATAAACCTACTAATACTAACGGGATGCTCAAGAGTTGACCTGTATTTAAATTTAATTTAAATACAGTTTCTATACCACCTTGCCATTCTTTGTAGAATTCTATGACAAAACGGATAGACCATAATAAAACCATAAATACGCCAAAGAGATAACCCAATTGTTCTTTTTTGTCTGTTTTCCAATAGATATACCAAAGTACAAAAAAGGTCACTAAATAACCTAATGCTTCATAAATTTGAGTAGGGTATCTATTGGGGACTTCTGCCAATACTTCTTTAAAACGAGAACTATTGGCTATTAAATCGTAAGCCTTATTGACTTCTTTTGCACCAGTAATGGCCATTGCTTTATGTTCACCAATATCATTTCTGATAAATTTGAATCCGAAATCAGTACCTGTAGCTTTACCCACAATTTCAGAATTAAACAAATTACCAAATCGAACAAACATAGCTCCAAGTGCCGTTGGAATTACCAATCTGTCTAAAGTCCATAATAAAGGTTTTTTTACTACTCTTTTGCTATAAAAAAACATAGCTAAAATAATTCCGATAGCCGCTCCATGACTTGCCAAACCTTGAAATCCTGTATATTCAAATGGATTCATTCTAAACGGTAAAAATACTTCTGCAATGGTATAATCATCTTCATAAAAAAGATAATGACCAATTCGTGCACCCAATAGCATCGCTATGACCGTATACATGAACAAAGAATCGAGTTTATCTAATGAAATATTATCCTTTTTAAATATACCTTTCATTAATTGTAAACCAATTATGAAAGCCAGTACATACATTAAACTGTAATATTTAATAGGAAAAGAACCTATTTTAAAAAGATCCGGATTTAAATTCCAGTCAATTGACAATGAAAAAAGCATAGCTATAATTTAGTGCGTAAATATAGTTAAATTTATAATTGAAAGTTGCAAAGATTTAATCTTCTATAGAGACTTGAGAACCGGGTTATCTCTCCTCCCCAAGGCGATGGAACGTTAATAAAATGTACGGCGTACATTTTTAGTCCCGAGGATTCGGGAGGCGGGCAGGCGGGATTGCTTAGTTGTCATCCTTATCTGGAACCGGATCGTAACCTTTTCCGCCCCAAGGATGACAACTAAAAATTCTTTTAATTGATAACCAACCTCCTTTAAAAAGTCCGTGTTTTTGTAGTGCTTCTACAGTATAATGAGAACAAGTTGGTGTATACCTA
Organism: Flavobacteriaceae bacterium UBA2765; assembly: GCA_002352665.1. Lineage (GTDB taxonomy): Bacteria > Bacteroidota > Bacteroidia > Flavobacteriales > Flavobacteriaceae > Aureibaculum. The sequence goes on from DEIV01000055.1 coordinate 28,189, forward strand.
CAACTTGACGGTGTATAAGGTGAAATAGCCACTTGGTAAAATTTTACCAAAAGGATAAATGGATATGCAAGAATACGTTTAATGGTACTCATATTTTTAGATCAAATCGAAAAAGTGGTTCCTTCTTTTCCATCTTTTAATTGAATACCCAAGTCTAATAATTCATCTCTAATTTTATCAGATAAGGCCCAATCTTTATTTACTCTGGCTTCATTACGCATAGCTATCATTAGCTCTACAACACCTGATAATTTATCAGAGTTATTATCAGAATTAAGGCTTTCTAAACCTAAAATATCAAAAACAAAAGTGTTAAATGTATTTCTAAATATGGCTAAATCATCTATGGTTAAAGTGGCCTTATTTTCAACCAATAAATTAACAAATTTAACCCCTTCAAATAGTTGTGCAATAAGCATGGGACTATTAAAATCGTCATTCATAGCATCATAACAATTTTGTTTCCAAATATTAATATCTAAACTTGATGTGTTACTAGGTACAATGGTGTCTATCAATTGTTGGGCATTCATCAATCTATTATACCCTTTTTCTGAGGCAAGTAACGCATCATTAGATAAATCTAAAATACTTCTATAATGTGCTTGCATTATAAAAAATCTGGTAACACTAGGACTAAATGCTTTAGATAAAATTTCATTATTACCTTTATAAATCTCACCCGGTAAAATAGAATTGCCCGTAGACTTAGACATTTTTTTGCCATTTAGATTTAACATATTGGTATGCATCCAATAATTTACAGGTGCTTTGTGATTACAGGCTTGTGCTTGTGCAATCTCACATTCGTGATGCGGAAATTTCAAATCCATTCCACCACCATGTATATCAAATTGCTCTCCCAAATACTTGGTACTCATAACAGTACATTCTAAATGCCAACCGGGAAATCCTTCTGACCAAGGGGAGTTCCATCTTTGAATATGCTCGGGTTCTGCTTTTTTCCACAATGCAAAATCTTGTGGATTTTTCTTATCAGATTGTCCATCTAGTTCACGGGTATTTTCAATAGCATCTTCTATAATACGCTTTGATAAAATTCCATAATTCTCCTTTTCATTATATTTTAGTACATCAAAATAAACGGATCCATTTATAACATAAGCCAAGCCGTTATCAATTATGGTTTGAATGGCTTCTATTTGTTCAACAATATGACCAGTCGCCGTAGGCTCAATACTTGGGGATAAAAAATTATATTCTTTTAAAACTTCATGAAAATCAACAGTATATCTCTGAACGATCTCCATAGGTTCAAGTTTTTCCAATCGTGCTTTCGTAGAAATTTTATCTTCTGCATTATCATCTGTCAAATGTCCCGCATCAGTTATATTACGAACATATCTTACTTTATACCCCAAATGCATAAAATATCTATAAATCATATCAAAACTCATAAAAGTTCTAACATTACCTAAATGTACATTACTATATACCGTTGGACCACAAACATACATACCAATATAACCATCAATTATAGGCTTAAATATTTCTTTTTTGCCGGAAAGTGAATTGTATAATTTTATCTGATGCTGTTTATAAAGCTCCATGTAATTTTCATTTTTTTTGAAGCCATAAAGGTAATAACTATTTTTTGAACAAATTGAATAAAAAAAACCACTCATTTTTTATCAAAAGAGTGGTTGAATTGAACTTAGACGGTATTTATTTTAATTAGGAAAACTCATTGATCCATATTTAACATTCATATTAAATTTAGCATCTTTTGGAGCCTTGATTTTAATGATTCTTTTGATCTTAATTTTACTTCTATCTTCTAATATGCTTTTAATTTTAATGCGTTTTTTGGCTTTTGTATGCTCGTTATAATTTTGCTGTCTCATCTTATGAGCAGCTTTACGTTCCTCTACTCGTTCTTTAAGATGTTTCTGTCTTAACTTCATGGCTTCCTTACGTTGTTCAACATCTTCCTCAAAAAGCTTTCTTCTTTTCTCTTGAGCAGCTATTAGCTCTTCTTTTAACTTTGCCGTATTTTTTTTCAGTTTCACAGAGTTCATCTTCATTTCAATATGCATTTTTTCTAAACTTTTTTTCATTTTCTCTTGCCATTCCTTTAAATAATTTTCATCGTTTTTATACTTTTCATAATCAAACTCAGGAGCATCAAATTCATAATGAAATGAATCATAATCCATAATGTGAGGCTCTGAAAAATGCAAGGCATCTGGCATTACCACATGTAAAGAATCTAAGATTGATAAATTCTCAACAGAAATTTCAGGAAAATCAAATTCAAAATCAAAATTATTGTTGAATTGACTATCAAATACCGGATGACGTTCAGCACTAGATAACTCCATTAACAAAACATTAGTTTTAGAAATGATTTCAATTTCATTTTTATTTCCCAAAGCTTTGAATTTCCAATTTTTAATTATTTCATCCGCCTTTTCCCTTGACGCTCCTTCAATTTCAATTATTGCTTCAATACTTACTGTATTTTTATTCCATGTTTCAATTTGTATATCGGTATAGCGTGTATCTACATGAATACTTACATCTGAATTGGTATCAAATTTCTCATTATATTTTTTATCAAATCTTTGGGCAGATACCGATATACAAAGAAATAATGCAAGAAAAATTATCACTTTAAATTGTGCTGTTTTCATTTTCAATAGTTTTAGGTGTTTTCATTTCGTTTATTGTATCCTTCAATTCTAATAATATTTGTAATCTAAATTGTAAATTATCAATGAGAGCATTAATTATTTTCTCATTTATGCCTGTCTCAGCCAATTCTGCAGTAAGTTGCGTATATTGATCAGACAGCATTGCTATTTTCTCTAAATAAGTATCTAAAATGGCTTTGTTTTCATCACTGAATTCTATACTTGCCATTTCATAATTAATAGCGGTTAAATAGTAATTTTCAATTTGTTTCATTTCAGGAGAAACACTACTCAAATCAGTGATTTTAGGTTCGACAAACTGTTGATCATTACTTACAGAATTATTAAAAATCGTAAGATACCCTATACTTAAAAGCACTACCATTGAGGCAGCAATTTTTAAAAAGAAATAATTCTTCTTCTTAGGTTTATGTATTTTAGTCAAACGTTCTTCGAACCTCTCTCTATGGCTCTTTTTCAATTCTCTAGAATTAGATTGAGCCTCTTTCAAAATATCTCTTATATCTTTAGGCATAATTATATTGTTTTAGCAATTCTTTTAATTTATTTTTCCCTCTAAATAGTTGTGATCTAGAAGAAACTTCAGAAATATTTAATATTTCAGAAATTTCCTGATGGTCATACCCTTCTAATAAAAACAGTTTTAAAATAACACTGTATTTTTCCGGCAATTTATTAATCGACTCAACTATACATTCTATAGTAATACAGTCATCTACTTGCCAGTCTTCTTCATAAGCAATTTGCATATCTTGAACGTCCATAGCCGCTATATTTAATTTTCTTTTTTTCAACCAATCTAAACATTGGTTAATTACAATTCTTTTAAGCCATGCTCCAAATGAAACTTCTTCATTAAAAGAAGCAATTTTTTGAAATGCTTTGATAAATGCTTCTTGCATCATATCTTCTGCCACTGCAGTTTCCTTTACTAAATTGTAGGCAGTATTATACATTGCCTTACAATACATATCATACAATTGTAATTGTGCTTTATGTTTATTTTGCCTACACTCAGCAATTAACCTCGATTGCAAAAATTTAGTTTGGGTCATCCTATCTTGATACTTCTTCTTTAAATACGATTAAATATATGCAGTGTTGCACTTTTCTAAAAATAATTATTCTAAATTTACAAATATTATCGCTTTCGCGGATATGGACAAAAAAAAGGAACATACTGGTGCTTTACATAAAGTTGATGGTATTAAGCCAGCTAAATCAACAAGTGAAACTTCAATACAAAAAATTAAATTAAATAAAGGGAAGTTACCTAGTACCAAATTATTTGTTAAGAAAATTTTAGAAGGAAATATTAGTTATTTGAGTAGAGCGATCACTTTAGTAGAAAGTACCAACCCTAAGCATGGGGATAAAGCCTCCAAAATATTACAAGCCTGTTTACCTTTTGCCAGTAATGCCATTAGAATTGGTATCACCGGAGTTCCTGGGGTAGGTAAAAGTACTTTTATTGAAGCTTTTGGCCTCTATTTAATAAAGAAAAGTAAAAAAGTAGCGGTATTGGCTATTGACCCCAGTAGCTCTATTAACAAAGGAAGTATCTTAGGTGATAAGACTAGAATGGAACAACTGGTAAAAGCTCCTAATGCTTATATCCGTCCATCTTCAGCTGGAGATTCATTAGGGGGAGTGGCCAGAAAAACACGTGAAGCCATCACTTTATGTGAAGCTGCCGGTTTTGATACCATTATTATTGAAACTGTTGGTGTTGGACAATCAGAAACCGCTGTTCATTCTATGGTCGATTTCTTTTTATTATTAAAGTTATCCGGTGCCGGAGATGAGCTGCAAGGTATTAAAAGGGGAGTTATTGAAATGGCAGATGCTATTGTGATTAATAAAGCAGATGGTGATAATCTTAAAAAGGCAAAATTGGCTGAAGCTGAATTTAAAAGAGCATTGCATTTATACCCTCTTAAAAAAAATAATTGGCAACCTAAAGTAACTACCTGTAGTGCCATTGATAATATAGGTATAGAAAATGTTTATGCTATAATTAAAGCTTATCTAAAGTTAACAAAGGATAATGATTACTTCAACGAAAAAAGAAATGAGCAAAATAAATTTTGGGTATTCGAAACCATAAATGAACAATTAAAACAAGATTTTTATGCCAATAAAGAAGTAAATAAAATACTTCAAAAAGTATTAGAACAAGTACAACAACATCAAATAACACCTTTTAATGCGGCTAAAAAAGTTTTAGATTCCTATAAAAATAAGGGGCATAAATTATAAACCTACTTTATACGGTTTCAATTCTTCAAAAAAGATATCATCATTAGGTACATCAAAATCAATTCCTTTTACCTTTAGATTATTGTCAAGATTAAACTTAACAGTACCGAAATTAAACCATGCATGCTTAGCATCCCAAATAATTTCATAAACATCATAATGCCAATGACGCAATGTAGCAGATAAATCTGGCGAATGTTCAAAATTCATTCGCAAATGATTCTCTTTTTTTGTGATCTTAATATCACCATAAATATCCGATTTATAGGTACCTAAAAAATCACCAACAGCTATTGAAGGATTGGTATTTAGTACTCGTTTTTCCTTTCTCTCTTCTACTCTATTATCTTCTTTTTGGTATTTATTTATATCTTCCAATATTTTTGCAGACCAATCTACAGTTTCAATACCTAAAAATTGATCTAAAGCATAATATGTAGCTGCCATAATTGGACTCTTCATTCCATTTGTTAGAACAACTACACCTAATTTTTTATCGGGAATCATCGTTATAGCTGTTATCATGCCATCAAAACCACCAGTATGTCCAACGCGTAAATTCCCATGATAATCGCTCAATCCCCAACCCAAACCATAGGCATTAAAATGCCTGTTGAAATCATTTTTTTTGGTATGGTCTATATAATGACTATTATGTGGACGCCAAACCATATTTCGAGTCTTTTTAGAGAATAGTGTGTCCTTACCATAAATGCCATGATTCAAATTGAGAATCATCCATTTAGAAATGTCATTTACACTAGAAATCACCCCACCTAAAGCACCAATCTTTTCCCAATCTTCCCATTCAATAGGAATATTGACATGATCTTCTCTGGCATGAGGTGTTGCAAAATTTCCTTTTCCCTCTAATCCATTAGGACTGGTAATACTCCTAGTCATCCCTAAAGGATCAAAAATGCGTTCTTTTACATTCTCAGCCCATGTTTTACCAGTAATTATTCTAATTATTTCTCCAGCAGTTATATACATTACATTAGAATAACCATAACCTGCTCTAAAATCATAAGCTGCAGGAATATGTTTAATACGTTTTATGATTTCTTCAGAAGATAAATCAGATTTGTACCAAATTACATCACCACTAAAAGTTCCCAGTCCTACTCTATGGCTCAATAAATCTCTAATGGTAACCTCATTACTTACCCATGGATCGTATAAAGCAAAATATGGTAAATAATCTTTCACTTTATCATTCCATTTTAATTTTCCTTCCTCTACCAACATGCCTAAAATTGTTGCCGTAAAAGCCTTAGAATTTGAAGCAATGGCATATAATGTATTCGCATTAGGCTCAGCCTCTTTACCTACTTCTTTCACGCCATAATTTCCCGTAAATACTAGTTCTCCATCTTTTACAACACCAATAGTAATACTAGGCACCTCCCAATCTTTGGCCATTTTAGCATAATAATTATCTAATTTTTTTAGATTAACCTTAGTTGACTTTTGTGCCATTAACGGATTCATAATGCACAGAACTAATAATAAAGTAAAAAAAATATTACCTATCAATCGATTACTATTTTTCTTGTTTTTTGTACTTATTGTTGATTTATTCATTTATCTATTTTTACGAATTGATTCGATATTAATTTATATAAATTTTCAAGTAAATAAAAATTGTAACATTAATACAATAAGTATTCCTACAATACCCTGAAAAAGAGTAGCCATAGTGTGCCCTTTTAATGCTGATTTCACATTTAAATTTGAAAACTGACTGACCACCCAAAAATAACTATCGTTAATATGAGATACCGTCATCGCTCCAGCACCAATAGCCAATACTGTTAATGCCTTTTCCAATTCCGTATCCAAACCAAAACTAACTAATAATGGAGATATTATAGCTGCACTTGTAATAATTGCCACCGTAGAAGAACCTTGAGCCGTTTTCAATAAAGCAGAAAGAATGAATGCAATTAACAAACCGCTCATTACAAAAGAATTATTCGGCTCAATAATACTTTGTAAATCAGACATCCTCAACACATTACCAAAAGCGCCTCCGGCACCAGTTACCAAAATTATACTACCTGACTCTTTTAACGATTTTAAAACCCATTCATTTTTTGTTGTTGATTTAATGTTCCATGAAGACATAAATACTAAAAAAACACCTATCAATAAAGCAATCATTGGTTCGCCTATGAAAATGAGTAATTCATAAACCCAAGCTTTTCCTAAAGGATAGGTTGGATAATCAGCAAATGATTTTAAGGCAATTAATACAATAGGAATGAGTAGTGGTAATAATACTAAGGAAAAATTTGAATTAATGTTAGATTCACCATCCTCTATACTATTGGTCTCAGCTTTCTCTTCAATTAAAGCATCTGCAATAATCATCTTTTTTCCAATATATGATGCCCATACATATCCGGTTAAAGAAACCGGAATCGCTACAACAAACCCTAAAAGCATCACCAGACCAAGGTCAGCTTCAATTATGGCAGCAGCAGCAAGAGGTCCGGGAGTTGGTGGAATAAAAACATGAGCTGCATATAAACCCGTTGATAGGGCAATGGCAAAAACCGCTAAAGATATTCCTGTTTTTTTATGAAGTGCTTTATTTAAGGAAGACAATATGACAAAACCAGAATCGCAAAATACAGGTATAGAAATTATAAAACCTATAATATTCATCGCCAAAGGAGATCTTTTTACAGGTATACTATGTAAAATTTTTTCAGCGATAACTTTAGTCCCTCCATTATTCTCTAAAAATATTCCTATTGTAGTGCCAAAAGCTATTATTAAACCAATACTTGATAATGTTTTACCAAATCCCTCAGAAATATAGGTAACAATAAGCTTTGCATCAAAACCAAATAAGAAACCAACAGCTATAGAAGCTATCACCAATGAAAAAACAGGATGCACTTTAAGTTTAACGGTAGCAACAATAATTAAAACAAGTGCAAAAAATAAAATTATAATTACCTCCATTAAATTAACATATAATGCATTAAGTTCATTTTAAAAAAATAGGTATTAATGATGAAACTGTTGTATTTAACGTGAGTTCGACATAAA
>DEIV01000046.1:0-8125 GCA_002352665.1 Flavobacteriaceae bacterium UBA2765
TTATCAAGTCATTGCTCGTTCTGATAACAACCAATCTGTTAAACATATTCTTCTTTTAACAGATGAACAAAAATATTTATCAGAATTATTTGAATTGGGTGACCCAGTGTCGAAGTCAGGAGATCTTATGTTTCTATTATACCAATAGAAGCTTAGTATTATTTAAAATAAAAATATAAGCCCTTACTTGTTAATTAGTAAGGGCTTTTTTATTTTATAAACCCAATTAACTTTTTTACATTCGCTATTGCAGATTTAGAAACATATATCATTTATCACTTTTAGAAATTGAGCACCTTACAACGCTTTTTTAAGGACACTATAATATACGGAATTGCCGCGGTATTACCTCGAGCAATAAATATTCTGCTAACCAGACTACATACCGAAAAGCTTGAAACTGATAAATTTGCAGAAAATACATGGTATTTTGTTTTTGCAGCTTACTTCATTGCCTTTTTAAGTTTTGGCATGGAAACTGCTTTTTTTAGATTTTTTTCCAAAGAAAAAGAAAAAGGCAAGGTAGTATCAACATCATTTATAACATTAGTAGTATCAACATTTATCTTTTTATTGGTATTACTACTATTTAACAATAATTTTGCTATAATCTTAGGCTTTGCGAACCCTACACATCTAAAAATTCTCACATTTGTTACTGCATTAGATTTATTAGTAGTTATACCTTATGCCTATTTACGTGTTACAAACAGACCTATAAAATTTACTTTTTATAAAGTATCAAATATTATTATTTATGCCATTTTTAATCTTTTCTTTTTATGGTTTGTACCTTATGCCTTAAAAAATAATATCTCTTTACCTAATATAATAACAGCATCGTACAAAACTACGCCAACTGTTGTCTATATTTTTATTGCCAATTTAATTGCTAGCTTGGTAACATTTTTAATGCTATTACCTTCAATGTTTAAATTCGGATTTGAATTTGACAAAAAAATCCTTCAAAAGATGTTAGTTTATGGACTCCCAATTATGGTGGGTAGTTTGGCTTATGTTACCAATGAAAATTTGGACAAACTCTTGCTAGTTGATGAAATTGGCAAAGACCAAATGGGTATCTATGCTGCTTGTTACAAACTAGGCGTTTTTATGGTTTTATATGTTATGGCCTTTCGCTTGGGTGCAGAACCTTTCTTTTTTAATCATGCTGATAAAGCAAATGCAAAAGAAACTTATGCTAAAATTTTGACATGGTTTACCATAATTGGAGCCTTCTTTATGCTTATTGTTATATCCTACATCAATTTATTTGCAGGTATTTTATTAGCACCAGAATATTTTGAAGCTTTGGCCATAGTACCAATCATTTTATTGGCAAATCTTTTTTTAGGAATTTACAACAACTTATCTATATGGTATAAGTTAACCGACAAAACCAAATACGGTATGTATTTTTCAATTTTTGGTGCTGCACTAACCATTACTTTTAATGTTATTTTTATTCCCAAAATAGGTTATATGGCTTCAGCGTGGGCGACATTAATTGCTTATAGTGGAATGACGACAATCTCTTATTTCTATGGAAAAAAACACTATAAAGTACCTTATAATATTGGCAAAGTATTTTTATATATCCTTATTTCTGTAGGATTATCCTATCTATCCTATTACCATTTCAAAGAAAACTATATTGTTTCTACCTTATTTATTATAGTTTTTCTAGCCTTTATAGTTATCAATGAAAAAAATGAACTCAAAACAATCCTTACGAAATGACCGTAAAAATAATCAACAACTCTAAACATCAATTACCTACTTATGAAACTTCGGCTTCTGCCGGAATGGATTTAAGAGCAAATGTAGAAAAACCTATTACCTTAAAACCATTGGAAAGAGCTATCATTAAAACCGGACTTTTTATCGCCTTACCTAATGGCTATGAAGCACAAGTACGACCTAGAAGTGGATTGGCAGCCAAAAAAGGAATTACGGTCTTAAATGCACCCGGAACTATTGATGCTGATTATCGTGGGGAAATAGGAGTGATATTGGTAAACCTTTCCAATGAAAATTTTATTGTAAATGACGGCGAACGGATCGCACAATTGGTTATTGCTCAATACACACAAGCAAAATGGGAAGAAGTTGAATTTTTAGAAGAAACCAAACGTGGTAAAGGTGGTTTTGGAAGTACTGGGGTTTAATTCGAGTTCTGTAATTAAAACTAACTGAAGGCAAATGACATTAAAGTTGAGTCTAAGTTTATTCCTTAATTTTCTCTTCAATTACACTATCTATTTTTTGCATCGTTTTCTTTGGTAAAAGACCTTGAACAGCTAGAAAGAGTCCGAATACCATTAAGGTTATGCCCATACCTCTTTTAATTTTCCAAATAACACTAGGTGTCAATTTGCTTTTTAACTGTTTGGTCAATAAAATTTTAAGCAAATCTGTAATAAAATAAGCTACCAACACTGTACTAAAATAAGTAAAAATACGTGAGTCATTCATTTCTAAATTAGGACTGATCACTACTATCATTCCTAGCCAAAAAGCCAAAACGCCTATATTGATAAAATTTAAGAGGAAGCCTTTAAAAAACAAACCGAAGTAATTGTTTTTTTCAACAACAACTAGGTCATCATCCGTTATCACAGGTTTTCTACTCCTAAAAAAAGTCAATAATCCGTAAACAAATAAAATACCTCCACCGAGCAGAAATAATCTAGGATCATCTTTTATTTTTTCCAGTAGAGATCTACTACCATAATAGGCAAAATAAATAAAAACTATATCTGCTAATATCACTCCAAAGTCAAAAACCAATGCTGCTCTAAAACCTTTTGTTGCACTGGTTTCTAACAGCACAAAAAACACCGGTCCTATCATAAAAGCAAGTCCGACACCTATGGGTATAGCATTGATAATATCGTTCATTAGTTTTTCTTTATTCGCTCTTTATTAATCAAGTTATCCCAAGTTATGCGTTAGAAAATTTTCTAAATTATAAGTACTTCTACTTTTATCTATTCTTGTCAACGTTCATTTGACAGAATTATTTCTTTTTTAGACATCATCATAATCAACGGTAATTTTATCAGTTAAGGGATGTGCTTGACAAGTTAAGATCAAGCCATCATTAATCTCTTCATCCGTTAATATAGAATTTTTATCCATAACGGCTTTCCCTTCCTTAACCAGAGCAAGACAAGTACTACAAATACCACCTTGACAAGAATAGGGTGCATCTAATCCTTCTTTTAATGCCACTTCTAAAATTGTTTGCTTTTTACTCATGGTAAATGATTGTTCTTCATCATCTAAAAACACAGTAACAACAGTTGTACCATCTAAATTAACTGCCTCAGATTTTTCGTCTAAAGGAGTTGAAAACAGTTCAAAATGGATATTTTCTTGAGCAACATCTTTTTCCCTAAGGTTAGATTTAATTGTATTGATCATCGGTTCGGGACCACAAAGAAAAAACGCATCAAAATTTATATCTTTAAATTTAGTGTTCATCACAAAATTGAGAACTGAGGTATCTATTCTTCCAAAAAGAGAATCTTCTTCTTGATACTGACTAAAAACATATTGCACAAAAAAATGATTAGGATATGTAATTTGTAGATTGTCAATTTCTTTTTTAAACATAATATCATCTACCGACTTATTACCATAAACCAACACAAATTTACTATTGGTTTCTATTTCTAAAACCGATTTCACCATAGACAACACTGGAGTTATACCACTTCCCGCTGTAAATGCCAAATAATTCTTTTTATGCTCTTTATTTGGCCGTAGATTAAACCTACCTTCAGGTGTAGCAACTTCTAGCACATCGCCTACTTTTAAATTCGTAGTAGCATATACAGAAAATAAGCCCTTATCAACCGCTTTTATACCAATTTTAACCTCATTGCTTTCAATTGAAGAACAGATGGAGTAGGCACGTCTTACTTCTTCTCCGTTCAATTCTTTTTTAATAGTGATATACTGACCCGGAATAAATTTAAATTCTGATTGTAATTCTTGTGGTATATTAAAAATTATTGAAACTGAATTATTTGTTTCTTGATAAATCTCTTTTACAGAGAGCTTATAAAATATTGACATTATATAAAATTATTATGAACTTTCCTGAATGATTTTTCAGGTAGAAAATTATTAATGGGTACTAATAAATATTTAACTTTTAACTTAAAGAAATTGAGTCTGGCAACTCATTTTTATCATTGTTTTGATAGGGAAAATATTGCTTGAGTTTAATACCTGTTTCTAGAATACCTTGTTTTAATCCTTCAACATAGTGACTACTTTTAAATTGTTCAATAACTATATCTCTTACACTATTCCAAAAATTATCGGGAACCACTTCATCAATACCTTTATCTCCTAAAATAGAAAACTTTTTATCATCTACAGCTACATAGAATAAAACACCATTTTGTTGTTTTGTACTATCCATTTTTAAAAAATAAAACACTTCTTTTGCCCTTTCTAATGCATCTTTATCCGTGTTTCTTTCAAGGTGTACGCGGATTTCTCCAGAAGTATTATTTTCTGCTAACTTAATGGCATCTATAATTTCTTGTTCTTGTATTGATGTTAAAAAGTCCTCTACTTTAAACATGTATACTTATACTAAATTAATATGTTGAATATAAAACTAAATATTTTTAAAATAAAAGTATTTGATTATAAATCAGATTTTGATTACCGAATTAATACACAATTCTTAGAATCAGAGCTCTAGATCTAATTTATTCTTTTTTATCGCCAAAGTTAAAATCTACATCTACAGCATTTTCAGAACCAGCATCCGCCTGATATCTTGCCATTTCCTCGAAACCAAACCAACCTGCTAATAATTTATTTGGAAATGTTTTAACGTGTTTATTATAAACATTAACCGCCTCATTAAACTTATTTCTGGCAATATTTATTCTATTTTCTGTACCCTCCAATTGGCTTTGTAACTCTAGAAAATTTTGGTTCGCTTTGAGTTCTGGATAACGCTCAACCACTACCATAAGTTTACTTAAAGCACCTGTTAATCCACTTTGAGCTTGTTGAAATTTTGCCATGTTTTCTGGCGTTAAATCACCTGCATTAATCGTTGTTTTGGTTGCCTCTGCTCTTGCCTTAATCACACCTTCTAATGTGCTTTTTTCAAAATCTGCCGCACCCTGTACTGTTTTTACCAAATTACCAATCAAATCATTTCTACGTTGATAGGCACTTTCCACATTTGACCAAGTAGTTTTGGCATCTTCTTGATACGTTACTGCCGTATTATTAAATCCTACTGCCCAAGAATAAATACCGAAGGCTAGAACTGCTATTATTATTATAGGAATTAGTATTTTTTTCATAACATACTATTTTAGTTGATTATAATTGATTTTTAATTTTAATAAGTTCACCTTTTATTGCTTCTAATCGAGAAATAATACTGTGGTCATCTTTTATTTTTTCCGGATTGGATTTTAATTTGTTTTTTGCTCCATCTAAAGTAAATCCTTTTTCTTTAACAAGATGATAAATCATTTGAATATTCTTTATATCATCAGGCGTAAACATTCTATTGCCTTTGTTATTTTTTTTGGGTTTAATAACATCAAATTCTTTATCCCAAAAACGAATTAAAGAAGCATTAACATTAAATGCCTTAGCCACTTCGCCAATTTTATAATATCTTTTGTCTGGTAAGTTTATATTCATTAATCGAAAGATTGACCTTCTTGAGAAGCAATTTTTAACATTTCTTCAAACTCATCAGGTGTTAAATTCCCATAGTAAAAATTAATAGGATTGATAGGTTTTCCGTTTTTATGTACCTCGTAATGCAAATGTGGTCCTGAAGATCTGCCGGTATTACCAACAAAACCAATCAAATCACCACGTTTAACTTTCTGTCCTTTTTTTACATTATATTTATTCAAATGTGCATAAATGGTTTTATAACCGTAACCATGTTCAATTTCAATATGGTTACCAAAACCAGAAGCTCTATTGTCAGCTCTATAAATTACGCCGTTACCAGAAGCATAAATTGGGGTACCTGTGGGTGCAGTAAAATCCATACCCTTATGCATTTTTCTCGCTTTAGTAAATGGATCTGAACGCCATCCATAACCAGAAGCCATTCTTGTTAAATCCTCATTCCGTACCGGTTGAATCGCAGGAATGGAAGCTAATAATTTTTCTTTATCCTCTGCTAAGCTAATAATTTCATCTAGAGATTTAGACTGAATATAAAGTTGTTTTGATAGAATATCCATATTTTTTGTAACATCTATAATCATATCAGAATTTTCAAAACCCTCTAAAGATTTATATCTGTTAACCCCACCAAATCCAGCTTTGCGTTGTTCATTTGGTATTGGATTAGCTTCAAAATAAAGACGATAAATATCGTTATCTCTATGCTGAATTCCTTCTAATACGCCTTCTATCTGACTCATTTTTTTATTCAATAAGCCATAACTTAATTTCATATTCTCTAATTCTCGTTTTTGAGCCTTCTCTTTAGGAGATTCTATGAATTGAAATGAAATAAACATAAAAATTAAACCAAATGAAATGGCACCTAGAAAAAACACAAATAATCTCTTAAATTTATCGCGTTTTCTAAGTTCAATTTTTCTATATGATAAGGTATCAGAATCGTAATAATATTTTACCTTCGCCATAATTTAAAATATGCTATTTTTGTAATTATACTAAAGCAAAGTTTTATCTTGTTTTTTGCTTCATGAACAAATTTACAAAATGTTTTGCAACTGTGAAAGTTCATGCATTTTTTAGTTTTTAATTAACACTATATGACATCTCAAAAAATCAGACAACAATTTTTAGATTTTTTTAAAAATAAGCAACACAAAATAGTACCTTCTGCACCGCTAGTCATAAAAAATGACCCTACATTAATGTTTAACAATGCAGGTATGGTTCCATTTAAAGAATACTTTTTAGGGCAAAAAACTATTACATACAAACGCGTTGCAGACACTCAAAAATGTTTAAGAGTATCTGGTAAACATAACGATCTAGAAGAGGTTGGTATTGATACTTACCACCATACTATGTTTGAAATGCTAGGCAATTGGAGCTTTGGAGATGCTCTCTCGCCCGAAGGCGGATACTTTAAAAACGAAGCAATAGCCTGGGCATGGGAGTTATTGACAGAAGTCTATAAAATTGATAAAAATAGTTTATATGTAACTGTTTTTGAAGGTGATAAAGAAGACCAATTAGCTTTTGACCAAGAAGCTTTTAATTATTGGAAATTGCATATTGATGAAGATAGAATTATCAATGGTAATAAAAAAGATAATTTTTGGGAAATGGGTGCACAAGGTCCATGCGGCCCTTGTTCAGAAATTCATGTTGATATTCGTTCCGATGAAGAAAAGGCCAAAATTTCAGGTAAAGAATTGGTGAATAAAGACCATCCACAGGTTGTAGAAATTTGGAATCTAGTCTTTATACAATACAATAGAAAAGCAGATGGTTCTCTAGAAGATTTGTCTGCCAAACATGTAGATACCGGTATGGGTTTTGAGCGTTTATGTATGGCATTACAAAATGTAAAATCTAATTATGAAACTGATGTTTTTACCCCATTAATAAGAGAGATTGAAACCATTACCCAAACGGAATATGGCATTAGCGAAAAAACAGATATTGCTATCAGAGTTATTGCTGATCATGTGCGTGCAGTTGCTTTCGCTATAGCGGATGGTCAGCTGCCTTCAAACAATGGTGCTGGTTATGTAATCAGGCGTATTTTAAGAAGAGCCATTCGTTATGGATTTACCTTTTTAAACCAAAAAGAACCTTTTATCTATAAATTGGTTAATGTATTGAGCAAACAAATGGGTAGTACATTTTCTGAACTTAATACGCAAAAACAACTCATCCACAATGTAATTAAAGAAGAAGAAAATTCTTTTTTAAGAACCTTAGAACAAGGGCTCATTTTATTGGATAAAATTATAGACAATACAAAAGGAAAAATAGTTTCAGGTGAAAAGGTTTTTGAATTGTATGACACTTTTGGATTCCCAAAAGATCTAACTGCACTCATCTTAAGAGAAAAGGGGTTATCATTAGATGAATCATCTTTTGATGAAGCTATGGAAAAACAAAAATC
>DEIV01000046.1:8153-23192 GCA_002352665.1 Flavobacteriaceae bacterium UBA2765
GATAATGTAGAAGAGGAATTTATAGGATACGATGCACTTGAGGCGGATGTTAAAATTACCAGATACCGAAAAGTTACTTCTAAAAAAGATGGAAAACTTTATCAATTGGTATTTAATACCACACCCTTTTACCCTGAAGGTGGTGGTCAAGTAGGTGATAAAGGGTATTTAGAAGTTCCCAATGGAAATGTAATCTATATTGTTGATACAAAAAAAGAGAACAATCTAATTATACATTATTGTAAAGATCTGCCTAAAGATCCAACTGACATTTTTAAAGCAGTTGTAGATAAAAAACAACGTTTTAGAACTACTTGTAACCACACAGCTACACATTTATTACATCAGGCATTAAGAGAAATCTTAGGTACACATGTTGAGCAAAAAGGTTCAGCAGTACATTCGAATTATTTACGCTTTGATTTTTCTCATTTTTCAAAATTGACTAGCCAAGAATTAAGTGATGTAGAAGATTTTGTAAATGCTCGTATCAATAACAAATTACCATTACAAGAAAACAGAAATACTTCTATGAAAGAGGCTATTGAAGAGGGTGCAATGGCTTTATTTGGTGAAAAATATGGAGATACCGTACGCACTATTAGATTTGGTAAATCTATAGAACTTTGTGGAGGTATTCATGTGCATAATACCAGTGAAATCTGGCATTTTAAAATATCTTCTGAAGGTGCAGTTGCCTCAGGAATTAGAAGAATTGAAGCCATAACCTCTGATGCTGCAAAAGAATATTTCTTTAAAAATAATAGAGCCTATAATGAGATAAAGAGCTTATTTAAAAGTACACTAAACCCAATAGATTCTGTTAAATCTTTACAAGAAGAAAACGTAAAACTCAAAAAGCAAATTGAAGGTTTACTTAGGGATAAAGCCGGCAATCTTAAAAATGAATTAAAAAATAAGGTTGAAGAGATTAATGGTATTCATTTCTTAGCGGCAGAAATAAATTTAGATCAAAACACAATTAAGGATTTGGCATTTCAATTGGGTGGAGAAGTTGATAATTTATTCTTTATTACAGGTGCTAATCTAAATGATAAAGCCACACTCACTATTTATATTTCAAAAAGCATTGCTAATAATGAATTGCATGCAGGAAATATTGTTAGAGAACTTGGTAAATTAATTGAAGGTGGAGGAGGCGGACAACCATTTTATGCAACGGCAGGAGGTAAGAACACAAATGGAATTAAAGCTGCTTTAGAAAAAGCAAAGGAATATATTCCATCCTAAATTCCTTCCCACTGGGAAAGACTGATACTTATTAAATGAATTTCAGAACTGAAATACCACTCAAGCAGCAAAATAATAATATTACATACGATAGTAATGTTGTACTGTTAGGCTCTTGTTTTACTGAAAATATTGGCAATAAATTGACTTATTATAAATTTGACAATATTGTGAATCCGAATGGTATTTTATTCAATCCGGTTTCAATTAAAAATAGTATCAAAGAAGCCCTTGACAAAAAGCAATATACCAAAGACGATTTAATATTTAGCAATAATTTATGGCATAGTTTTAACCATCATTCTAAATTTTCTAGCCCTGACGGAAAATGCACTGCTATCAATGAAAGCAATAGTGTATTTAGCAACTATTTAAAAAAGGCCACACATGTTATTATTACCTTAGGTACAGCTTCGGTATATCGATATTTAAAAACGAATGCGGTTGTTGCGAATTGTCATAAAATTTCACAAAAAGAATTCAGCAAGCATCTACTTTCTATTACTGAAATTGAAAATTGTTTGGTAGAAATGATTGACCTGATAAAAAGTATTAACAATAAGGTCTCCATCATTTTTACCGTAAGTCCTGTACGACATTTAAAAGATGGTTTTATAGAAAATACGCGAAGCAAAGCTCATTTAATTTCTGCTATTCATCAAATCACAAATGAAAGTAATATATTCTATTTTCCTGCTTATGAAATAATGATGGATGATTTAAGAGACTATCGATTTTACGCGGAAGACATGATACACCCTAACCAAATGGCAATCAATTATATTTGGGACAAATTCTCTATGACTTGGATGTATCCACAAACCATAAAGATTATGAAAGAGGTACAGTCTATTCAGATGAACTTAGCACATAAACCGTTTCATCCAAAAAGCAAAAAGCATCAAGAATTTTTAAAAAAACTTGATGCTAGCATTAAATATTTTACTAAGGAGAATCCCGGTATTAGTTTTTAGATTGCAAATGTTTAGCAACATTTTGCCAAGGTCCACCATTAATTGCATCAATACCATGCTTGCTCAAAATATTTGCAGCAGTACCACTTCTAGCACCACTTCTACAACAAGTTATAATTGGTTTATTAAATGCTTTAATTTTATCAATATTATTGTTAATAGTATCTAAAACAATATTTTTTGAACCTTCTACATGTCCGTCGTTATATTCTGCCACAGACCTTACATCAATCACAATTGCACCTTTTTGCAGATACTCTTCTACATTGTTGCCACCTGAGCCAAATAAATTAAAAAATCCCATATCTATATTTTTTTTTTAAGCTGCAAATATATATAATTATACATTTGACAAATTGTAACCGATGTTACATAGTTATTATTTATTTAAATAATCTAAAGTTAAATTTACAAAAGTTTTTACCCCTAATTTCAATCCGCTCTCATCAATAAAGAAGTCAGGTGTATGATGATCTGATGCATCGGCTGGTTTTACATTTATAGGTTTTCCGCCTAAGAAAAAATAAAATCCCGGAATTTTTTCTTGAAAAAAAGAAAAATCTTCAGCTCCGGTAACGGCATTTACCAATTTTACATTTTCCTTACCTGCAGCTTTTTGCAAAGAAGGCAACATTTTATCTGTCAATTTAAGATCATTATAGGTGATGGGTAGTCCTTTTGCAATTTCAATTTCGGCAGTTGCTCCAAAAGCTGCTGCTATAGCCGGAACCCTACGCATCATTTCTGCATTTAATTTTTTTTGCATACCATAATCTAATGTTCTAATGGTACCAATCATTTCAACTTCTTCGGGTATAATATTATATCGTACACCTCCTTTAATTAGACCTACAGTAATTACTGCTGCCTCTTTAGTCAATTCAGTATCTCTACTAATGATAGTTTGTAAGCCATTAATTATTTGAGCTGCAATTGTTATAGGGTCAATACCCATCCATGGACTAGAACCATGGGCTTGTTTCCCCTTTATTTTAATTACAAATCGCTGTGATGCTGCCATAATTCCTCCTGGTTTATAATTTATTTTTCCAACATCTGTGCCTGCACTAATATGTAAACCAAAAATAGCGTCAACATCAGGATTTTTTAATACGCCTTCTTCCACCATCATTTTTGCACCCCCGTTTTCTCCTGGCGGAACCCCTTCTTCAGCAGGTTGAAAAATAAATTTTACAGTGCCTTTCAACTCATTTTTCATTTCACTAAGTACTTCTGCAGTGGCCATTAAAATAGCAATATGTGTATCATGTCCACAAGCATGCATAACACCGGTTTCAATGCCATTATAAGTACTTTTTACTTTAGAAGCAAAAGGTATATCTACACGTTCAGTAACGGGCAGAGCATCAATATCTGCTCTAAGTGCAACTACCGGACCAGATGAGCTTCCTCTTAGAATTCCGACAACTCCTGTATGTGCTATACCGGTTTGGACTTCCAGACCTAAACTTTTTAAATGATTTGCTATTTTTTCAGCAGTTTTAAACTCTCTATTGGACAATTCCGGATTTTGATGAAAATCTCTTCGCCAATCAATCATTTTTGGTTCAATATCATCAATTAATTTAGAAATTTTTGCATTTTGAGCATACAAGCCAACAGTAAGTAGTAGTAAAATAATAGTGAATAATTTTTTCATTTCTCGATTAATTTTTAAGTAAAACTAGCAAAATTTATTGTATTAACCTGAGTTCGATTATTATTTGGAGATTCAGATTTTCATAAAAATTAATAGACAAGGCTTTGTCATGTAGGTGAGACTGGCTATATAAAATAACGATAATGTAGTGTTGAATTGTATGGAAAAAATATTTATTATTCCACCTCTAAACAGCAATTTTTCTTCCTAAAATATAATCGGACTCTGTTTATTATGTAATAATAGTGACAAACCGTTTAACTTTACTTATTATATTTATCGTCTATTATTTCTCTATGAAAACATCATTTTTAAAATTTACTGATTTAGTTTATGATAAATTAAAACAGTTATGGGAAAGTCAAAATACGAGTAAAATAACCAGTTATTCCCTCGTATTTATTTTTATATTAAGCGTTATTATTAGCTATTTAGATCGTAGTAATTTAATTTCTTTGGGTAGACTAGATGATTATTTTGCCAATCCGTTTTTTGCAATAGATATTACATTTACCATATTATTAATACTTGAATTATTAAGTTTAATATTCGTATTACCCAAATCAGTAGCCCAATCTGTAGGAAAACAATTTGAGTTATTATCATTAATATTTATACGAGCCGGTTTTAAAGAATTTAGTCATATTGAAAGTTTTGAATGGAATGCCATGACGGAATCGGTCATACATATGTTTGCTTATGCCTTTGGAGCATTAGCCATATTTATAATTTTAGGATTTAATAGTAAATTACAGCGTAGGGTTAGGTTAACTCATTCTGAAGATGATCGAAAAGAATTTATTCAAGCAAAAAAAGTACTGTCCTTATTACTATTAATTGCATTTATAATTATTGGATTTTATGATTTTAAGACATTATTACTGACAGGAAATTATTTGCATTCTTTTCATTCATTTTATACGGTTTTAATTTTTAGCGATATTATAATTGTGCTTATAGCCCTACGGTATACGCTTAATTATTATAAGATATTTCGATACTCGGCTTTTGTGTTAGCTACTATTTTAATAAGAATATCACTATCAATAGATCCCTATTATGATGTAATAGTAGGTGTAATTACAGCAATTTTTGTTTTCTTATTAACCCTTACCTATAACTACTTTTTAAAAGATCTGCCAAAAGTAGAATTCAACAAAATAGAGGACAACAAAATATAAAGACAAATGCTATTTTATAGTTTTGCAAATTTTATCTTGTAAATAATAATTCGCGGTATTTTGTCAATGGCCATTGTTCATCATCAATCATCAATTCTAACTTATCACAGTGATATCTTATTTCATCAAAATAAGGCCTTACCTTATTACAATAGGCTTCAGCTGCCTTTTGACCTTTTAATACGTTTGCTTTCTTACGCTCATTTATCATGAATTCAACCTTAGTATTTATCCCTGAGATATGTTCAGATATTCTTTCAATCAACTCCATTTGATCAGAGGCTGTTTTTTTAAAACTGCTTCCAAATATTTCTTTTAAACCTGTAACATTTTTTATCAAGGTGTTCTGATAGTTAATAGCTGTTGGTATAACATGATTTCGGGCAATATCTCCCAGCACTCTTCCTTCAATTTGAATACGCATGGTATATTCTTCCAATTCAATTTCATGTCTTGCCTCCACCTCTACTTTACTCATAACTTTCATCTCTTCGTATAAGGCAATAGTTTTATTAGAAATATTTACTTTTAAGGCTTCAGGAGTGGTTTTATTATTACTTAACCCTCTCTTTTTAGCCTCTTTTGCCCATGCATCGCTATAGCCATTTCCTTCAAACAATATATTTTTAGAAGCTTTAATATATTCTCTTAATACATTAAATATTGCTTCATCTTTTTTTAGGTCTTTATTATTGATCAATTTATCAACTTCAACTTTAAAATCTTTCAATTGTTTGGCAACAATAGTATTTAATATGGTCATAGGTACCGCACAGTTTGCCGTTGAACCTACCGCTCTAAATTCAAATTTATTACCTGTAAAAGCAAAAGGAGAAGTTCTATTTCTATCGGTATTATCCAATAAGACATCAGGAATTTTGCCTACTACATTTAACTTAAGATCTGTTTTTTCTTGAGGAGATAGTTTGCCATTAGTAACGCTTTCCAGCTCATTTAACACTTTGGTTAATTGAGCTCCAATGAAAACAGAAATAATTGCCGGTGGAGCCTCATTGGCACCTAATCTATGGTCATTACTTGCAGATGCAATGGCAGCTCTCAATAATGCTTCATGATCACAAACTGCTTTTATAGTATTTATAAAAAATGTTAAGAATTGCAAATTACTCATAGGTGTCTTACCGGGACTTAATAAATTGATGCCGGTATTTGTTGAAAGTGACCAATTGTTATGCTTCCCTGAACCATTAACTCCTGCAAATGGCTTTTCATGAAATAATACTTTTAAATGATGACGTGCTGAGACTTTACCCATCACATCCATCAATAATGAATTATGATCTACTGCCAAATTAGATTCCTCATAAATAGGAGCTAATTCAAACTGATTAGGTGCCACCTCATTATGTCTTGTTTTTACAGGAATACCCAGTAGCATACATTCAGTTTCTAGATCTCTCATAAAATTCAAAGCTCTGGTTGGAATAGAACCAAAATAATGATCATCTAATTGTTGCCCTTTGGCAGGAGAATGTCCTAACAATGTTCTTCCCGTTAAGGTAATATCCGGGCGAGAATCTACCAGAGCACTATCAATTAAAAAATATTCTTGCTCCCAACCCAGTGAAGATGTTACTTTTTTAACATTTTTATCAAAATATTTACACACTGCGGTTGCAGCGGAATCTACGGCATGTAATGCTCTTAACAAGGGTGTTTTATTGTCTAGAGCTTCTCCTGTATAGGCCACAAAAATTGTAGGAATGGACAAGGTTGTACCATATATAAAAGCAGGAGAAGTAGGATCCCATGCAGTATATCCTCTGGCTTCAAAGGTATTTCTAATACCTCCATTAGGAAAACTGGAAGCATCTGGTTCTTGTTGCACCAATTGACTTCCACCAAATTTTTCAATAGCCATACCATTACCAATGGTTTCAAAAAATGCATCATGTTTTTCTGCTGTTGCCCCGGTTAAAGGCTGAAACCAATGTGTATAATGTGTAACGCCTTTAGACAGTGCCCAATCTTTCATAGATGCTGCAACTTGATCAGCAATTTTTCTATCAATTTTAGTTCCATGTTCAATGGCATTCATAACACCTTTAAAAGCATCTTTTGTTAAATATTGACGCATGGTATTTTCATTAAATACATTTTCACCAAACAAAACAGAGCGTTTAACTTTTTCATCAACCTCCACGGGTTTTCTATTTAAGGTTTCTCTTAATGCATTGAATCTTAATACCGCCATAATTATAAATCTTAATTTTGTTTTTAATTGAATGACAAAATTAATCAACTTTTTTATTCATATTCATATTTTACCCATCTTTTTTTAGGGGTTCAATAAAAAAAGTCATAATTATAATATTTACACCCCTAAATTATTGGTAGTTTACTCAAAAAAAGTATTTTTGTAATTATTTTTTAAAACCTGTAACTATGAGTAAAAGTAAATTAGAGTACATTTGGTTAGATGGTCATCAACCAACCCAAGAATTAAGAAGTAAAACAAAAATAGAAAATGATTTTAGTGGCAAGCTAGAAGATTGTGATATCTGGTCTTTTGACGGTTCTTCAACCGAACAAGCAGAAGGTAATTCTTCAGATTGTCTTCTAAAACCAGTAGCCATTTATCCAGATCCGGCAAGACGGAATGGTTATTTGGTAATGAGTGAAGTATTAAATGCTGATGGAACTGCACATGAGTCGAATGCTAGAGCGACAATTGATGACGACGACAATGATTTCTGGTTTGGTTTTGAACAAGAATATTTTTTAATGGATGCTAAAACTGATTTACCTTTAGGATTTCCTCGAGGGGGATTTCCTGGACCTCAAGGAAAATACTATTGCTCTGTAGGAGGTAGATATACCTGGGGTAGAGATTTTGTAGAAGAACATGCTGATCTATGTATTGATGCCGGATTAAATTTTGAAGGCATCAATCAAGAAGTAGCTCCGGGACAATGGGAATTCCAATGTTTTGCTAAAAGTGCTAAAACCGCTGGTGATGAAATATGGATAGCCAGATATTTATTGAATAGATTGACAGAAAAATATGGCTATTACATAGAGCTTCATCCAAAACCGGTAAAAGGAGATTGGAATGGTTCTGGTATGCATGCTAATTTTTCTAATACTACCTTAAGAACTTGCGGTTCTAAAGAAATTTATGAAAAAATATGTGAGGCATTTAGACCTGTAACAGATGAACATATAGATGTATATGGTGCCTTTAATGATGAAAGATTAACTGGATTACATGAGACTGCTCATGTAACAGACTTTAGCTACGGAGTTTCTGATCGTGGTGCCTCTATCCGAATTCCTATTATTACTGTAGAGAAAGGATGGAAAGGATGGTTAGAAGATAGAAGACCGGCTTCAAATGGGGATCCTTATAAAATAGCAGGAAGAATAATTAAAACTGTAAAATCTGCCAAGTTAGATTAGGTTAAATATAATAGATTAGGTTAAATTAGAAAGAAGCTTCAATCCAATATTACACTGGAATTTGAAGCTTTTTTTTATGTTTTTTTTAATTTGATTTAAAGGATAGGTATATAAAAATTATGTATCCCGAAAGAAGAAACAATCCTTTAAAACGAGAAATTTTATATTTTTTTGGCAAAAAAACTAAAGGTATCAACACCAAGGCAACACCAAGCATCCAATAGATATTGATCATTATATTATCTTCAATAGCGTTTATTGGTGTAATTAAAACGGTTAAACCCAACACAGAGCCAATATTAAAAATATTTGATCCAATTAAATTTCCTAATGAAATGGCTTTTTCACCTTTTAATGCCGCAATAATTGACGCTGCTAATTCCGGCACGCTTGTTCCAATAGCCACTACAGTTGCTCCAATAACACCATCACTTATACCTAAATTAAGTGCTATGTCTTTAGCACCTTTTACCAATAATTCTGAACCGTAATATAGTGCAACCCCTCCAATTGCCAACCAAAAAAATATCATTTGATAAGAAGTTTCCATTAAAGCATCATCAACTTCTTCTATAACAACAGATTTATCCTTTCTAGCCTTTGCTATCATTATATATACAAATACAATTAAAAAGAGGAATAAAATACCTCCCTCAAAACGAGATAAAACGGAATCATTTTTTAAAAAAAAATAAAATAAAAAAGACACTATCATCATAGCCGGCCAATTCATTTTATAAAAATTTTTATCAACTGTTAGTGGAGAAATGATTGCAGTGATCCCTAAAACCAAAGCAATATTG
Source organism: Flavobacteriaceae bacterium UBA2765 (assembly GCA_002352665.1). Taxonomy (GTDB): domain Bacteria; phylum Bacteroidota; class Bacteroidia; order Flavobacteriales; family Flavobacteriaceae; genus Aureibaculum. The sequence continues at coordinate 17,443 of DEIV01000046.1, forward strand.
GCAACATTTGATCCTATAACATTACCAAGTGCCAAATCTGGTGAACCGTTTAATGCGGCTTGTAAACTTACCAATAATTCGGGAGCTGATGTAGCAAAAGAAACCACGGTCATACCAATAATGAGCTTAGATAAATTCAATTTAAATGACAGACCAACTGATGATCTAACTAAAAATTCTCCTCCAACTACCAATAGTATAAAACCAACGATAATGTAAAAAATACTCATTATTTTATTTTTGGCTAATATACTTTTTTAACATTTAGCATGGTCTCTTTTCCTAAAATTTAGTTAAATAACTATATTTTTAGTTGTTTAACTATAAATATAGTTTATGTTTGTAACAAATTCACGTAAATGGATAAACTCACCAACAAAGAAGAAGAAATTATGCAAGTGCTTTGGCAGTTAAAAAAAGCATTTGTAAAAGAAGTTATTGATCATTTACCAGTACCCAAACCTCATTACAATACAGTCTCAACAGTAATAAGAAAAATGGAAGACAAAAGTTTTGTTGCACATGAAACTTTTGGTAATACCCATAGATATTACCCAACACTCTCAAAGGAAGAGTATAGAAATAAATATTTTTCTGCTGCCGTAAACAATTACTTTGAAAACTCTTATAAAAATGTAGTTTCATTTTTTGCCAAAGAAGAAAAAATAAGTGCAGATGAATTGAGAGAGATAATTAAAATAATAGAAAGTAAAAAAAACAACTAGCTATGGACTATTTTTTAAAGGCAAATGGATTAATTGCACTACTATTTATTTTTTATTATTTATTCTTAAAAAATGAAACTTTTTTTAATGCAATTAGAACATTTTTTTTATTAGGATTGGTAATAATTATGGCTATTCCTTTGATCGAAATTCCTATTTATGTTGAAAAAGCAGCAACAATATTAGATGGGTTTAAAACACAAGAAATAATAGCTAATCAAACAAGTATTTCATCTAATATTAGTTTGATGCAAATTTTTACTTTATTATATATATTAGGAATGCTGTTTTTTAGCGTTAAATTTATATTACAGCTTTTCTCCATTGGCTATTTAATAGCGAAACATCAAAAAATTAATCAAACTCCTTTTTCTTTTATTGAAACTAGCAAGAATATTTCACCCTTTTCATTTTTAAATTATATTATTTACAACCCTCAGCAATTTACAAAAAATGAATTAGAATTAATAATAAAGCATGAAAAGGTACATGTACGTCATTGGCATTCTCTAGATACTTTATTAACACATGTATTACGAATTGTATTCTGGATCAACCCTTTTATGTGGTTCTATAAAAAAGAAATGGAACAAAATTTAGAGTTTATTGCTGACAGCTATACAATAAAAAGGCCAGAAACACAATATTCATATCAAGAATTATTATTAAAAACAAGCGTACCAAATTATCAAATAGCACTTGCTAATAATTTTTACAATTCATTATTAAAAAAACGACTTATGATGTTACACAAACAAAGATCAAACAAAAAATCGCAATGGAAATTTGCATTACTAATGCCGTTACTCTTGGTATTTATATTTTCTTTTAATACTAAAACTATGGCTCAACAAAAGAAAGCTGACAAAAAGATAGTCAAAAAGGAAGTTGAAATCTACGCAAATGTTATCATTAAAGAAAATACTAAAGAGGATTTAACTGAACTGAGCAACTCGTTCAACGACAAGAGCCTAAAGATTATATTTAAAGGCATAAAACGAAATAACAAAAACGAAATTACTGCTATAAAGATAGAGGCCAAGGCTAAAAATGGAAAAGCATCTGCTGCTTATGCCGCAGATAATAATAAAGGCATTAACCCTATTTCAATCTCCTTTGATAATAAAAATGGCAATTTAAGTATTGGTTCTCCGCAAGGTGATTATAGCAATGGTTTCTCTTACTCACATGAAAATAAAGTATTGGAATTGGTTAGGGAGCCAAATAGTAATGAAAATAATATTATTCATGTTATTACTGATGCCAATGAAAACAATTCTACGGCTTCTGTATGGGTAAATAAGGATAGAGGTACCACTAAAATCAAAACTGAAAAACTTATCATTAAAACTGATGATGATAAAAACATAGATGAACTTCATGAAATTATTATTGAAGATCTTGAAGTTATTATTGAAGAGGATGAAGAACATGATGAAAGAAAGGAAATTTTTATAACTAGTGATGGAGGAGATCCATTATTTATTATTGATGGAAAAGAAATCTCTAAAGAAGAATTGGAGAACATTGAACCAGATAGTATTAAACGTATCAATGTTATTAAGGGGGAAAAAGCTGTAGAAAGGTATGGTAAAAAAGGCAAAAATGGAATTGTTGAAATTACATTAAAAAAGGAATAGTAATAAAATATTGACATTAATCATGACATGATAAAAACGCTCTATTAAAATGGAGCATTTTTTTATTTAGCTTTGTAAAATGAAAAAGCTTTTCTTTTCAATGCTTGCCAAACTCAATAAAATAGTATTACCTAGTTTATCAAAAAGAAATTTTGATATGACCAAGGCTTCGAAACTACAATTGGCATTAGTTGCTTGGCGGTATTATATCACAAAAAACAGTTTGGATTGACTCTAAATTTTGTACCTTTAATAAAAATCATTTTATTATGGATGATCATTCAAAACATGTCAAATTTTTTACAGGATCTTTAATTCAAATTCAAAGATTACAATTAGATTTAAACGACCATAAAATAGCTTCTTTGGTAAAAAATAATTTTCAATCCGGCTTACGCTCCGGTTTTTATGGAGGTTTTCCGTCTCAGGTAGAGTTATTTATATACCAAGAAGACTTAGAGAAAGCGAAACCCATACTTGAAAATTTCAGAAAGGATTTAGGGCTTTAAATTTGTTGTATATATTCTTTCATTTACTTAAAAAAGGAATATATTTGCACTCCATATAAAAGAATATTTCCTTAAATTAAATCTCAAAGAGGTTATATTTGATTTGAATTTGGCCTCGTAGCATAACTGAATAATGCACTTGATTACGGCTCAAGAGATTACAGGTTTGAATCCTGTCGAGGTCACGAATAAATACTTTAATAAGAAAAAATGCCAAGCCCACTTGAGCATTTTTTTGTTTGAAGTATTTTCAAAGCGGAGCTTTGTCAGGAAAACCTTAGGTAATCCTGTCGAGGTCACGAATAAATACTTTAATAAGAAAAAATGCCAAGCCCGCTTGAGCATTTTTTTGTTTGAAGTATTTTCAAAGCGGAGCTTTATCAGGAAAACCGTAGGTAATCCTATCGAGGTCACGAATAAATCGAAAAGCAAGCAAAATCATAAAGCTTGCTTTTTTGATTTTGTGGATTTTTGATTTTCAAAGCGGAGCTTTGTCAGGAAAACCGTAGGTAATCCTGTCGAGGTCACTACAAGCAGAAAATCCATTACATAAGTAATGGATTTTTTCGTTTTAGGAAATGTCAAAAGCCGAAGGTTTTTGTCAGTGTATTAAAATGAAAAAACAACTGCTTTAGCGGTTGGACTTTCTATTTGAAAAAAGAGCTTAAAGGATCATGAAATAATCCTGTCGAGGTCACTTAAAAATGAAGAGACTGTCTTTTCAGACAGCCTCTTTTATTAAGTAAGGTTTATGCTTACTTCTAAATGGTAAAACTATAAGGAATCTCTATTTTAAAATTATTTTTCTTGTTTCGACCTTTCCCAATGTATTAATTCTTAGAAATGATATTCCTCTATTAAAATGCTTTACAGACATTGAATAATTTTGATTACCTGCTTTTGAATACATCTCTTTATAAAAATATTTTCTACCATCAATTCCTATTAATTCTATTGACACTGGTCCATCTTCTATCATTATATAATTAATAGTTAATTTGTTTATCGCAGGGTTAGGAAAGACCTTTACAGCAGCCTCCATAAATTCTTTTGATACCTCTGCTACAAAAGCTGATTTTAAATTCTCACCTAAAGAGAGATAAACCATATTACCATTGACAGGCACACCGCCAAGGCTATTATTCCAATTATTAGTATGCCCTTCTAAGCCGATACCAATGGTTCCAGAATTTTCTAAACCTAACAAAGATTTTAAAATTTTTCCTTCTACAGCATTAGGCGTCATTATAAATTCTATACCTGTAGAATTTAATGATTGATCAAAAGGCCATCCAGAACTACCCCCATTATGTTCATTAAGCACATTATAATTAGCATCTATAAAGTAATTAGACTTATCTGTCCATAGATATTGAAACCCAGTAGCACTATTTGTATTAATATAAACATTGTATTCTGATAAATTTGCATCAGCTATTTCCGCATACAAATAGATATACTCACTATCAACGTATCCATAAATACTACTAAATGAACTATTTACAACCCCGGTGATCAAATGTTGATAATTCTCAACAGGACTATTGTATCCATCTACAGATAAACTACCTGCTTCTGAGCCTCCATCAAGAGACATATAGACCATAGCGTTGTTTTCTAAAGGAATAGATCCAACAGTTATGGGCCAATTTTCGGTATATCCAATAAGACCTAAGCCTAATGTCCCAATATTACCCAAACCTAATGCGTCTTTAGGAATACGCCCTTCTATAGTTGTTGATGTTTGAATAAATCTTACATTCATAACGCTATTATCAGCCACAAAAGGCCATGCATTATTACAATTGGCTTCATATTTATTCAATAGATTAAGTGTACCATCTACATAGTAATCAGATTTTTCTGACCATGTCTCTTGAAAACCTGAACTCGAATTAGTATTCAGGTAAATAGAGTATTCAGGTAAACTTCCGGCATATTCAGCATAAACATAAATGAAATTATTATCATCATAGGCATAGATATTTTTCCAAACACCTTGTGTAACTCCTGTCTGCAAAACAATATAATTTTCGCTAGCACTATTAACACCATCAATAGCGGCAGCAGTATCACCGGCAGCAGCAGCATCTGATTCGTATGCTCCAATATCTATAATGGATTGATTGATTCTATTGTTCCCAAAAAAATCAGTTTCCCCTAAGGCAACTACATAGTTAGGATCTCCTGCATTTATAGCTGAAGAACTGGTTTGTAAGTTTAAATCTACAGTAGGTGATGTTATATCTACAAAACTTGGATTAACGAAACTCGAATTTACATCTTGATCTGTACGATTAACTCTGTACCAATCAAATGTGCCATAATAATCATACCCTGATCCAAGTTGTGACCAGTCAAAAACTCCTAAAGGAGTAGTTTCAGTAGAATTGGTATAATAAAGATTGTAATCAAAAGAAATTGTATTCACATAGGAAGTCATAGCAGCATCAAACGGCATAGCAAATGAAACCAAAGTATTATGATCAGTAGAATAAAAAATATTATTCTTTACAGATAAATTTTGAATATTTTTTAGAATAACTAATTCTGAGGCTCCCATATTACCCAAATACGTATCAGAAATACCACCATTACTAAAAACCGTATTGCCTGATACAGCTACATTATCAATAAAACTACCAGAAGCTGCTGGAGATACACCTAAAATAATTCCTGTCCACGAATTGTCATAAGAAAGATTGTTTCTCAAAATATGTCCTCCTGAACTCACGTTGCTATTTTCATTACCTATTGAAAACCCTACTTGACCATCAGACACTGTATTGTTCTCTATAATAACATTCTGAGAGCCATCACAATAGATACCAGCTGCTGCGGCAATAGGGGATCTACAACTGGATACTTTATTGTTT
>DEIV01000052.1 GCA_002352665.1 Flavobacteriaceae bacterium UBA2765
TAAATTACCATATTTCTTAAATGGTGGTTTACTCCAATTTTCAACACCAATAATGGCTATAGTATCACTTCCTTTTTTTACAGCATCTGCCTTGTTCAACAGTAGTTTAAAATTAATTTTTTTATAAAAATATTTAATCGAATCAAAATTTGCCTTTTTATCTTTTTGCCTATTCCATTGGCTATAATCACCATAGTCATGGTTCCCCAATACTGCATATTTCCCATGTACTGCATGAAGTTGTTTAAATATTCGATCCCATCCTTTTAATTCCCAAGCATAATTATTGACCAAATCACCGGTAAAAAAAATAAAGTCCGGATTTAAATTATTGATCATTTTCACCGCTCTTTCTAAAATTTTATATCTAAAATTAAAACTCCCTAAATGCAAATCAGAAATTTGCACTATACGCAAACCATTAAAGTTTAGAGGTAAATGGTCAAATTGAATTGTAACGGAATGAATCTTAAATTTATATACTGCTTTAAAAATTGCGTAAACAATAACAAAAAATGGTAAAAACCCTGATAATATAGCTAATAATGGAATTACAATTAACCAATCTGTATATGAAAATATATAATTTGAAAAATGTAGTATAGAAATTACAATTACAAAAATTAATTTAGGAACAAAAGATAATATGCCAAGTCCGTATAATGAGGATATAATCAACTGCTTTCTGCCAAGATAAATACGATCTAATCTTATTTTCAAAAAGAGTATGGCGGTAATCAAACCAATTGAAAATACCCAAAACGCAACGTAAATAATATTTTTAAAAAACGAAGAAGTTAACTGTAGTAAGATGGATTGCAACCAATAAAATGCCAGTATATCAATAATCAATATAGCCAAACATAAAAGAATAATTGTAAAGAATGAGTAGCTACGCATGATATAATTTTCATTTTTAAACTTATCGTATATTTTGATATCAATTTAGGTAAGCTTTACCGCATTGACACTTTCTGGATTGATTACGTTCTAATTACACAACTAACTTTAATTCTATTTTTTTAATCGGCGTTTGTCTTTTAACGCCCAATAAATTCCTTTTATATCAGAGGCCCACTCCTTATATATAAAAATTAACGTTATTTCTTCAATTGTTTCTAATAAACCTAATATTAGCATCATATAAAACAACCAGTAAATAGGTCCGAAAAACAATACCCAAAGGATAAATACGCCTTGTACTACAGCAGATAATTTGGCCAAGTAAGTATGAAAAGCTGTAGCTTTACCATATTTACCATAGGCAATAAGCATCTGTATTATATAGGGAACAAAAGCAATTAAAATTATGATATAATTTGCTTTAATAAATTCAGTTTCAAACACCAATAAGCCAATTAACCCGATTATAAACGTAATTTGATCTCCCATTGAGTCCAATTGTGAACCTCTGGCACTGGCTATTTTCAACCTTCTGGCTAAAAATCCATCAATCATATCCGTACTATAACTTATTAATAAGAACCAAGTAAAAAGCTCACGCTCTTCAAACCACAATAAAATTAGCAGGAATGGGGCAGCAAAAATTCTGTAAAAAGAAAACCAATCTGCTATATTAAAATTTTTAAATGTTAACATACACTTATTTTATAATTGACCAGATAATTCGAAACACTACAAATTATAAACTTTATGGTAATAAAATTAATGAATGCATTTGTTATTAAAAATGACAAATATCATTGCCTGTAAACTGCATTATATTTTGTATTTTTACATATTGCTTTATTCTATACCACATAAACATATGTTCAAACAAGATCCTGACATTGTTAATATACTGTTTGAAGCCGTTTCAGAAGGTGTTGTTGTTGTTGATGAAAATCAAAACATTGTAGCTGCGAATTCCTCGGCAGAAAAAATGTTTGTTTATGATAAAAATGAATTGATCAATAAACCATTGCATATTTTAATTCCTGGAAAATACCAGCATAACCACGGTACACATTTTTCCGGTTTTATGAAAAATAGCAGTACTAGAAATATGGGGCAGGGAAAAGTACTATATGGCATAAAAAAAAATAAAATTGAATTTCCACTAGAGATTGGATTAAATCCGTTCATCGTTTATGAAAAACGATACGTAATGGCTATAATAAGTGACATTACCATCCGTAAAAAAGCAGAAAAAGAAATAGAGCTATTGAACTCACAACTAGAAAAAAGAGTTATAGAAAGAACTGCTGAATTAAATAGTAATATTGAGGCTTTAAAAGAATTAAATGTCAATTTTGAAAAAGAAATAAAAAAAAGGGCAAGGGCGGAGAATAGAATTAAAGTCGCTTTAAAAAAAGAAATAGAACTTAATGACCTTAAAACTAAATTTTTATCCTTAGTATCTCATGAGTTCAAGACGCCATTGAGCGGTATTTTGACTTCAACTATTTTACTGGAAAAATACAAATTAAGTGAACAGCAAGAAAAAAGGGATAAACATATAAAAACAATAACCAGTAAAGTACATTACCTAAATAATATTTTAAATGATTTTTTATCAATTGAACGTTTGGGTTCAGGTAAGGTCAATTATAAATTTACCAATTTTAATTTGAGTAAAATTGTTAATGAAGTAGTCTATAACGCCAACATGCTATTGAAAAGTGGACAAAGAATTAATATACCACAAAATATTGATGAATTCTCTTTACAACAAGATGAAAAAATTTTAGAATTAATCCTGTCAAATTTAATACATAATGCCATAAAATATTCGCCGGAAAATACTTATATTGATTTAGAGATTACAAAAAATTACAAAAATATTGTTTTCATAATTACAGATCAAGGTATAGGTATACCACAAAAAGATCAGAAAAATATATTTGAAAGATATTTTAGAGCGGAAAATGCATTTAACAGTCAAGGCACGGGTATAGGGTTAAATATTGTTAAAGGTCATTTAGAAAATTTAGGAGGGTCTATTAAATTTAAAAGCAAAGAAAATATAGGTTCTATATTTACAATAGCATTACCAATCCATAATAACAATGAATAAAAAGGTTTTATTAATTGAAGACGATACTGTAGTAAGAGAAAATACTGCTGAACTATTAGAATTAGCTAATTATGATGTAATTACTGCTTCTAATGGTAAAATTGGTGTTGCCGAAGCAAAAAAAAATAAACCAAACATCATTGTTTGCGATATTATGATGCCGGAATTAGATGGCTACGGTGTACTACAAGTACTTTCTAAAGAAAAAACCACAAAACATATTCCGTTTATATTTCTTTCGGCAAAAACAGAGCATAAAGATATTCGAAAAGGAATGGATATGGGTGCTGATGATTACCTTACCAAACCTTTTGAAGAAACTGATTTGGTTAGTGCCATAGAAAGTAGACTTGCCAAGGTAGCTATCATTGAAGAAAATTTAAATCTTAAAAAAAATATCATAAAACATGAGGCTAAAGATCAACTCAAAACATTAGAGCATCTTAAAAATTACTTTATAGATAAAGGAGAAAAATATTCGTATAAAATCGGTGAAACTATATACCATGAGGGAGATAATTCTAATTATGTTTTTTTAATTTATGAAGGTGTAGTAAAAACCTATAAAATTGAAGAACAAGGTAAAGAACTGATAACCGCTTTGCATAAAGCAGATGACTTATTTGGTTTTACTTCGCTGACTCATAATATGGCCTACCAAGAATACGCCACTGCTCTCGAAAAAACTACAGTTTTTAAACTCTTTAAAAGCGAATTGACAAATATTTTACAAAAGAACCACAAAGTTACCTTAGATTTAATTGATTATTTAACAGATAATGTTTCAGAAATAAAAGATCAACTACTGCAAATGGCTTACAGCTCTGTAAGAAAAAAGACTGCAAATACAATTCTTCAATTTACAGAAAAAATAACTAAACATCCTGAAGATAGTATAAGAATCTCCAGAAGTGACCTTGCAAGTGTTGCCGGTATTGCAACAGAAACTTTTATAAGAACCCTGTCCGGTTTAAAAAAAGAGGGGCTCATAGATATTGAAGGAAGAAATATTAGAATTGTTGATATTGATCGCCTTAAGAAAGTTTATTAAATATATTTTTTTGTTAATCAGTAAAAAATCACTTTGGGTACTATTGATCCCACTATTTAAGTTTTGCTTAGCACATATGCTAAGATTTAGAATCTCTTACCCAAAGTATACTATGCAAAGGATATGAAAATTTAACAACTTTTTTTTCATATGATATATATCATTTCACACTAAGCTATACCTGTATAATTTTGACATAAATTGTTGTCAAACAGATACTATGAATAATATATTACTTCCTACCGATTTTTCTAAAAATTCATGGAACGCCATAGCATACGCTTTAGGATTTTTTAAAAATTCTGCTTGTAATTTTTACTTACACAATGTTACCGAGATCTCAAATTATGTAGGTGGTGAGACTCCCATGTCTACAGGAGGTACAGTTATTGAAGAAATTGTATTAAAAAAACCTAAAGTTGAATTGAGAAAACTAATAGATAAAATTAAAGAATCACACCCAAATTCTAAACATAATTTTATCCCTATTTCTAGCTATGATTATTTTATAAGTGCCATAAGAGATCAAATTGAAGAAAAAAATATCGACCTTATTGTTATGGGTACTAAAGGTGCGAGTGGTATCAAAAAAGCAATTGTTGGAACTAATACCGGAGATTTAATCACTAAAATAAAATGTCCTGTTTTGGTGGTGCCAAAAGGAGCAATTTTTAAAGTACCTCAAGAAATTGCTTTTCCAACAGATTATAATTTATTCTATCAAACTAAAATATTAAGTAGTATTTCAGAAGTAGCAAAGAAATATGATGCCGCCATACGCGTGTTACATATAGCCAAAAAAGATGAAAACCTTACGGCATTTCAGGAGGAGAATAAAGAGTATTTAAATGATTTCTTTGCTGATGAAAAACATAGCTTTCATAAAGTTACTAATAAAAAAATTGAAGCTGGTGTAGAATGCTTTGTTGAAAGTAGAAATATTGATATCATTGTAATGATAGCGAAGAACCTTAATCTTTTTCAACAAATACTATTCAAACCTACTATTGAAGAAATTAGTTATCATACAGTAATTCCTTTTTTAGTTTTACATGAATAAAATTCTATCATTATGAGTGATATATCTATTTTTTTAGCAAAATTTTGGGGATGGTATTTTATCATTTTCTTTTTGATATTAAGCTTAAATCCAACAAGAATAAAACAAATTTTTGAAGATTTAAAAGATCAAAAATTTGTTATTATAACATCTTTTTTAGCCATTATTATTGGCTTAATAAATATATTATTTCATAATAATTGGACTAATGACTGGCGACTTATCATAACATTAATAGGATGGATGGCGCTTTTTGAAGGATTATTTCTATTTATTTTTCCGGAAAAAGCTATACATTGGATAAACATTATCAATGTAAAATTTATCCAAATGGTATATATGCTCCTCTTTTTAGTAGGTATATTTTTATTAAATATGGCCTATGGTATTGTTTTATATTAAAATAAAATTATTATAGAAAAATAAAACCAACTACACAATGATATATATCAACCTAACCCATGATTATAGTCATAGGAAATTAAAAATATCACCTTTATATTTGTTCCATTAAATTAGTAATTAAAAGTTCTTTGAAGAATACTTTAAAGTAGCTCCAAAATAGATACTCATGGTTGCAAAACTATGAAAATCATGGAGAGTTTAAGACGTTATTTAACTGACAATAATTTTAGTACGGTTTTAGTAATAAGGTAGTATAAAAATTATTTGAATTAAGGAAGCCATTTTAAGCTCTTTAGGAAACAGGAGATTCAAGTCTCCTGTTTCTATTTTAAAATAAGGTTCTCATTGTTTTAGAACAGTGAAGAACGTGGAGAGGGTTTAAGACGTTAATTAGCGACGAATAGTTTTAGTATGATTTTAGTAATAAGGAAATATGAAAAATTATTTAAAAGCTAAGGAAGCCATTTTAAACTCTTTAGGAGACAGGAGAATTACATCTCCTGTCTCCATTTTAAACCTCTTTGCTATGAGAATGAAAAATTAGCCTCAATTTTAAAATAATTTAGGCTAGCTGAAGATTTTAATAATATGGTTTACACTTGGTAAATTAACTACGTCATAGTAATTAACTATATGCGTATTACAAAAGCTAAATTATAAAATTAACCTCTTCAAAGAGGAAACAGGGAAACGTGATGCTTCCCTGTTTCTTTTTTAACAAAATTAACACTACATTAAACTTAATAACTAGAAGACATTTACCTTCTAATATTTCCAATTTTCCAGTTAAACATCAGTATAACTGATAATTATCATTGCATACTATAGATTTACAGTATAACTTTAAGCGAGTGTCCATAAGTAAATACTAATCTAAAAACTATGTTATGAAAAAACTAATTATTGTTTTATTTATTGTTGGGTTAACTACCCAAACATTTGCCCAAGATCCTATACAGTTATCTGAAGTAATTGTTGTTGCTACCAATTACAAATATTTAAATTCAGTTAGCTCAGAAGAAGAAGCCATCCCTGTTCAGTTACTTCAAAGAGAAGTGGCAGCCTATGATGTAAGGAAATCTGAATATTATGATGATGAATACGATTTTTATACAATATCATTTTTTATTCCAGATGGGAAGATTGTAGCGGTTTATGATAAAGACAATAAAATTGTCCGTACCATTGAGAAATTTAAAGATATTGCTTTACCTAAGTCTGTTGCCAAATCTGTTGCCAAACGTTTTCCACAATGGACAATATCAAAAGATGTTTATTTATTGAATTATCACAAAGAAAAAGGTGTTAAAAAGGTATATAAATTAACTTTAGAAAATGGTGACCAAAGACTTAAAGTTAAAACTGATGGCGAAGGTAATTTCCTTTAAAATCTTAAAATAAAAAATTTCTTGAAACCGACTACCCTCGAGGCAGAGCCTCACCAGAGGGGTCAAGCGTAGAGGTATTTCACCGGTTTAATTTTGGTCTTAGAACCAAAAATCGCCCCGAGTGCTCGGGATTATATTTAACCTCAACCGGAACTGCGAAAAGGCAGTTCCGACCTCTCCTAAGGAGAGGTGAATCAGAAACACCAACGCTTACGTTGGGGAATTCTTTTAATTGAACTTTCTCTCCAAACAAACAGGAAAGCCTATGGTTTTCCTGTTTGTTTTTTTAAGCTCATAAAATAACTTTTCTTTAACCTACTATGTGTAAGAAAGGAAGAGGCAAACTAAAAAGAGTTATTCAAAACTTATAAAAATTACTCCTATATATACCGTGTTGATATGACCAATATCATTGCACAAAAAGTATAAGTCTATTATCTTCTATGCAAAATTAAATGATGCTTTTAACTATCATTTTAATCCTATTTTTATTATTAGTGATTTCTTTATTACTAATACCGATTGTTGCAGTAATTGATACGGCTACTAATCAATATTATGTACAATTAAAGGGTTTGGCAAAGGCTAGTATTGAAGAGCATAAAAAAGAGTTATTAAGAATAAAATTAAAAGTACTTTTTTTAAATTTTTATTTCTATCCACTTACAAAGAATAGTGATGGTAAAAAACAGATAGAAAAAAGAAGAACTAAAAGCAGAAAAATTGGCGTGCAAACTGGTCTACGTGTGTTAAGATCATTCAAGATCAAAAGACTTTATCTAGATGTTGATACAGGTGATCCTATCACTAATGCAAAACTGTTTCCTTTATTTGCTTATATAAATTATAAGATAGGAAATTTTAACATCAATTTTGAAGGTAAAAATCAAATGACACTGTATATACAGAATAGGCCAATTCGTATAATTAAATCGTTTATTAACTTTTAAAAATTAAAACTATGGAATTACATTTTGAAGAATTATTAGGCAAAATTACAGACTTTATTAAGTCTGAGGCAAGAACGGAAACTATTGTTGGTGAGCAATTTGAATTAGGAGAATTCAAATGTGTACCAGTTATTAAAGTAGGCATGGGGTTTGGCTCCGGTGGTGGTGAAGGAACCGAAGCAAAAGGCCGTAAAGGAGAAGGTATGGGTGCAGGAGCCGGTGTAGGTATAGAACCTATTGGTTTTTTAGTGAGCAAAGGTGAGGAAATTTCTTTCCTAGCCGCAGGTAAAACACATGGACTAGCTGCTGTTTTTGAAAAAGTACCGGATCTAATAGAAAAGATTATTGAAAACAGGAGAAAAGAAGAAGCAACTGTTTAAAACCATCTAATAGTTATAGCATCTAAAAATTAGGACTGAGTAAATCAAATATTTCTCCAATAAATGATCTGCTCAGTTTTACTTAAAAAGTGTTTTAATTTTTAGATAAATTAATTTCTCAATACATTTAATTAAAATGAAAAGATCACTCTCAAGTTATTTTTTATTTTTTTTGGTATTTCTTCAGGTCATTAGTGCTATTCCGGATGGACTTAGTTTGATTTTTGATCCTTCTAGAAAAAGTATTGGTCTTCCAATTGAGATGTTAGAACCTTCCCCCTTTTCTAATTTTTTTATTCCAGGAGTATTTTTATTCGTTGTATTTGGTATTTTTCCAATAATCACTTTTTTTGGATTGCTAAAAAAGAATATATTCAAATTAGCAGAAAAAATAAACCTATATACTACCTGGGTTTATTATTGATATTGTGGATTAATATGCAACTCTTTTTTATTAGAGATTTTGGTATGCTCCATTTCATTTACGCTATGTTGGGTGTTTTGATTATTCTTATTACACATTTACCAAGTACCAAAAGAGATTATAAATTATATAATCACTGATATTTATCATTGATATATCAATCAATTTTAAATACATTTAGTATCAATTAAATTATTCAAAATAGCATAATATTATGGAAATTAACATTCAATTTGTGAAAATGCCAACTAGCGAACATATGGAAGCGTTTGCTATAAAAAAATTAAAAAAACTTGCTAAAAAATTTGACTGGATTATGAAAGCCGATGTTTTTTACAAGCTAGATAAAGATCCAAAAGGAAAAGGAAAAATATGCGATATTAAACTTAGTCTTCCAGGTCCAAGAATTTATGCATCTTCAAATGAAGTGGGGTTTGAGCTTGCCACTGATAAAACCATTAGTGATTTGCTTAAGCAACTCAAAAAACGAAAAGGAGAGATGAAACCTCATCTTTAGGAATTTAAAAATTCTTAGACATAGACTAATAAATATCTGCTTTTATATTTTCTGTTTTGTGATTAGATGTACTAACCTTTTTACATATTATGAAAAAAAACAAGCAACATAACTTCTATGATCTAGATACTACAATTCCAATTTGGGAACACATTTTTACTGTTGCACCATTGGTGGTTATTGGTACTAAAGAAAATAATGACTACAATTTGGCACCTAAACATATGGCTACGCCTATTGGTTTTGATAATTACTTCGGTTTTGTATGCACACCTAAACATGCAACTTATCAAAACATTAAAAAAACAGGAGAATTTACAGTTAGTTTTCCTTTACCAAGTCAAGTGATATTAACGTCTTTAAGTGCTTCGCCAAGATGCGATGAAATTTCAAAATCTAAAAGTATTATTGGAATATTACCTACTATGAAAGCTTCAGGCATTGATGCCTTATATATTACTGAATCTTATTTATTGTTAGCTTGTAAATTGTTTAAAATAATAGATGGTTTTAATGAAAATAGCATTATTACCGGTAAAATTATAGCAGCTCATATTGATAAAAATTATTTAAAAGAGTATGAAAAGGACGAACAACAACAAATTAAAAAAAACCCTCTATTAGCCTATATAGCTTATGGGCGTTTTGCTAAAATTACCGAAACCTACAATTTCCCATTTCCCAAAAATTTTAAACGTTGATTAATTCAAAACAACATATTGCCAATGAAGTAATACACTTTCTGAAAGCTAATCATGAAAATATGCTTTGCTTATTAAAAGACTTGATTACCATAGAATCACCTTCAAACAATAAACAAGCACTCACCAACATTTTACAATTTCTTGAAAAAAAACTAGATAAATTAGGGTTCTATTCTATACTAGTCTCAGGGAATAAAACAGGTGGCTATTTATATGCTCGACCAAAAATCAGAAAAAAAAATGATCCCCTACAATTATTAATGGGTCATTGCGATACGGTATGGAACATAAATACAATTAACGATATTCCCATTACAGAACACAAAGGAAAATTAACTGGACCGGGAGTTTACGATATGAAAGCGGGTTTAACACAAATACTATTTGCATTAAAGACCTTAAAAGAGTTGTCATTAAAAGTTAGCTCTACTCCCATTATTCTAATCAATACTGATGAAGAAATAGGTAGTATAGAATCTACTCAGGCTATTAAAAGACTCTCCAAAATTGTAAACAGAGCTTATGTTTTAGAGCCTCCTTTAGGCTTAAGTGGTAAACTAAAAACTGCTAGAAAAGGCATCGGACGCTTTACAATTTCCATAAAAGGAAAAGCTGCTCATGCCGGGTTAGATCCGAAAAAAGGGGTAAGTGCCATTGTAGAATTATCACATCAAGTACAACAATTATATGGCATGAACGATTTTGAAAAAGGTATTACTGTAAATGTTGGATTGATTGAAGGAGGTATTTCACCTAATGTAATTGCTGCAGATAGTAAAGCTGTAATTGATGTTCGCGTGAATAACAATAAAGATGGTAAATATATTACCAAAAAAATTCATCAACTAAAACCAATACTTCAAGATATAGAACTAAAAATTGAAGGGAAAATTGGTAGGCATCCTATGGAAAAAACACCTAGAAACAGGCAATTATGGAAAATAGCCAAAGCCAATGGTAAACTTATAGGGTTGAACTTAGAACAAGCTACAGCTGGAGGAGGTTCTGATGGAAATACAACAAGTTTATATACTGCCACATTAGATGGCTTAGGCACTACAGGTGATGGTGCTCATGCTAAACACGAATTTATATTTATAGATAAATTGGTTGAACGAACAGCACTATTAACATTATTACTATTAGATGACACTTTAATAAAACCTAAAGATTAGCCTTATGAAATATAAATATATATATACAGGACTAACCAGGATTTCAGATTTAGCAGATAAGAAATTTGAAGTACTAAAAATTGATAAATCATTCTGGGACACAGGCGATTATGTAATTTGCAAAATTATAACAAAAGGTAGTGATACTTTTAAATTAGAATTACCAAATGGTAGAATGCGTGGTGTTATGGGTGGCGAATCTCTTGTTGGGGTTTTGGGTGAACGACATGCTACATTAGAGGCTACCGGAACTTGGAAAGCAGCTAAGCCAGATGGAATGCTACATGTATTAACTGCAGGTGGGCTATTGGGAAAACTTACTTCAAAATCAATCTATATTCATGAGCTGACGGAGATTCAATATATAGGACATGCTTTTAGAAGTGAAAAAAAAATAACCATGGACGACTTTCTTAAACCCGTAAAACAAATAGAATTTAAAACTCCTGTAGTATTATTTGTAGGTACATCAATGTCTGCCGGTAAAACAACATCTGCACGTATTGTAACTAATATTTTCAAGATGGCTGGTTTAAAAGTGGTAGGTGCAAAACTTACTGGAGCAGGAAGATATAAAGATATCCTAGCATTAAAAGATGTTGGTGCTGACGCTGTTTTTGATTTTGTTGATGCCGGTCTACCATCATCAATCTGCCCTAGAGATGTTTATTTAGAAAAAGTAAACTACATGAAGAATTTAATAAGTTCTGTTGATGCAGATGTAGCTGTTATAGAAATTGGTGCGTCTCCCCTTGAACCTTATAATGGAGATTTAGCCATTGAGGCCATTAGAGAGCAAATAAAGTGTATTATTTTAAGTGCTTCAGATCCATATGCCGTTTTTGGGCTTATGAAAGCATTTGATATTGTACCCAATGTTGTTACCGGAGTTTCAACAAATACTTTAGGAGGTAGAGAATTAGTAGAAAAATTATGTGGGGTAGTTGCTTTAAATCTAATTGATCCAAAAACAACACCAATGTTAAAAAATATTTTAAGCAAGTCCTTTGGTTTTGATTTAAAATTTTAGTTAATATCATGGATAAGTTAACAAATAATGCCAATCAGATTCTTCGCAACAGGTATCTTTTAAGAGACCACAAAGGAAATATTATTGAAACAATCGCTCAATTATTTAATCGTGTAGCAAAATTTGTTGCAACTGCTGAAAATAAAAATAAATCAGCTTGGGAAAATCGATTTTTTCAAGTCATGAATCGGCTTGAATTCTTACCAAATTCACCAACTTTAATGAATGCCGGTACACCCAACGGTCAATTAAGTGCCTGTTTTGTCTTACCCATTAATGACAGTTTAGAAAGTATTTTTACTACATTGAAACATGCCGCTTTAATTCATCAAAGTGGGGGTGGCACTGGCTTTAACTTTTCAGCACTAAGACCAAAAAATGATATGGTTACTTCTTTAGGTGGTACTTCTTCCGGTCCTATAGCATTTATGAAAATTTTTGATACTGCAACTGAAAATGTTAAGCAAGGTGGTAAACGCCGCGGTGCCAATATGGGTATTTTAAATATTAACCATCCGGATATTGAATCGTTTATTAGCTCTAAATCAGATAAAAACGGACTCCAAAACTTTAATATTTCCGTTGGGATAACTGATAATTTTATGATGGCTGTTAAACATAACCGTTATTGGAATCTTATCAACCCTAGAAACTTAAAAGTTATAAAAAAAATAAAAGCTAGCTATTTGTGGCAGTGTATTACTGAAGAAGCTTGGAAGACAGGTGATCCGGGATTAATTTTTCTAGATACTATAAATAAACACAATCCCACACCCAAACTAGGTGATATTAAAAGTACAAATCCATGTGGAGAAGTGCCTTTATTAGATTTTGAAAGTTGTAATTTGGGATCTATTAATTTATCTAAAATGCTATTGGAAAACGAAAGGGAAACAGTTGTAAATTGGACCAAACTCCAAGGTATTATCCATTTAGGTATTCGATTTCTAGACAATATAATTACCTTAAACTATTATTTATTACCGGAAATTGAATCCGTAACCAAAACCAATAGAAAAATTGGATTAGGCATTATGGGCTGGGCAGAAATGCTGTTTATGCTTGAAATACCATATGCCTCAAAAGAGGCATTAACATTGGCTGAAAAATTAATGAAATTCATACAAAACGAGAGTTATATAGCATCCACAAATTTAGCCATAGAAAAAGGTCAATTTTATGAATTAGAAAACAGTATGCATTACTTAAATATGAAACTTCGCAATGCCACCTGTAATAGCATTGCTCCTACCGGTAGTATTTCAGTAATTGCAAATACTTCTTATTCTATTGAACCTTTATTCGCATTAGCGTATAAACGTGTTGGTGTTTTAGAAAATAAAACACAAATAGAAATAAACAAAACATTTATAAAAAAAATAAAGCAATTTGGATATTGGAATAAAGAAATTGAAAATTGTCTTTATACAAAGGGTACTATTAAAGATGTTAAATCGCTACCTGATGACATAAAAAAAATATTCGAAACAAGTCTGGAAATACCATGGAATTATCATTTATTACATCAAAAAGCTTTTCAAAAATACACCGACAATGCCGTATCTAAAACCATAAACTTACCTAAAAAAACAACGATAAAAGAAATATCAGAAATTTATTGGACAGCATGGACATATAAACTCAAGGGTATTACAATATATAGAAATGGAAGTAGAGATAAACAGGTACTCCAAAAATGCAATTTTACAACCACAAATGATTGTCAATAATACTTTTATGAATTTGTATAATTTAGGTTGGCTTCTTTTAACAATTGAATTACTTCATTATCATCAACTTGATTAAACTCTTGATAAAATTGACCAACTGCTTGAAAATTATTTGGTATGAGTAAGCAAATTACCTTATTTACAAATGGCAATGCCTTTATTTTCTTTAGTGCTGATGGTGGTGCCACGGGTAATGCCACAATAATTTGTTTAGGTTGTTGCTGATGAATGAGCTGTATGCTTGAGATTAATGTATTTCCGGTAGCCACTCCGTCATCAACAATTATTATTATTTTATCGCTTAGATTTAAAGGTATTTTATTACCGTAATATGAGGTGTATCGTTGATTCAATAATTCTCTTATTTCTCCCGTTTCTTCGTCAATATATATTTTAGAAACTTCTGCGGCCGCATCACTCAAAATTCTGTTTTTTAATGTAACTGCACCAATGGCATACTCTTTATGAAATGGATGTCCAATTTTTTTTGACAATGCTATTTCTAATGCTAAATTTAACTTTTTAGCCATAACATATCCCAAAGGCACACCACCTCGAGGAATGGCAACTATGATAACATCCTTGTTATTTTTATACCTTTCAAGTTCATCAGTAAGTAACAAACCCGCTTCTGTCCTGTTTAAAAACATAATTCATACTATTTTTATTAAACCAAATACTTTTTAAACCATTCGTTTGAATGTTTAGCAACAAGCTCCAATTTACCCGTTTCTTCAAATAAATGTGAAGCTCCTTCAATAATTTTCAATTCACATTTACCGCTGATTTCTGCCTGAGCCTTTTTATTTAATTCTATAACTACCTTATCTAAACCACCAACCAATAAAAGTGTTGGTGTATGAACCCTGTGTAATGCTTTTATGGCAAAATCTGGCCGTCCTCCTCTTGACACTATCGCCTTAATTTTACTACCCAACTCAACGGTTGCACATAAAGCTGAAGCTGCACCTGTACTGGCACCAAAATATCCAATAGGCAAATGTTTGGTTTTATGATATTTACTTATCCATTTGGTTACTTTTAGTAATCTTTCTGTAAGAAGTTCAATATTAAACCTATTCTCATAGATTACATCTTCCTTTTCTGTAAGTAAGTCAAAAAGAAAACTGGAAAATCCTTTTTCGAATAATAAATTAGCTACATAATTATTTCTTGAACTTAACCTACTACTACCACTACCATGAGAAAATAATATAATACCCTTATTGGTATGAGCTAATCTCAAATTTCCTTTTAATTTAATGGCTCCAATTTTAATTTCTAATTCTCTATACGTTTCAGCAGTATTCATGACTACATTTTTTGGGTAATTAGACACGGATTAGAACATTATATTATGATACACTACATGTTTAATATCTTTAGGTAATTCCGTTCTTATATCTTCTAATTCTCCTAAAGAAACATATTTACGTAAAGCTATAAATGTTGAAATAATATAACTTTCTGCCACTTCATCAGATTCAAAATCGTAAATAGATGTCGCCCCATCAAACTTTCTAATTAAGTCAATAAATTCGGTCATATTTTTAACTTTTTCTTTTTTACCACCAGACCATCCATTAACATAAACCCCTTTTAAAAACATTGGAAATTGCGCCATCAATTGTAAAGATTCTTCCATTGAAATTATTTCACGTAATCCGTGTAAGATTGAAGATAAAATACGCCCACCTTTTTCAGTGTCTCCATCAAGATTTAACTTTTTGGTATAATTTTTTAAAAAGTTATTAGCCTCTACTGCAAATTGATTAAAATTAAGTGCCATAATAATTTATATTTATTTAAAATTTATGAATTTCCCATTTTTCATTTTTATTTTTTACAGCAACTAGACCCGGAGCAATAAACTTTGATTTAAGCCTAAGCGTGTTTTCAGATTTTACATTAGAAGGAACAAAATTTCTTGAATTATCTAAGTATTTAACTACTTTCCCTGAAGTATCTATAATGTACTCTTCTATTTTAGAAGCAAAAATAGGCATACCTAATACCTCATTATAACCAATAGTGTCCTTTGAATGTGTCGCAATAATGGCAAATCCATTAATGAAATTTGTAACATTTAGATATTGAGCTGCTATTATTTCTTTACCCTGTCTATCAATATAACCATAGTGGTATTCACCATCGACTAATTTTTTAAATATGCATCTACCATTATAGAATTTTGGGTAAGCAATAGTATCATCATCATTTGTATGAATTACTAAATCGTCTCTAAATTCAATTACCTTAACACCATCTCTATCCATAAAGCCCCAATATGCTCCTTTTTTAATTGCAGAAAGGTCATCATGAAAAGGCGAAATCAAATCTATATCGGTTAGCGTTTGGGTATAAGCCAATGAACAGCACACCAAACAACAGATTACAATAATAAAATTTTTCATAAAATATTAATTTAGAGTTTCACTTTTATAAAGTTATATTCTGATATAGTTTTACGCAATGATATTCGTCATATATTTATGGTAATAGACCTTTTTTACACCCACAATGATGATAAATATGATAAACTATTCAAGTATATCTTTGAGGTGATAATTATCATTTCAAATTCAATATTTTAAACATAACTTGAATGTTATTTAATATTTGTAATTATGAAATCAGCAATAAAATATAAAACTTTCTATCGGGATAGAAGTCTTGATGAATTAAACTTTGAGATTTCATTATGGAATGAAGACCTCAATTTTGTTGCTTTTGAAATTCCCTTTTTAGAACAACTGATAAAGACATATCCATTTAATAATATGATTCCAAATTTATTTGAACAGATTCAATTGTTTTTAAAAGAGCTAAATCATTTTAAAGAAGAAAAGGTTAATTTAGATGATGAAATATTTAAACTTAAAAAGGAATTAAGTGGTATGATAGAATGTAATGATTTAAACTGCGATAATTATTATATCATTCGGCATGAAGAGCTAGCAAAAAAAATGTTCAATTATATACAACACTATAGAAATACCAAACTTAAGTTGTTTGAATATTTAAAAGGTATTCTCAATTAGTCGGATCATAACTTTAACAGAAAAATAATACCTATCTGATATATATCATTGCCCTTCTAATATTTTATATTTAGTTTTATTAAATTATTTAACTGATTTATTAATTCTAAATTTAACAATTATGTCACTTATTAAATTTAACGAACGATTCCCTTGGAACAAATCTGTGTTGACAAATTTTTTAAATGCAGATGACTTTTTTAATGACGATTTCTTTGCAAAAGACAGTTTAATGCCTGCAATGAACGTTAAAGAAAATGATGACAACTTTGAAGTTGAACTTGCTGCTCCTGGTTTTACTAAAGATGATTTTAACGTAACAATTGACAAAAACGGACTTCATATTTCCGCTGAAATGGAGGAAGAAATGGAAGAAGATGAAGAAGGTTATTTACGTAGAGAATTTAGTTATAATTCTTTCAAAAGATCTTTGAGATTACCAGAAAGCATTAATCGAGACAAAGAAGTTAAAGCTATTTACAAAAATGGTGTATTGAAGCTTAATTTATTAAAAAAAGAATTGGCTAAAGAATTACCAAAAAAAGTAATTAAAATAAGCTAATCTGTAAAGAGTACCGGAGGCTTAATCGCCTCCTTTTTTTTAATTTAATACCAATTTGATTTTGGAGTGCTGAACTATTATTTTAAAGTTAATTTGGTATAACACATCTAAAAAAAAATAAAATGAAAACAAAAATTAAAAAAGATTGGTATGGCAGATTGAAAAGTGCAGAAGAATTACATAATGATTCTAAATTATGGATTTCTGAAATTGATTTTATTAAAGACGAAATACGCTTTTTAAATAATTTATTAAGTTCTAATTACATTCAATTATTAAGTGCTAACTATATTCAACTTTTAGATGGTGGTTTCAATAAAAAAACAACCGCTTTGGTAAAAGGTATTTCTGACCAAAAAATTACGGCAAATACCCTTTACAAATTAATTAGAGATCACAACAACAAACTTTCAATCTTAATTGAGAGTAAAAGTGTAACCAGTAATATTCATTATTTTGACACACACAAAAAGTTATCAATTGAAATTGATAATTTCTTGAAAAAATATAGAAAAACTAAAAAACAAATATTTCAAATTCTTGACAATACAATGACCAAAAAAGGTGTAAAAAAATTGATTTAGTGCTATAAATTTTATAACCATATTGAATTTGTCTTGACTTTTTTTATTGATAGAAGTCAGGACAGATTCTTTTATTTAGCATAAAATCGTTCTATAATTTGATCTACATTCCCAATTGTTTTTTTACACCAATCTAATCGTTTTTCATCTTTTTGCTGAGTAGATAATTGCCATTTAACATCTGATTTTCTTAATCTGGTAGTTAGATCTTGTAAAATAATGGCAACAGCTACAGAAATATTAAAACTTTCGGTAAAACCGTACATTGGTATTTTTAAAAATCCATCAGCTTCATTCATTATATAATCTGAAACGCCTTCCTTTTCTACACCAAATACTAAGGCTGATTTTTTTGTAACATCAAAATCTTGTAATAAGCAAGAATCATTATGTGGCGTTGTAGCAATTATTTGATAGCCTTTATCACGTAAAGTAGTTATACATGTTTTGGTATTATATTCCCGTTGATTATATTCGTGAAAATCAATCCACTTTTGTGCTCCTTTTGCCACTTGATTAGACACATAACTGTTGTATTTATTTTCAATAATATGCAAATCTTGTATTCCAAAAACATCACAATTTCGCACTACAGCACTCGTATTATATTTTTGATATATATCCTCTAGAACTACTGTTAAATGTTTGGTTCTTTGTGACAATACTCGTTCAAAGGTTGCTTTTCTTCTATCTGTTAAAAATGATTGCAAATAGTTGAGTAATGCTATATCTTCTCTGTTCATTTATTAACTGGTTTCGTGCAAAGAACGTAAAGTTTTTTCAACTCTCAAAGTGACTGCCTTATAAAGATTTAACTCATTAAATCAATCTAATATCAACAGTACAAACACTTCCTACTTATACAAAAAAATTGCTTTCTTTCTAGGAAAGATTTATCTTAGTACAAAATTAGACCTATGCAAAAAATTGTTGTACTTACCGGAGCTGGAATGAGTGCTGAAAGTGGTATCAATACATTTAGAGATGCTGGTGGACTTTGGGAAGGCCATGATATCATGGAAGTAGCCTCTCCTCAAGGCTTTGCCAATAATCCAGAATTGGTACTAGATTTTTATAATAAACGTAGAAAGCAGTTATTGGAGGTTGGGCCTAATGCTGCTCATATAATGCTATCCCAATTAGAAAAAAATTATGATATTTCTATAATTACTCAAAATGTAGACGATTTACATGAGCGTGCAGAAAGTACAGACATTACTCATTTACATGGAGAATTATTAAAAGCCAGAAGTACCAAATACCCTGATTTGATCTATAATTATTCGAAAGATATACATATTGGTGATTTATGTGAAAAACAGTCGCAATTACGCCCCCATATTGTTTGGTTCGGTGAAGAAGTGCCTTTGCTTGAAAGTGCCATCGAGATAGCAGCCTTAGCAGATATGCTTATCATAATTGGCACTTCAATGCAAGTTTATCCTGCTGCAAGTCTTGTGAATTATATAAAACCCGGAACTCCAATATATTTTATTGATCCTAAACCATCTGTTAATAAGAACAGCTTCAATAATTTAATTGTCATTCCTGAAAAAGCAACCATAGGCGTTGATATTTTGATAAAAAATTATTTAAATGGATAAGGAAATTTTTATAAAAACGCTTCATAAAGGGATAAATAAATTAGAAAATAGGAATCTACTTGTCAATTCCTGTATAAAGAATCCGTCATATATAGCTACATTATTAGATAATATGAATAGTGTAGATGATAAAAATTCTACTTTTTCAGCCAGAATCTTTGAATTAACTTGTAAAAGGGATTTAAAGATCATAATTCCTCATCTGGACTTTTTTTGTAAGCTAATCAATAAAGTTAATCTTGAAGGAAGTATTAGACCATGTGCCAAAATATGCGAATTATTAATGCTTAAATATTTTACTAAGACCAATATTTTCTACTCAAACATGATACTTGAAAAACATCTTGAAAAAATTATTGAAGCAGGGTTTGATTGGATGATAGGGCATCAAAAAACAGCAGTTAAGGCATATACCATGCAAA
Organism: Flavobacteriaceae bacterium UBA2765; assembly: GCA_002352665.1. Lineage (GTDB taxonomy): Bacteria > Bacteroidota > Bacteroidia > Flavobacteriales > Flavobacteriaceae > Aureibaculum. The sequence continues at coordinate 20,044 of DEIV01000052.1, forward strand.
CCTTATATCTTCTAGGAACAAAATACAATTGGATACACACTGAATTAGCGTTAATTATTGAAAAAGATATTCCTACAGGCACTACAGGTTATGTAAATAGAGGTAGAAAAGTGCTAAAAGCCATTGAAACAAAAAGTAGATTAAAGCTATAAACCTGAATTCGATTATTGTTTGGACGTTCAATTTTTAGGAAAACTTGATTCACAATACTAATTTTACTCCTTTTCATTCGTAAAACTCACTCGAATTGACAAATTTTCTTAAAAATACATAAGGGGTTAATAGATAGTAAAAAAATATTGAAACCGACTATACCTACTCGTCCGTCAGGCAGACTCGCGGCTTTCGTCCGCAGAAATGGCCGCATAAAGTTGTGACAACCCCTCACCAAGTCGGGCAGGCATCGGGGAATCATTTATATTAAATTTTTCGTAGACTCTTATTATTAACCGAACTCAGGTTATTATTTTCTTAAACTTTTAACCCATGTTGTTAGCTCATTAATTTGCTCATCAGACAATTCAGCTTCAGGATGCATGGGTAAATATGATTTTAAAGGCATTTCCTTTTCTTCTAATTCTTCAATCATTTCTTTTAGTTTCTTCTCTTTTCTCTTTTCAGAAAAAGCATTCCATTCAGAAAAATTCAATTCTTCTTTAGCTTCATCAACATGATGAGCTATCCACCAAGAAAGTGGAGCCACTTCTGCATACCATGGATAATTAGTATTGTTAGAATGACAATCGTAACAAGAAGTCTTAATCATTTTAGACAATTTTTTACTTACATTATTTACTTCTAAAAAATCATTTACAGAAGTTACTTCAGAAACATTTTTGGCCGGTCTATAAAACTGAATAGCCACAAAAATGATCAATAAGCCAATTCCTATTTTTTTTAACATGTTTAATTTCTTTTATAGTTTTAATGTATATCTATTTTTGGTCATATTTTAATCACGTCACCCTGAACCTGTTTAAGGGTCTCATCTTATCGCATTGAATTACATCATCATGAGATTCTGAAATAAATTCAGAATGACGTACGTTGTAAATTTATGAATCTTAACGGACAATCAATAATTTTATTATTAGTTTGAATAGAATGTAGGTTCAAGTATCACAAGTTAAAAACATAACATTGAGTACTCAATTTAAGCTATTAATTTATAAATTCCCTCAAATAATTTTCCATCAGCAATTACACTTCCTTTTTGGATTAAATCAAATATTTCAGCATTTCTGTCATTGTCAAATTTTTTTTCACCCTTATAAAAATGGATAGATTTATCTTGGGTATTATCTATAAACCATCTATAGTCAGTATCATTAAAAAAATCAAAATCTTTCTTATTAATTTGAACTACTATTCTAGAAATAGTAGTTTTATCACATTTAAATAGATTGATATTTTGTTTAGAAAAATGCTCTAAATAATTGGTCTTATTTAATACATCATCCCAAACAACATCACTAAATAAATTCAGTTCCTCGTCGGCAACTTCAGGATTTTCTTTTTTTATTTTATTCCACTCTTCAACATCTACTTGTTGAGATGCCAAAAAATGTGCAAATTCTTCATGCAGTGCTTCAAACTGTTCTTTTGTTAACTGTTTGTATTTCATCTATATAGTATTATTTATCAAACTCAGCTTGTAAAGGTATAATACCAATTTAAATTTTGAATTGCTCTTATAATACCCCAAAAATAAAAAAACCGTTCATTGCTGAACGGTTTTTAACTAAATAATTTCAATCAATTAGAAAATATATCTTAAGCCAAACTGCATTTGCCATCTAGACAATAAACTTGAATCATAACCAAAAGTTTCTTTTAAATTTTCATCAAATGTATAGATTGGTGCTTGAGAATAATCTGGCACAAAACTATTAGGATCAGGATCAGCATCGAGAAAAGTCACACCAACAGGTTGAACAGCATTAGGTTGCTGTACAAGCCCCCAATCAGAGCTAATTAAATTACCTACATTTAAGATGTCAATACTAAATTGTATTGAATTATCCTTAGATACCTTAACTTCTTGAATAAACTTTACATCCCATTTTCCTCTCCAAGGTGCAATTGCTGCATAACGTTCAGTATATTGACCTCTTCTTTCATTCAAATAATCATCTTGTTGAATAAACGCCTCAAACGCTTCAGCTTGACCCGCACCAGAGAATTGCATTGAACCAATCTCAGCTGCTGTTGGTACATATAACAAATCGTTTATTCTTGAACCATCATTATTAATATCACCACCATAAGTATAGTTAAATCTTCCACCTTGTGCATATTCAAAGAATGTTGACAATGAGGTACTCCATTTATCATTACCATATGTCCATTTTTTACTAGCAACACCAATGATTCTATGTTGATCTCCGTATTTAGAATATCCCAATTTATCATCATTCACATCATTTACAATAGGATTTCCTGCAAAAGCATCACTTGTAATTTCTGCTTCGATGGAGTTTACATCTTTAGAATTTAAATAATTATATGCAAGCATTGTATATAATCCGTTATCAAATGATTTTTGTGCTTTCAAAGAAGCATTCCAAATTCTTCCTTTATCAGAATTTGTAAATACATAGGCGTTATTAATAAGGTCAGAAGCTTGGTAAACAGGTCTATTATCAACACCTACCAAAGTTCCTGACGGAGGTAATAATCCCCAGTTTTGGACATGTGGTCCATTAATATCTTTAGTATAAGATAAATCTGCTGTTAATGTTAAACCATTCTCTAATTTTTTATCTACTCCTAAATTCGTTCTCCATACTTGAGGAAATTTATAATCCGGATCAACTGCCTGTAAGAAAAACACATCAGGTGCAGCAATTTGATTTCCTAACCATACAAAAGGGAAACGACCTGTAAAAAGACCTGAACCACCACGAAATTGGAACGTATCATCACCATTAACATCATAATTAAAACCAACTCTTGGAGAGAATATCCAGTCATTACTTGGCATTTGTGTATTATCAATTAATACAGTTTCACCATTATTAGGATTTACATAAGGGATACCCGGTACTACAAAACCTCTATCAATAACATCTTGTGCTTTGTCTGCTGAATCAAAAAACAAAGGTTTATCCACACGTAACCCATAAGTTAATTTGAATTTCTCATTAACATTCCATTCATCTTGCACATAAAAAGCCATTTGACCAACATTGGTTTCGGCCAAAGCCCAACCTCCAGGAGTTCCATCCGGAACAGCATTATTCGCTGCAAAAACCGATTCTGCATTGGCAATAGTTCCTACGTAATCATTTGCATCAAAACTATTGATATCTACACTTCCAAAAAGATCAAAACCATAACTGGTTAAATTAAATGAATTGTCAAACTGAAACTTTTCAAAAGAAAATCCAACTGTATAAGTATGATCACCTTTATAAAAATTTAAATTATCTGTAAATTGAAATACTTTTTGATCTAACTTATTATGAACAGAAAATGGCTCATGACCTACAATAATATACGGAGAGCCATCTTTAGTTATATTAACCGATGGAGCTGGTCTTGAAAATGGATTACGAAAATCATCAAAATGTGTATAACCAACTTGCATCTTGTTGGAAGCTGCATCAGACAATGTTGAGTTTAACTCTATTTGAACAGATTGTAATTTGTTATTAATTTCATAACCAGAATTTTGAAATTGCAAGGTAGAAGCACTAGGTCCTCTAAATGCGATAGCCGTTGGGTGTGCAGGTTTTTCTTTTGATGCATTTAAGAAATTATAAATAATAGCTAAACGGTTATTATCATTAATATTCCAATCTAATTTAAAAATACCTTTAGTAGATTCTGACCTGTGTAGAAAACCTTCATATGCTCCTGTATCATAACCAATGGCCGCAAAAGCGTCTCTAACCATAATTAAATCTGATTCAGATACTCTAGATTCATTAACAGCTCCAGAACCTGTATTAGGCAACCAATTTTGCCCTAAATCATCTCTTTCATCTTTTTCAAAATTTACAAAAAAGAATAATTTATTCTTTACAATTGGCCCACCGACGCTCAAACCATATTGAGATTGTTCTAATTTTGCATCGCCTAGTTCATCTCCTTTTATTTTACTACCAGTCATGTCTTCATTTCTAAAGAAACCATATACAGTACCGTGAAACTCATTAGTTCCACTTTTCGTTACGGCGTTAACAGAAGCTCCGGTAAAACCTGATTGTGTAACATCATAAGGTGCGGAAGATACTTGAATTTGATCAATAGCGTCTAAAGATACCGGTTGAGCATCTGTTTGCCCACCTGGAGTTGCAGCATCTAATCCGAAAGGATTATTAAAAATAGCACCGTCTAAAGAAAAATTGTTGAATTGATCATTTCTACCACCAAAAGAACCACCACTTGCAGAAGGCTCTAATCTAGTAAAGTCTGCCGAAGAACGTGAGATGGTAGGTAAAGTAGTTAATTCTCTTCTGCCTACATTGGTTTGAGCCCCTGTACGGTCGTTACCAAAAGTATTATTACCACCAGTACCTTGAAGTACTACTTCTTCTAACTCTTGACTGTCTGGTGTTAATTTAACATCTAAGGATAATGTTTTACCCAAAGTTAAGGTAATATCACTAAATTCTTGATTCTTAAAACCAACAAAACTCATAGTAACTGTATACGGTCCACCTACCCTCATATTAAGTAAGTTATACCGTCCATCTTTGTTTGTTGTGCCCCCGTATTTAGTTCCAGTTGGTACATGAAGAGCGACAACAGTTGCACCAAATAAAGGTTCATTCTGATCATCTACAATTAAACCTTTAATATTAGAGGTAGTTACTTGTGCAAATGAACTTAATGCAAAGCAAAATAATAGCATTGCAAAAACATAGTTTTTTCTCATAATGATTGTATTAATTTGAATTAGTTATTTGTTAATTTAATGTTACGAAATTATAAAAAAAAGCCATTCAAAAAGAATGGCTTTAAAAGCTTAACATTGGAGTTATCAACAATGTGTTTATTTCTTAGCTTCTGCAATTACATCAAATGGTAAATCAATTACTACCGCTCTATGCAAACGTATTTTGGCATTATATGTACCTAGTCTTTTTACCAAACCACCCAATACAGTAATGAATTTTTTGTCAATTTCTATACCTGCATTTGTAATAGCAGCAGCAACGTTGGCATTACTTACAGAACCAAAAAGCTTGTCACCTGTACCAACTTTGGCAGGTATTTTAATTTTTAATTCTTGTATTGCTTTAGCAGCAGTTTCTGCTTCTTTAATAATTTTCGCTTCTTTAAAAGCTCTTTGCTTAAGTGTTTCAGCCAATACTTTCTTTGCAGAAACAGTAGCTAACATTGCATATCCTTGTGGAATTAAAAAATTGCGACCATAACCATTCTTTACTGATACCACATCATCTGTAAATCCTAAATTTGCTACGTCTTGTTTTAATATAAGTTCCATAATAGTTCTTAAATTTAGATTATTTTAACATATCACCTACATATGGCATTAAAGCCAAATGACGTGCTCTTTTAATTGCTTGCGATACCTTACGTTGAAATTTTAATGAAGTACCTGTTAAACGACGTGGTAAAATTTTACCTTGCTCATTTACCAAATACATTAAAAAATCTGCGTCTTTATAATCTATATATTTAATACCGTTCTTTTTAAATCTACAGTATTTAACTTTTTGTTTAGTGTCTATGTCTAAAGGTGTTAGATATCTAATATCCCCTTTATTTCCGCCTTTTGCTTGTTGCTCTATAGATGACATAACTTAGTTTTTAGTTGCTTTATCACGTGCTTTTCTTTTCTCTGCCCAGTCAACAGCATGTTTATCTAACCTTACCGTTAAATAACGCATTATACTATCGTCTCTTCTGAATTCTAATTCAAAAGGAGATATTGCTTCACCTTCAACTTTATACTCAAATAAGTGATAAAATCCGGTTTTCTTCTTTTGGATTGTGTAAGCTAATTTTTTTAAGCCCCAATCTTCTTTGTGGATCATTTCGGCACCTTTAGAAACCAAGTAGTCGTCAAACTTCTTTACTGTTTCCTTTACCTGAACATCAGATAAAACGGGATTCAAAATGAAAACAGTTTCGTAATGATTCATAATTAATTGTTTATTATTTATTTTTAAGCGTGCAAATATACGATTTTATATATATTTTTTATTGTTATTGACTATTTTTTATTTCTATTCACCTTTGTTATTGTCATCCCAATAAAAGTTACTTAATTCGATGGCTATTTTTTACTACATTTGAAACAAAGATTAATTTTAATAATGGAAATACCCAACATACCCAATTTAATACATTATGCTATTCCTTTTTTTGCCATTACCTTATTGATAGAAATTATTGTTGATGCACGCGAAAAAGCCAATAGTTATGAAACTAAAGATGCCATAACGTCAATAACTATGGGTTTAGGCAATGTATTTATCGGTTTGTTAAGTAAAGTATTGGTATTTGCTGCTTTTATTTTTATATATAATACTATTAGGATATTCACCTTACCATTTGCTTGGTGGGTTTGGGTCTTGATATTATTTGCTGAAGATTTTTCTTATTATTGGTCTCATAGAATTAGTCATACCACTCGTTTTTTTTGGGCATCGCACATAGTACATCATTCCTCTCAACGCTATAATTTAAGTACAGCTTTACGTCAAACATGGACAGGCAGTTTTATGACCTTTATTTTCTGGTTATGGTTGCCATTACTGGGATTTCATCCAATTATGATTCTCGCTCAAATGTCAATTAGCTTGATCTATCAATATTGGATACATACTGAGCTGATCAAAAAAATGCCAAATTGGTTTGAAGCTATTTTTAATACCCCGTCCCATCATAGAGTACACCATGCTACGAATCCGCAATACTTAGATAGAAATCATGCCGGAATTTTTATTTTTTGGGATAAATGGTTTGGCTCTTTTGAACCCGAAATAGAAAAACCTGTGTATGGACTTACTAAAAATATTCATTCTTTTAACCCGTTATATGTAGCTTTTCATGAGTGGATTGCATTGTTTAAAGATGTGTTTACCTCAAAAACATCTGTGGGGAACCGATTAAAATATTTGGTTAAACCACCAGGATGGAGGCATGATCATAAAGGTGTTGTTTCGAGTGATTTGAGAAGAGAATGGGAAGAGTCTAATTCTAAAACCTAAGATATAAAATAATAGTTAATGCACAAAAAACTAATTCTCGTTCTTATTATACTTTCTTTTAATTGCCACGTATCTGTTGGACAAAGCAACGAAAAACAACAAACGCTCATTATTAAAATCAATGATATTCTACAAGGTGAAATTACTCAATCTAACATTCCAGGTGCCGTAATTTTAATAAAACAAGGTAATAAAGAGCTTTATAAAAATACCTTTGGTTATGCCTCGTTAAACAATTTCAACAATCAAAGGTTGAAAAACCCAGAAAAAACATCTGTTAATCATCTGTACGATATTGCTTCACTAACCAAAGTAATTGGTACAACAACCGCTATCATGTTATTGGTAGATAAAGGACTTTTAAAAGTGGATGATCCGGTATCCAATTATATTAAAGCATTTGATACCCCTGCTAAAAACAACATTACCATCAAACATTTGCTAACCCATACTGCGGGACTTCATAAGTGGTATCCGCTCTATTATTATGCTGAAAACCAGCATGAGACTTACAAAATTATTGGTGGGCTTCCTTTAAAGTATCCTGTTGGAAGTGGCAGACATTATAGTGATTTAGGATTTATGCTCTTAGGTGAGATTATTGAAAAGGTGTCAAAACTTCCGCTAGATGAATTTATGGAGCAATCTATTTTTAAGCCACTCAACATGAAACACACCCTATACAATCCGCTTAACGATACATCAATTGATAAGATTACTACTACATCACATGGTAATCCTTTTGAAAAAAGAATGGTAACCGATGCCACGCTTGGGTTTAAAATAGATAGCATTAACCCGAACCAATGGAATGGCTGGCGACAATACACGCTAAAAGGTGAAGTGAATGACGGAAACGCATGGTATGCCAATAAAGGTATTTCTGGCCATGCAGGATTATTTTCTACCGTTGAAGATTTACAAAAAGTAATTGATGTTTTAAAAAATAAAGGAAAAACTGAGCAAGGACAATTTATATCTAAAAACACTATAAAACTATTTTTAACTCAAGATAAATTTAAAAATGGATTAGGCTGGGTGATGAACAATAATAGTGCCTATATAAAAGATGCCCCTAAAGGCAGTTTTGGCCATACCGGATTTACAGGAACCAGTATTGCAGTAATCCCAGAATATGATATCTCTATTATCTTATTGATTAATCGCCAAAATATGGGGCTGTTAAAAACGCGAAAATATTATAATTTAAACCCTATTAGAGAGAAAGTGTTTACGGCGGTGATGGAGTATTGCAGTAATGTGAAAGACTAATGCTGAAAATTAGGTTAAAACTTGGGGTTTTTTTTGAAATTTATTATCTCTTTTAGGAAATTAGTGTTGATTCTGCCTCTATTTAAAAGATTATTCTTGATTCCTAAGATGTTATTTAATAACTATCCATAACCCCATTTAACTAAATCGATCTAAAATCAGCAATGGACTGAAAGCTTTTTTTAATTTTTTGTATACAGATAATTTTTGGAGAGACTATGACAAAATGTTAGCAAGAGGCGTCAACTTCAGGAAACCTCCAAAAATAGAAGCCTATGGAATTGTCGCCGTTTTTGAAGATTTGTATGGTAATTTATGGGAGCCAACATTTGAACCATGAGAATTCCAATAAAAATACCTAAATTATATTAACCTACAGAATTACCGCTAATATTTTTTAACACTGATGGTATGGTTGTGCTACTGGCATAACCCAGTTTAGGATATGCTATTATTCTATCTAGTTCGCCAATTAAATGTGTATTAAAATCTATCCCTTTTTTTTCATTTATAAGTAGATCAATATCATAGGAAGACACAGGTGGCAGATTAATTAGATGCATATCAGGAAAGTGTTTTTTTGCCGTTAGAAACACTCTTAATTGACGTGTAGGTGTTGCCACTAAAATGATGTTATTGATAACTTCTAATAAACCGGCTTCTTTAAGCAATTTTATACTGAATGCCAAGTTTTCGCCTGTATTGGTTGATTCTTTTTCTATTAAAATATGAGCATTCGAAAATTTTGGATATTCACGTTTAATATAATTATAAAACTCAACCGCATCTGGATTTTTAAAATCTGCACTACCCGCTCCCACACCACCTGTAAATAGTATTCTAGGAGCCAATCCTTTATTCAAAAGAGAGAGGCATTGCTCTGGTATTCTCAGGTCAAAATGCCCAAAACCAATGATTAAATCTGCCTTATCCTGTTTGTCTGAAGGGCTTAAAAAGTTATAGAGTATCTTAGAAATTTCTTTATTCATATCAATTTTTAATAGCGATTTTTATAGCTTCAAAAGTAAAATAAAACAACCTCTTATGAACCTACTATTTTGTCATAAATGCTATTATTTTTATACAATATATTAATTTCTTTTTTATTATTAATGATAGTCGTATTATTGTTGTAGATATTAAATTTAATTATTGGAATACAACACTATGAAAAGAGTAGTCACTTTTGGAGAAATCATGTTACGTTTATCTCCGCCTGGTTTTTTAAGATTTTCACAATCAAATTCCTTTGATGTGGTGTACGGTGGTGGAGAAAGCAACGTTGCCGTTTCATTGGCAAATTATAAAATTCCGGTAGATTTTGTTACCCGTTTACCAAATAATGATATTGGCCAATGTGCTATGATGGAAATGCGTAAAAGAGGTGTTGGTGTTGATAAAATTGTTTATGGTGGCGACCGATTAGGGATTTATTTTTTAGAGACCGGTGCCGTTTCCAGAGGAAGTAAAGTAGTATATGATAGGGCTCATTCTGCCATTGCAGAAATTAAACCGGGAATGATTGATTGGAAATCTGTTTTTAAAGATGCCAATTGGTTTCATTGGACAGGCATTACACCTGCCATATCTCAAGGAGCTGCAGATACTTGCTTGGAAGCCGTAAAAGTAGCTAGTGAAATGGGAATCACCATTTCAACCGACTTAAACTATAGAGCGAAACTTTGGAAATACGGAGTTGCTCCTGAAGTCATTATGACAGAACTGACCTCTTATTGCGATATTATTTTAGGAAATGAGGAAGATGCTGAAAAACATTTTGGAATAAAACCTGATGGTTTAGATATCACAACCCAAGGACACGATGTAAAGGCAGAGGCATTTTTATCTGTGTGTCAGCAAATGATGAAAAAATTTCCTAAAGCAAAAAAGGTAATTACCACGCTTCGTGGGTCTATCTCTGCTTCTCATAATACCTGGGCCGGAGTGCTATATGATGGAAAAACTATGTTTACTTCTACCCAATATCAAATTACAGATATTGTGGATAGAGTTGGCGGTGGCGATAGTTTTATGGGTGGATTAATTTATGGGTTGTTAACATCTAAAGATGATGACCAAAAAGCATTGGATTTTGCTGTGGCAGCATCTTGTTTAAAACATACCATTAAAGGTGATGCCAATTTAGTAACCGTAGCTGAAGTTGAAAAATTAATGGGCGGAGATGCTTCGGGAAGGGTAGCAAGATGATGATCAGTTTAAGGCTTAATCAAAATAGATTTGTATGAAAATGAAAAACATTTTTATAATTATTATATTCATTGGGTTTATTTCTTGTCAAAATAAAGATAAGACTGCAATAGATCCAGTGGTGGCTCTATTTTCAAATACAACAATTTCAGCAGAAAGAACCTATAGAAATATTGATAATATCAACTTAAAACTTGATGTCTATTCGCCCTCAAAGAGGCTTGGTGAACCTCCTTGGGTAAAATATACAGATGATAAAAAACCGGTATTACTCTATTTTCATGGTGGCGGATGGAGAGGTGGTGAAAAAGAAAGTAGGGTCTTAGAAATTTTACCCTATGTAGCTAAAGGTTGGGTTGTAGTAACTGCAAATTACCGCCTATTAAATCGAGCATCACTTCCTGAGATTGTAGGCGATTGTAAAACGGCTTTAGATTGGGTTTATGACAATGCTGATCACTTTAAAATAGATACCACTAAAATTGTTATTTCTGGAAATTCTGCAGGCGGCCATTTGGCATTAATGACTGCTTTGGCAAAAGAGGATACCATTTACAAATGCAATTATCCGTTAAAGAAAAGGCATAAAGTGGCAGCGGTAATCAATTGGTATGGAATATCAGATGTTGCTATGTTTGTAGGAGACTGGACAGATAAACATATTCTCATTAAAGATCAAAAACAATTAGAAGAGGTTTACAAAAAGACATCACCTTTACATTATATTGATAAAAACTCAATGCCGGTGTTAACTGTCCATGGAGCTATTGATAAGATAGTACCGTTTATCCATGCAGAAAAGTTACATAAAAAATTGGAAGAAAATGGTGTTAAAAACAAGCTTATTAAAATCAATAACAGAAAGCATGGTGATTTTAATGCTGAAGAGATGACTAATACCTATAGAGAAATTTGGAATTTTTTAGACGAAATAGGAATAAACAACATATAAAATGGCAAGATTTTCAAGAATAGAAGTAGCAACAGTAATGGAAAATACAGGTTTAGTCCCTTTATTTTTTCATAGAGATGTTGCATTAGGTAAAAAAGTATTAGAAGCCTGTTATAAAGGAGGTGCAAGAATTATGGAGTTCACCAGTAGAGGCGATTTTGCCCATGAAGTATTTGGTGAACTCAATAAATTTTGTGAAGAAAACCTGCCTGAAATGATTATGGGTGTTGGTTCCATAACAGATGCTGCAGCCGCTTCCTTATATATGCAGTTAGGAGCAAATTTTATAGTAACTCCTGTGCTAAGAGAAGATATTGCATTGGTCTGTAATAGGAGAAAAGTTTTGTGGTCTCCGGGTTGTGGTTCTTTAACAGAAATTGCCCGAGCAGAAGAACTAGGTTGCGAAATAGTAAAACTTTTTCCAGGAGATATTTATGGAGCTAATTTTGTTAAAGCCATTAAAGGACCATGCCCTTGGACAAAAATTATGCCCACCGGAGGTGTTTCTACAGATAAAGATAATTTAGAAAAATGGTTTAAGGCCGGAGTTACCTGTGTGGGTATGGGTTCTAAATTAATTTCAAAAGAAATATTAGCAAAAAAGGACTTTGATCTATTGACAAAAAATGTAAAAAATACACTGGATTTAATTCAAATATTAAAACAGAAATAAGCATTGTAAACAAGGTTAATTACAATACTAACCTCAATTAATTATCAACGCCATTAAAAATATAGTGCGATTGTCTATTGGTGCTCCTTTATTTGTAATGTACGTCATTCTGAACTTGTTTCAGAATTTCATAACGCTGTAAATCAACATGATAACAGAATACACTAAAATAAACCCGCCTGCCACTTGTCCGTCTTTGGTGGTGCGAAGCAGGTTCAGCGTGACGTGATTAAAATATGACCACAAACGGATATACTTAAAATATACACATATTTAAAAAAGAACTACCTTTATATGTAATTAACATATAAATAACACGTCAACATATTTATATATATTATAATTGTGCAACATTTGCTCATAAATATTAAAACATGAAAAAAATAATTCTAATTGGTTTATTCTTAAGTACCATTATGTCATTACAGGCTCAAGAATGGCTTACAGATTTTGAAGAGGCCAAAAATATAGCATCCCAAAACAATCGTAATATTGTGTTGGTCTTTCAAGGATCAGATTGGTGTGCTCCATGCATAAAGTTAGAGAAAGAGATTTTAAATTCTGACGAATTTGTCAGCTATTCTAAAGCACATTTTGTAATGTTAAAGGCTGATTTCCCTAGAAAGAAAAAAAATAAATTAGACAAAGAACAACAGGAAAAAAATAGCAAGTTGGCTGAAATATATAATACCAAAGGCTTCTTTCCTCTTGTTGTAGTTTTAAATAATGAAGGTAAAGTTTTAGGAAAGTCAGGTTATAAAAATATCAAACCCACTGCATACATCAATTTATTAGCTTCTTTTTAAAGTTTATTAAATGAAAAAATTGATCTTACTAGCTTTTTTCATGCTATTCAGTTCAGCCATCTCTTCACAACAGATGTATAGGCGAACGCTAAAATTAATGGGGACGCGTTTTGATATTTCTGTAGTCGAAAAAGATTCAGTTAACGGAAATTTTTATATTGATCTAGCCATAAATGAAATATCAAGAATAGAAAAATTAATATCATCTTGGGATAAAGATTCTCAAACCTCAGCAATAAACAGCAATGCAGGAATTGCTCCTGTAAAAGTTGATGAAGAACTGTTTGGTTTAATAAAACGTTCCTTGGCTATTTCTAAATTAACTGATGGAGCTTTTGATATAAGCTATGCATCAATGGATAAAATATGGAAATTTGATGGTAGCATGAAAGCAATGCCTAGCGATAAAGAAATAAAAGCGTCCGTTGAAAAAGTCGGTTATCAAAACATCATCCTTAATGAAGAAAATAAAACGGTATTTTTAAAATTAAAAGGAATGAAAATAGGTTTTGGTGCTATTGGTAAAGGTTATGCGGCGGATAAGGCCAAACAATTATTAATTTCAAAAGGGGTAACTGCAGGCATAATGAATGCTTCCGGTGACATGAATACCTGGGGAAAACAACCAAATGGTGATTTTTGGAAAGTAGCGATTACCAATCCGTTAAACAAAAAGAATTCTTTTGGGCTTTTACCAATTAAAAGTGGTGCGGTTGTCACCTCCGGCAATTATGAAAAGTATCAGGTATTTAATGGCAAACGATATTCACATATTATTGACCCTAGAACCGGATATCCGGCAAGTGGAATTATTAGTGTTACTGTTTTCGCTCCAAAGGCAGAATTGGCAGACGCATTAGCTACTTCTATTTTTGTAATGGGCATTGAAGTAGGTCTCAATAGAATCAATCAATTACCAAAAATAGATTGTATTGTTATTGATGAAAATGGGAATATCCATAAATCTGAGCATATTAAAATTGAAAAAATATAAAATAGATGAAAAAAGTATTGTATTTATTTTTTGTAGTAAGTTTCTTAACGTCTTGCGTTGCAGTTAAAGAATATGAAAAGGTCAATATTAATGACCCTGATATGGTATTAGCGGCAAAAAAATCGAATAAGTTTGAAACCAGCTTTCAAGTATATAGAGAGTCTGCTTCAGGAGCAAATGGCGGAAAATCAGGTGGAGGATGTGGTTGTAATTGATAATTAATCCTTTGACAGTCATATAATTAAAAATTTAGCATAAAAAGAACCATTAGATGAATTTATCAAACAAAAATTACTACCTGTCCACGCTTTTTACTATAAGATTCGGGAATCACATTGCAAAGAAAAAATCAAATTTGAGTAAAATAGTCCCATTAATCGCATCGCTATTTTTTTTCACTATCACTTTTTCTCAGGAACAAGATAACGATGATACCAAAGATTATAAAAAACGTGTATTAGAAAATATAGAGATAGATTTTCTAACGAGCTATTATACTCAGGATGGAGATAATGCTGCGGTAACGGGTGGCATTGGAACAGAAGAATTAACAGATCTGGCTTCAGAAATTGTAATCTCTATACCCATGAATGACGACGACGTGCTTAGTATAAGTGCAGAAATTTCCACCTATACCTCTGCATCTTCCAGTAATTTAGATCCTTTTGACAGCTCTGGAGCATCAGGAGGTGACGATGATGACGATGATGATGATGATGACGACGGTAATTCTTCAGGTGTTACGGGTAGTCCATGGATTGAGTCGTCAGGAGATTCAAGAAAAGACACTTGGATAAATGCTAATGTTGGTTATAGTCACTCTTCAGATGATAGGAATAAAATTTGGAGTGCAAATTTGAATTTTGCGAATGAATACGACTATACATCTATAGGTTTTGGCGGTAGTCATTCCTGGCTTTTTAATGAAAAAAATTCTGAATTTGGTATCAGTGGTAATGCTTATTTTGACACTTGGAATCCTAAATATCCTACAGAGTTAGATTCTTATCTTGAAGCAAATCAGAATTTATTTAATGGTTTTTTTAATGCTATTGAAATTTTAGATCAAAACGGAAATATTATTGACAAAAGTGGAGCAAATGTATGGCGTCCGTTAAACACTACATTGGTAGATGATACATCAAGAAATACATATTCAGTATCTCTTAGTTTTTCGCAAATATTAAATAAAAATGCACAAATTTCTTTCTTTATAGATTTGGTACAACAAGAAGGCTGGTTATCTAGTCCTTTACAACGTGTCTATTTTAAAGATAGAGATAATTTTTATGTGGGCAATGCTTCAAGTATATCCAATTACACATCACCTAATAATAGAGATGTTTTTCAATTGGCAGATGATATTGAACGATTGCCTAGCAGTAGATTTAAAATTCCTATTGGTACACGTCTTAGTTATTACATCAATGAGATCTTTGTACTAAGAACCTATTATCGTTATTATACTGATGATTGGGGTATTAGTGCCCATACGGCAGAGTTCGAAATTCCTATAAAAATTACGGATAAGTTTACTTTATATCCTTCCTATAGATATTATACGCAAACCGCTGCCGATTATTTTGCACCTTATGAAGAGAATTTATCGACTCAAGAATTTTATACTTCAGATTATGATCTATCAGATTTTAATGCAAATCAATATGGTTTTGGTATAAAGTATACTGATATTTTTACCAAGATCCAATTCTGGAAATTCAAACTAAAAAGTGCCGAATTAAAGTATAGCCATTATGATAGAAGCACGGGTCTTACTGCAGATATTATTTCTTTAGGTTTTAATTATATTTTTGAATAAAACTGTCTGTTTACATTTTTGAATTCAATTATCCCCTTGTGGGTAATGAAAGAGATGTGTACTGCTAAATATAAAAAAGTAAAAATTGAATTAACAAATGATGCTTTAAATTGGTTTTAACTAATATCTTGAGTGTCTATTATTGGAACTTATGAAACATTTAAATTAAAAAAAGCGACACTTGAATTATCAAGTGCCACTTTAAATGTTTTCACAACGGAATAATCCTTATTGTGAATTGATTTCAAATTGTAAGTCAAAGTTAGGTATTTTCTTATTTTAATTAATGACTTTTATCAGTTTTTATAAAATAATTTATGTGTAATTTTAAGGGTTAAACATTTACAACCCAAATTACATGAAACGAATTCTTGGACTAGACCTAGGCACCAACTCCATTGGTTGGGCATTAACACAACAAAATTTTGGCAAAAAAAAAGGGGAAATCAATGGATTAGGAAGTAGAATTATACCAATGTCTCAAGACATACTTGGTAAATTTGATGCCGGACAATCGCATTCTCAAACTTCAGAACGAACTGGATATAGAGGTGTCCGGAGATTAATTCAAAGAAATTTATTGAGACGAGAAAGACTTCATAGAGTATTAAACATTCTTGATTTTTTACCTCAACACTATAAAAATTCCATTGATTTTGAAAAACACTTTGGGCAATTTAAAGAAAATACTGAGGAAAAATTAAATTATTGTAAAAATGAGTATGGTAAATACGATTTTATTTTTATGGATAGTTTTAATGAAATGGTTGAAGAATTTGAAATAAACAACCAAAGTACAAAAATCCCACTAGATTGGACAATTTATTATCTACGAAAAAAAGCATTGTCCAAAAAAATCACTAAGGAAGAACTAGCTTGGATAATCCTCAATTTTAACCAAAAAAGAGGATACTATCAATTAAGAGGTGAAGATGAAGAAACCGATAATAACAAATTAGAAGAATTTTATAATTTAAAAATTAAGGACGTTCAAGCCACTGAAGATAAGAATAATAAAGACGTTTGGTATAATGTGGTTTTAGAAAATGATTGGATATATAAAAGACAAAGTAAAGAACCATTAGATAATTGGATTGGTAAAAACAAAGAGTTTATCATAACAACAACTATAAACAAAGATGGGATCAAAAAAAGAAGTTTTAGGGCACCAAAAGAAGATGACTGGAATTTATTAAAAAAGAAAACCGAACAAAGTATTGAAAATTCTAAAAAAACTGTTGGGCAATATATTTATGAAACTTTACTAGAAAATCCAATACAAAAAATAAGAGGAAAACTGGTTAAAACCATTGAGCGTAAGTTTTACCAGGAAGAACTTACTGCTATTTTAAAAGAACAAAAAAAGCACCATTTAGAATTACAAAACAAGGATTTATTCAAAAAATGTATTGAAGAATTATATCCTAGAAACGAAGCACATCAAAATAATATTAAAGACAAGGGTTTTTCACATTTATTTATTACTGACATTATTTTTTACCAACGACCTCTAAAAAGTAAAAAGTCAACTATTTCTAATTGTAGTTATGAAACTAGAACTTATAAAAAGAAATCTGAGGTTATTGAGAATGGAAATGAAATAACGAAAGAAATTTTGGTAAGTGAACCATTAAAAAGTATTTCTAAATCAAATCCGATATATCAGGAATTTAGATTATGGCAATTTTTAAAAAACGTTAAAATATACCAGAAAGAAAATATACAAAATGACAAAACCGAATTAGATGTTGATGTTACAAAAGAATTTTTAAAAACAGAAGAAGATTATGTAAATCTGTTTGAGTTTTTAAATTCCAGAAAAGAAGTAGAACAAAAAAATATAATACAGTATTTCATATCCAATAAACTTATAGCAAAAGTAGACAAAGATAATTATAGGTGGAATTATGTTGAAGATAAAAAATACCCTTGCAATGAGACAAAAGCACAATTTTTATCAAGATTAAGTATGGTAGAAGATATAAACCCAACTTCTTTCTTAACAGCTGAAATTGAGCAAAAACTTTGGCATATCATTTATTCGGTAAAAGATAAAAAAGAGTTTGAACAAGCTCTAAGAACTTTTGCAAAAAAACATAATTTAAACATCAATTCTTTTTCTGATAGCTTTAAAAAATTTCCTCCGTTTAAAAATGAATATGGAGCGTATTCAGAAAAAGCTATTAAAAAATTATTACCTGTTATGCGAAGAGGTAAGTACTGGGAAGAAAATGCAATACCAATTGAGGTAAAAGAGAGAGTTGCTCAAATTATTGAAAGATTAGAATTTATAGATTTCGACAAAGTCAAAATAGATGAAAATGTTACGGATGATGACATTCCAAAACAATTACTAAAAAGTTTTATTGAATTCAAAGATAAAAATCCATTGCAAGGTTTAAACACCTATCAGGCATGTTATGCAGTTTACAATAGACATTCAGAAACAAGCAATATTACCTATTGGAAAACACCTAAAGATATTACTGAATTTTTAGAAGATTTTAAGCAACATAGCTTGAGAAACCCTATTGTTGAACAAGTAGTGACAGAAACCTTAAGGGTTGTTAAAGATATTTGGGAATATTATGGTCAAGGTGCTCAGAATTTCTTTGATGAAATACATGTTGAACTAGGTAGAGAAATGAAAAATCCGGCAGACAGGAGAAAAGCCATGTCTGATAGAATAAGAGTTAATCAAAACACAAATGAAAGGATAAAATTTCTTTTACAAGAACTAAAAGATGAAGGTATAAAAGATATAAAACCTTTTTCGCCCAGCCATCAAGAAATATTAAAACTTTATGAGGAAGGTGTTTATCAAAATTCAATTGAAATTGTAGAAGAAATTGAAAAAATAAGAAAAAACACCTCTCCAACTAAAGCTGAAATGACAAAATACAGACTTTGGTTAGGTCAAGGATATATATCTCCTTATACTGGACAGCCAATTCCATTAAGTAAACTATTTACAACCGATTATCAAATTGAACATATTATTCCCCAATCTCGATACTTTGACGACTCTTTGAGTAACAAAATAATTTGCGAAAGTGAAGTTAATCAATTAAAAGACAATCAAACAGCCTATGAATTTATAAAAAACAATTCGGAAACAATTGTCGATTTAGGGCATGGTAAAAAAGTTAAGCTGTTTAAACTAGAAGATTATGAAAATCATTGCAACGGCTATTTTAAAAATAATAGAGGTAAATTAAAAAAATTGTTAAGTGAAGAAATTCCTGATGGTTTTATAAATAGACAACTCAATGACAGTCGATTTATTAGTAAATTAATAAAAGGCTTATTAAGTAATATTGTTAGAGAAGAAAATGAACAAGAAGCAACTTCAAAGAATCTTATTCCTGTTACGGGATCAATCACCTCAAAATTAAAAAATGACTGGGGATTAAATGATAAATGGAATGAGCTCATTGCTCCTCGTTTTGAAAGGTTAAATGAAATGACCAATTCAAATAATTTTGGTTTTTGGGATAACAAAATTGATGCTTTTAGAACTCAGGTTCCTGATGAAATATCAAAAGGATTTAGTAAAAAGCGTATAGATCACAGACATCATGCCTTAGATGCTTTGGTTGTTGCTTGTACACAAAGAAAACATACCCAATATCTGAATTCTTTAAATAGTGAAAAGAAAAATTTTGGCTTGCGTGATGCTCTACTAATTAAAAATTAAGAAGGTCACTATACCAAAAACTTCTTAAAACCTTGGCAAAATTTTCAAAATGATTCCAAAATTAATTTAGAAAAAACAGTAGTTAGTTTTAAACAGAATTTGCGCGTAATTAACAAAACAAATAACAAAACTTGGCAATGGATTAATAAAGATGGTCATCTTAAAAAACAATTGATAAAACAAACTCAAGGTAATAATTGGGCAATAAGAAAACCTATGCACAAGGAAACCGTTTATGGTAAAGTGCTGGTAAAACAAAAACGTAAAAATTTGGTTTCTTTAAATAATGTTTTAGAAAAGTGGGAATTAATTATAGATAAAAAAATTAAATCTATTATTAAAGAAAAATCAAAATTTTACAAATCCGACTTAAAGCTTTTAAAAAAGTATTTTAAAGAGAACCCCATTGAATTAGACAATAATAAAATTGACAAAATAGAAATATATGAAACTGTAGAGGCAACAGCAAGCAGAATAGCCTTATCTGAAAAATTTACACGTAAACATTTAGAGAGTATAACAGATTCAGGTATTCAATCAATTTTAGAAAATCATATTGAAAATTACCTCGATGATAAAGGGAAAGAAAGATTTGACTTAGCTTTTAATTCGGATGGCATAGATGAACTCAACAAAAATATTGTAAGCTTAAATGACGGAAAACAACATCAGCCAATTTACAAAGTAAGAATTTATGAAGTAGGCAACCGATTTAATGTTGGTGAAACAGGAAATAAAAAATACAAATTTGTTGAAGCGGCCAAAGGCACTAATTTATTTTTTGCTATTTATTGGAACTCTGAAAAACAAAAAAGAGTCTATGAAACTGTGCCATTAAATGAAGTAATAGAACATCAAAAGTGGAGAGCATCTTTACCTAAAGAAGAAATGAAAAATACTCCATTAATCCCCGTAAAAGAAGAAAATGGGCAATTTTTATTTTCACTTTCTCCTAACGATTTAGTTTATATTCCAAATGATGAAGAAATTGAAAACCCTAGTTTGGTAAATTTTGAAAATTTGACTAACAAACAAGTAAGTAATATCTATAAAATGGAAAAAGCATCTGGTGTTGAATGCTATTTTATTAGAAATGACATTTCAGTATTAATAAAACAATATGATGCTAAAACAAAATTTGGAGAATTAGGAAGTCAAAATAAATATCAAACTACGATGTGTATAGATAATTTTAAAATTATTGAAAGATGTTGGAAATTAAAAACAAATCGTTTGGGTAAAATAACCAATGTTATAAACTAATTATAATGATTAAAAGAACCATTTATATCGGCAATCCTACTTATCTAAAAATCAAGCAAAACCAAATGGTTATTCAAGAGCCACAAGGAGATATAAAAGGAACTATACCTATAGAAGATATGGCAATATTAATGCTTGACCATTATCAGATAACTATCAGCAATCAACTCATTACCCGTTTACAAGGTAATAATGTAGTCATCATAAATTGTGACGCACAACATTTACCCTTTGGGATGATGTTACCGCTTTATGGCCATACAGAACATTCTGAAAGAATTAAATATCAATTGGAAGCTACTGAACCGCTAAAAAAACAATTGTGGAGACAAACTGTTGAACATAAAATAAAAAATCAACAGACCTTATTAGAAATAAATAAGAAACCATATGAACACATGGACACTTATTGGCAGACTATTAAAAGTGGGGACACTACAAATTGCGAAGGCAAAGCTGCTCAATATTATTGGAAACATTTATTTGAAGATTTTACCCGAGAAAGATTTGGAACTGAACCTAATAATTTATTAAATTTTGGCTATGCCGTGTTACGCAGTATAGTGGCAAGAGCATTAGTAAGTAGTGGCTTATTACCTGTTTTGGGTATTTTTCACCGCAATAAATACAATCCTTATTGTTTGGCAGATGATATTATGGAACCGTATAGACCTTTTGTTGACAAAATGGTCTATAATTATGTTTGCACCAATAGCCATACAGAAGAATTAACAAAAGAAATAAAGGCCTATTTATTAAACATAGCCACGCTTGATGTATCTATTGACGGTATAGTAAGACCATTAATGGTAGCCGTAACTACTACCTCAGCGAGTTTGTATAAATGCTATTATGGCGAGTTACGCCAAATAAAATACCCTGTATTAGATTGATATAATTTTAAAAAAATGAATTTAATATGTTACAAGAATCGAATCGCTTTAATGCCTATAAGATTATGTGGGTATTAGTTTTTTTTGATTTACCGACCGAAACCAAAAGAGATAGAAAAGCTGCTAATTTGTTTCGGAAGAAACTCATTGATGATGGGTTTTCCATGTTTCAATTTTCCATTTATTTACGTCACTGTCCGAGTAGAGAAAATTCTAAAGTACATACCAAACGTGTAAAATTGAGTTTACCTAAACATGGCAAAATTTGTATCCTTGAAATAACCGATAAACAATTTGGTGATATGGAATTATTTAATGGCGTTAAAGAAGTAGACATGCCTCAACCTGTACAGCAACTACAATTATTTTAAAATAGGTATCTCTTTTTAATTCAATTTTTTTCTCTTTAGAATCAAATAAACAACTAGTTCTACCAATATAATATTAAATATCAATTCATTTTTTTAATGCTAAAAAAAATCCCAAACTATTGATATTACTCAATTTTTCGGGATTGACCTTGTGATTGCTCACACAAAAATACAATTTGAAATCAATTCACAACTACTTCCTTCTGTTGGTAAATCTGCTAATGCTTGTGATTGCTCACACAAAAATACAATTTGAAATCAATTCACAACAGCTAATTGCTTCTTTTCATTCAGCCTTTTCTTGTGATTGCTCACACAAAAA
Source organism: Flavobacteriaceae bacterium UBA2765 (assembly GCA_002352665.1). Taxonomy (GTDB): domain Bacteria; phylum Bacteroidota; class Bacteroidia; order Flavobacteriales; family Flavobacteriaceae; genus Aureibaculum. The sequence continues at coordinate 42,501 of DEIV01000052.1, forward strand.
TACAATTTGAAATCAATTCACAACAATAGTTTAGTGATATCATTTGCTCCCAAACTTGTGATTGCTCACACAAAAATACAATTTGAAATCAATTCACAACCAATGTATGTTGAAGGTAAATTACCGATAGCTTGTGATTGCTCACACAAAAATNNAATTTGAAATCAATTCACAACCAAAACTCTCTATTTCAATAAAAGAAGTAACTTGTGATTGCTCACACAAAAATACAATTTGAAATCAATTCACAACTAATTACTGGTAGTATCATGTTTGTGTTTTCTTGTGATTGCTCACACAAAAATACAATTTGAAATCAATTCACAACATAATTGACCAGCGATTTCATCTGTTAAATCTTGTGATTGCTCACACAAAAATACAATTTGAAATCAATTCACAACCAATCTACAGTATTCGGATTTGACCATTTTCTTGTGATTGCTCACACAAAAATACAATTTGAAATCAATTCACAACTAATTACTGGTAGTATCATGTTTGTGTTTTCTTGTGATTGCTCACACAAANNCAATTTGAAATCAATTCACAACAAATACAGTTCTTAAAGTTAGTGAAAGTAGCTTGTGATTGCTCACACAAAAATACAATTTGAAATCAATTCACAACACAATACATTTTTCTAAAATAACATTTATACTTGTGATTGCTCACACAAAAATACAATTTGAAATCAATTCACAACATAAATGGAAGTATCAGTCTATAAAAAAAACTTGTGATTGCTCACACAAAAATACAATTTGAAATCAATTCACAACCGATAACTAGTTGGTAAGTTTTGTACGATTCTTGTGATTGCTCACACAAAAATACAATTTGAAATCAATTCACAACTCAGTGCTTCTTTGAGTTTATCTTTCATATCTTGTGATTGCTCACACAAAAATACAATTTGAAATCAATTCACAACATGTTTGGTTAGAAGATACAAATAAGGAATCTTGTGATTGCTCACACAAAAATACAATTTGAAATCAATTCACAACACTCTTTTTGTTGATTATTAAAAATATCTTCTTGTGATTGCTCACACAAAAATACAATTTGAAATCAATTCACAACAATATCACTACCTTTAATATTATCTTTCCACTTGTGATTGCTCACACAAAAA
>DEIV01000072.1 GCA_002352665.1 Flavobacteriaceae bacterium UBA2765
TTAATGACAGAAAAACATTTTCCATCAATTGATAAATTTAGAAATCAGGTAAATAAAAAGGTTGCTGAAGGCATCATCAGACCCATTAAGGCTGAACAATTATTTATCAATATTCTGGCTTTAAATATTTTTCCATTTATTGCCAAGCCATTGTTAAAAAGCATTGTGAATGCCAGTGATACTGAATACAAACAATTGATGCAAGAACGTAAAACTGAGGTGGCTGACTTTATAATTAATTCAATAAAAATTTGAAATGATGAAGAAATTAAGCATAATAGTAATCATCTTATTAACATTTGGTGCTTTTGGACAGGAAAAGCTAAGTTTAGAAGAATGTTATACCTTGATTAACGAAAATTATCCGTTAGCCAAACAGAATAATTTACTTGTAAAACAAAATGACCTAGATTTGGCGGTAATCAAGGCAGCCAAACTCCCAAAACTTGATCTTTCTGCACAAGCTACATATCAATCTGATGTAACTGAATTACCTATTGCGATACCAAATATTTCTCTTGAATCTCCTAATAATGATCAATATAAAGCAGCAGTATCAGTTAATCAAATCATTTACGATGGTGGCTTAATAAATGTATCCGCGGAAGTCAAAACTGCAGCTTTAAAAACGCAACAAAAGCAACTTGAAGTTAGCCTGTATCAACTAAAAAAACAGATAAATCAACTCTATTTTTCAATAATATTATTACAAGAAAAAAGAAGTTTGTTAACTGCAAAAAAAACGCAATTAGAGGTAAAATTAAAAGAAGTGAAATCGGGAATAAAATATGGAATGCTCTTAGCCACATCTGATCATATCTTAGAAGCAGAAATCCTAAAAATTGATCAACAATTCACAGAGATAGATCAAAATAAAATCAGCTTAATAACAACGCTTTCAACACTACTAGGAAAAGAAATCTATCCAACTATTGAATTACAAAATCCAGATATTTTAACCTTAATAGATACCGAAATTAAACGACCGGAAATAGATCTATTTAAATTACGAAAACAACAAATTGAAACTTCGGAGCAATTAATTGCTAAGAAAAATACTCCGAAATTAATGGGATTTGCAACGGGAGGATATGGAAATCCGGGTTTAAATATGTTGGATAATTCTTTTCAATCCTATTATATGGTAGGCCTAAAACTAAACTGGAATATCTTTGATTGGAGTGCCTCTAAAAAGCAAAGAAAATCGTTACAAATAAATAAAGACATTATTGATAATCAGCAAGAAATATTCGAGCTCAACACAAACATTGAACTCAACCAACAACAAACAGAAATAAGTAAAATTTCAGCATTTATTCAGTCTGATGAGACTATTATAGAATTGCGAAAAAAGATCTTAAAATCAGCAGATTCTCAATTAAAAAATGGAGTTATTACCTCTTCTGCATACATAACCGAGCTAACTAATTTATATGAAGCAGAAAATAATTTAAGCACACATAAAATTCAATTGTTACTTGCAAAAGCTAATTATAAAACAACTAAAGGAAATTAAGACATGAAAATTACGAGCATCATATTCAGATTGTTAATTGCAACAAGCGTTCTTGCCTCATGTAATAAAAACAATAATAAAGCTGATGGTTATGGAAATTTCGAAGCTACAGAAACGACAATTTCAGCCGAAAGCAATGGAAAACTTGTGCAATTCACTATAGAAGAGGGTCAAAAAATAAAAAAAGGTGTTGTTGTTGGTTATATTGACACTATACAACTTGCACTAAAAAAAGAACAATTATTTGTGTCTAAAAGCGTAATAGCTTCAAAATCCAGAGGAGTTTTATCACAAATAAGCGTATTAAAATCACAACAAAAAACTGCTAATATATCTAAGAACAGAATAGAAAATTTAATCAAGGAAAATGCGGGAACTCAAAAACAACTCGATGATATTGATGGTAAAATAGATGTAATACATCAACAAATTAGAAGTATAGAAATTCAAAATGCACCTATTGTAAATGAACTTAAAAGCATAGATGTACAAATACAACAAATTGATGATCAATTGCAAAAAAGTAAGATTGTAAATCCGGTAAATGGTACAATATTGGTAAAGTACGTTGAACCAAATGAGGTTACTTCGTTTGGAAGACCTCTATATAAAATTGCCGATTTAAGTTCTATGCAGTTACGTATTTATATAAGTGAAACGCAACTGCCAACTATAAAAATTGGACAAAAAGTAACTATTAAAATTGACGCTAAAGAAGGCATGAAAAACTTTAGTGGAATTATTTCTTGGATAGCTTCTGAAGCAGAATTTACGCCTAAAATTATTCAAACAAAAGAAGAGCGCGTAAACTTAGTTTATGCAGTAAAAATAGATATAAAAAATGATGGAAGTCTAAAAATAGGAATGCCAGCAGAAATGTGGATTAAAAATGAGTAATACTTTAACTAGTAAATATAAAACAACAAACGGGGATCTTGATTAAAGTAAGTATATCATTATTGCTTGGCAAACTTTAATTATTTAATCTCACAAATAATTTTAAAATAAAAAATATGCAACACATTATTAAAATAATCACAATTATAACAATTCTGGTATTTGCAATTTCATGTAAAAACAAGATTGAAAATAAAGATGTAATCACTCCAATTGAGGAAAATACAGAAATTAAACAGCCAGATAAACATCAACATGAAGCAAGTGCGGTGCAATTAAATGATGGAAAAAAATGGGAGGCAAATATAGAAACTACTGAGGGTATAAAAAAAATGCAACAGATTATGGCTTCCTTTTCTAAAAAAGAGTCTCCCTCTGCATACACATCTTTAAAGGAAAGCCTTGAATTTGAGTTTACAGCTATTTTTGAAAAGTGTACCATGAAAGGAGAATCTCACAATCAGTTACACAACTACCTAAAACCAATGCTGGGATTATTTGACGGTTTAGAATCTACAAATTTAGATACCTGTAAAGAGAGCTATCAAACAATGAATAAACACCTATCACATTACAATAATTATTTTGAGTAAAATGAGCGTTTTTAAAAAAATAGCAGCAACTCTTGCCTTATTTATTGGGTTAATGTCTGTATTTGCAGGATCAAAAGTATTACTTGGTATAGATACCAAAGACTATACTATTCTAACGTGGTTAGTTTTGTATAATGTATTTTTTGGTGTGATTTCTATTTTTGTAGCCTATTTAATCTGGCAAAATAAAGTCCTAGCTAAAAATCTAACGCTATTTATTTTAGTAATGCATTTTATGGTTTTTATTTATTTAAAATTCTTGAGTACTACTGTAGCGAATGAAAGTATTGGAGCTATGCTATTTAGAACGGGTATTTGGGTAACTATTGCTGTTTTGTCCATAGTAATTCCTAAGTATTTTAACAAACAACAAGATTAGAAATTTGTGAGCATTAAAATTGAACATATCAGCAAATCCTTTAAAGATGTTTCCGCTCTAAAAGACATCTCTTTTGAAGTGAAAGAAGGTGAGCTGTTTGGTTTAATTGGTCCAGACGGGGCTGGAAAAACTACCTTGTTTAGAATTCTAACTACACTTTTAATTGCAGATGAAGGCATGGCAACTGTGGCTGGTTATGATGCTATTAAAAACTATAAAGATATTAGAAATCATGTAGGCTATATGCCTGGTCGTTTTTCTTTGTATCAGGATTTAACCGTTGAAGAAAATTTGGAATTCTTTGCCACTATATTTGGTACTACAGTTGAAGAAAATTACGATTTGATTAAAGATATTTATATTCAAATTGAACCTTTTAAAAAGCGAAGATCGGGAAAATTATCTGGTGGAATGAAACAAAAATTGGCTTTGTCTTGTGCTTTAATTCACAAACCTAAAGTACTATTTTTAGATGAACCAACAACTGGTGTTGACCCTGTTTCTCGTAAAGAATTTTGGGAAATGCTCAAACGTCTTCAACAAAAAGGAATTACCATTTTAGTGTCTACACCTTATATGGATGAGACCGCTTTATGCGATAGAATTGCCTTAATACAAGATGGCAAAATACTTGAGGTTGATACACCTCAAGAAATCATAAATCATTATCCTAAAAAAATATACAACATCAAGGCAGATAAGATGTATGAACTCATCTTAGCTCTCAATGCGTATGAACATAATCATAGCATATATCCTTTTGGAGAATATGTACATTACACAGATAAAAGAGGTGATTTTAATCCAACTGAATTGATTCAATTTTTAGAAGGTAAAGGATTAAAAAACATTAGCATACAGCCAACAGAAACTACTATAGAAGATACCTTTATGGAATTGGCTAGATAAATAAAGGTCCCTTGTCTTCGGATCACAGTACGGTCGTAATGGGCGAGACGAAGTGAAGGCAAAAGAAAGGAAATATGAAACAAACAAACGTCATAAAAGTGGAAAATTTAACCAAAATGTTTGGTGATTTTACCGCCGTGAATGCCGTTAGCTTTGAAGTAAAAAAAGGAGAGATCTTTGGTTTTTTAGGTGCAAATGGAGCCGGTAAAACAACGGCCATGAAAATGTTAATTGGCATCTCCACTCCTACCTCGGGTGATGCTCAAGTAGCAGGATTTGATGTGTATAAAAACCCCGATGATATTAAAAAAAATATCGGTTATATGAGCCAAAAATTTGCCTTATATGACGATTTAACCGTAAAAGAAAATATTACTTTTTTTGGAGGAATTTATGGCTTGTCTCGACATCAAATCAAAGAAAAAAGATGCCAATTGGTTGAGGAGTTAGGCTTACAAGAAGTGGTGAATGAATTGGTAAGCTCCTTACCATTGGGTTGGAAACAAAAATTAGCATTTTCGGTAGCTTTACTTCATGATCCCAAAATTATATTTTTAGATGAACCAACAGGTGGAGTTGATCCTATAACCCGACGTCAATTTTGGGAAATGATCTATAAAACAGCTCATAACGGAACCACCGTTTTTGTAACCACACATTATATGGATGAAGCAGAATATTGTGATCGTGTTTCGATTATGGTTGACGGGAAAATTGAAGCTTTAGATAGTCCAAAAAAATTAAAAGAGCATTTCAATGTAGCAAGTATGAATGACGTGTTTTTAAAATTAGCCAGAGGATGAAACGGTTTATAGGATTTATAAAAAAAGAGTTTTACCACATTTTTAGAGATAAACGTTCATTGTTTATTCTCTTTGGGATGCCTATTGCTCAAATTATGCTTTTTGGATTTGCCATTACTAATGAAATCAACAATGTTGATATTGCTATTCTAGACAAATCAAAAGATGTGACCACCCAAGAGATCATCAATAAAATTTCCTCTTCTAAGTACTTTAGTAATAAACAATTGATAGAAAATGAAGCTGAAATAGCATCCGTTTTTAAAAAAGGAAAAGTAAAAGCAGTATTAATATTTGAAAATGATTTTAGTAAAAAATTAATCAAAGAAAATAAAGCAACCATCCAAATTATAACAGATGCAACCGATCCTAACACGGCAAATACTATCAGTAATTTTACCAATTCTATTCTACACAACTATCAGCAAGAAATTAATAAAGACATCAAAATTGCCTATCAAATTATTCCACAAACACAAATGGCTTATAATGCCGAATTAAAAAGTGTCTTTATGTTTGTGCCAGGTGTTATGACCATTATTTTAATGTTAGTCTCTGCCATGATGACCTCCATTTCTATCACCAAAGAAAAAGAGTTAGGTACTATGGAAATCTTATTGGTATCGCCATTAAAACCTTTTCAGGTAATCATTGGTAAAGTTGTACCTTATATATTCTTATCAGTAATCAACGCTATTGTTATTATTGTTCTGAGTATTTTTATCTTTAAAATGCCCGTACAAGGTAGTCTAATCATGTTAGGAGCAGAAAGCATTTTGTTTATTATCAATGCACTTTCCTTAGGCATTTTAATTTCAACTTTTTCAGAAACACAACAAACAGCAATGCTAGTTTCCTTTATGGGATTACTACTTCCGGTAATGTTATTATCCGGATTTATTTTTCCAATTAGTAGCCTGCCCAATATTTTACAAATAATAAGTACTATTATTCCTGCCACATGGTATATTATTATATTAAAAGGAATCATGTTAAAAGGAGTTGGATTAGCAATTCTATGGAAAGAAACATTAATTTTATTAGGAATGACTGTGTTTTTTATGGCATTAAGCATTAAGAAGTATAAGATTAGGTTGGAATAAATTGAAGATAAAAGAGAAAAGAAAATAGAGAAAATATATGTAAACTATTTGGGCTTATTCCATTATACATAGTCTTTGTTCTCTTCTCTTTTTTCTCTATTCTTTAAAAATAAATAAATGAAGATAATAGGATACATTATTCAAAAAGAGTTCAAGCAAATTTTTAGAAATAAGGTAATGCTGCCGCTTATTTTTATAATGCCTTTAATTCAGCTTATCATTCTTTCTAATGCCGCAACATTTGAGGTGAAAAATATAAAATTCTCTTATATAGATCAAGATAAAACTTCATTTTCTAGAGCCCTAATTGATAAATTTGAAGCTTCAACTTATTTTAACGTTATTACAGATTTTTCTTCGAGTAAAATAGCCAATTCAGCTATGCTAAAAGGAGAGGTTGATGTGATTTTAGAAATTCCTCAGTATTTTGAACGCGACCTTTTAAAGGACAAAAAAACAGACCTTTCAGTAATAATAAATGCCATTGATGGTGCCGCCGCAGGTGTTGAAAATGTGTATATCATCCAGATTGTACAAAGCTTTAATAAAAATGCACAAACTAATTTGATGCAGCCTTCTGACTTGAAGAATATGCCAAAAAGCATCTTAAGTATACCTTCTTTTTGGTATAATAAAACACTGAATTATAAGACATTTATGGTTCCAGGCATATTGGTTCTATTGGTAACTATGATAACCCTATTCCTATCAGGAATGAATATAGTACGTGAAAAAGAAATTGGCACCTTGGAGCAAATGAATGTAACTCCTATAAAAAAACACCAGTTTATTATCGGTAAATTATTTCCGTTCTGGGTATTGGGTATGTTATTATTAACTGTTGGGTTAATTATTGCAAGGGTGTTATTTAATGTACCAATGGTTGGAAGTCCTGTTTTAATGTATGTATACACTTCCATTTATATTTTAGTGATTTTAGGTATGGGTCTCTTTATTTCCAATTTTACCGACACCCAACAACAAGCAATGTTTATTGCCTGGTTCTTTGTAGTGATATTTATTTTGATGAGTGGTTTATTTACGCCGATTGAAAGTATGCCACAATGGGCACAGCATTTAACAGTATTTAATCCCATAAAATTTTATGTAGAAGTAATGCGAATGGTGATGTTAAAAGGATCTAGTTTTACTGATATCTTACCTCAATTCGGGAAAACCTTTTTATATGCAATTGTTATGAATGGATTGGCTGTTTGGAGTTATAAAAAAACATCTTAATTTTTATCCCTTTTTTATTAATCAAATTTTATAGATCGTTCAGAAGTAGTTTTGTAGTTTTGTATTTAGTACCGATAATCCCGAGTATTTGGGGTAGATTCTAAAAAAACATGCTTGATATTCACAAAATAAGAGAAGATTTTCCCATTCTAAAACGGGAAATAAATGGCAAACCTTTAGTTTATTTTGACAATGCCGCCACCTCACAAACACCACAAGTTGTCATCGACTCCATTGTAGATTATTACAGTAATTACAATTCAAATATACATCGTGGAGTGCACACCTTGAGTCAGGAAGCTACAGATGCTTATGAACAAGCTCGTAAAAAGATTCAAGTACATTTTAACGCTAAAAAAGAACATGAAATAATTTTTACATCGGGTACAACTCATAGTATAAATATGGTGGCTACCGGATTTACCTCTTTTATCAATAAAGGTGATGAAGTCATCGTATCTGCTCTTGAACACCATTCTAATATTGTGCCTTGGCAAATGCTATGCGAGCGAACAGATGCTGTATTAAAAGTAATTCCAATTAATGAAGAAGGAGAATTATTAATGGATAAATATGAAAATTTACTTTCTAATAAGACCAAATTGGTTTTTGTAAATCATATTTCTAATGCCTTAGGCACTATCAATCCTATCAAAAAAATAATAGAATTAGCCCACAATGTGGGTGCTGCCGTTTTAATTGATGGTGCTCAAGCTACACCACATATTAAAACCGACTTTCAAGCTTTAGATGTCGATTTTTATGTAGCTTCTGCTCATAAAATGTGTGGCCCAACAGGAGTAGGTATCCTTTACGGTAAAGAGGAGTGGTTAAACAAACTCCCCCCCTATCAAGGTGGTGGCGAAATGATCAAAGAGGTTACTTTTGAGAAAACCACCTATGCAGATTTACCTCATAAATTTGAAGCAGGTACGCCAAATATTGCCGGTGTAATCGCCTTTGGTGTTGCTATTGATTATATGAACAGTATTGGTTTTGATAATATTGCAGCATATGAAAAAGAATTGTTAGCTTATGGAACCGAAAAATTGTTAGCCATTGATGGATTGAAAATCTATGGTACTTCACCGGAAAAAACTTCGGTTATTTCATTTAATATAGAAGGATTACATCCTTATGATATTGGCACCATTATAGATAAATTAGGTATAGCTGTACGTACAGGTCATCATTGTGCACAGCCAATTATGGACTTCTATAATATTCCCGGTACAGTTCGTGCATCATTTTCTTTTTATAATACCAAAGAAGAAATTGATACATTAGTAGAGGCGGTGAAACGTGCAAAAAAAATGCTTTCTTAAAAATAGTATTATGAAAACAATCATTTCAATTTTAATTTTACCCTTACTTCTGAGTTCTTGTAGCCAAAATAAAATTATTTATGTGGCTGATGCCTTGGCTAACGGTCAGGGGGTTTCACCTAAAAAATGTTTACAGATAAAAGAAAATTTAGAGGATG
>DEIV01000076.1 GCA_002352665.1 Flavobacteriaceae bacterium UBA2765
TGTATATAATTAATGCTTAAAACTGTGAAATCTCTTTGGTCTGTGTGTAGTTATTAACGGATTTTTCCTGCGGAAAAATCCTCGCATGCTTTTACGCACTAACTATATACTATCCGTTGTAAAACATAATCAACCAAACGTAGAGAAGAACAAAATGAGAAAACTAATTCTAATTACGAGCATATTAATAAGCATTGTTGCACAAAGTCAAGAATATGCATTTATTCCTGATAGTTTAAGATTACTGCCAATGCAAGAACTTGCCAAAAAGCAACCGCCTGCAGATTTTGAACCTGTTTATTACGAAGATGGTACAAAAGCTGTTTTTAAAGAGGTTCTACCATTAATTATGGAACAAAAATTAATACCTCAAATGTTTGTTGATGAAAATGGAGAGTACAAAGCGTTGGTTGTTAAAAGCCTTCTCAAAAACGAAGACATAAGAATTGACTATAAAAACATACCTGAATCGTTAACAAAGTCTGGCTATTCATTTGGAAATCCCGATAGCAAAAAGGTCATCATCTATTTACAAGGTGGTCCTGTAAATTACCTTACAACCTATGGATTTGAATCCAGAATGAACCTTTCAGGTGGATTAGATGAGAGCGAGTATTTTTTAATCAATATGCGTGAATCGCAAACACTACATCCAGAAGAAACCGAAAAGGAAGAAATTTCGTGGGAACAAGCAAAAAAATATAATGAAACAACGACTAAAACACTATTTGACCTCATAAATTTCTTTAAATCACAGAATAAAAAAGTTTATGTTGTTGGAGGGTCTTATGGCTCTTTTGTTGGTCTAAAGTCCATTGTCGACAATAAGAATATTGCAGATGGCTATTTACTTATGGTAGGAAGATTGGATATGACGCAAGAAGTAAGCAATGCCTATTCAAAAGGATTTGAGGCGAAGTTTGAGGAGGATGCAGCAACACCTATAATTAGCGAAAAGTCTGATAATATTTATACGGTTAATATGCGAAAAATAGCTGCTGCATTAAGCAGAGATGAAAAGTATACTCAATTGCTGAAAGACACTGACCTCTCAAATCTTATTTACATTTACAGTGAAATTGACCAAAGTGTTGGCAAACTGACAGAAAAGGAAATACAATTCCTTAAATCAAAAAAAGCTGATGTAGTAAGTGTGAAAATTGAACACGGCAAGTATAGCGAACTTTTAAAAGATGGATTGGAAATGTTATTAAATGATTAAGTGCTATAAAAAATTACGTTTTACAACAATGGCTATAAGTAATTGCTTGTTCTCGCCTACTTCTGAAAATCCTCGCGGATTTTCAGTTTGGTGTGCACTTGCTAAGTTAACCGCTAAACCACGCAACTACTCATAGCCGAGACCGTTGTAGGCAATATGTCTTCACATTGAAAATTAATTATTAAATTTAAACAACGGAACACATGAAAAACAAACTAATGAAAACACTCAAGCTTGGAACCCTAATCATAGGAATTTCTTTTTTCTTTACAAATTGCCAAAAGGATGACACCCCTTCTTCTTTAGAAAATGTTTTAGACACCAATCCCTCTATGCAAGCTGAATGGTTAGGTATTGATGAACTACCTAATAAAGTTATCCAAGCTATTTCAGGTGGTTCTCAAAGTAAAACAGCTTTTAATAAACAATCTTCTTCTTTTTTAAAACTAATAACTATAGATTCGGTGGTTAGAACTATAGATTCATTAGATTTTAAAAAATACAGTTTCAAATCGACCATTTCATACGATATTGACAACTTCTATTTCGAGAATTATGTTGTGGCATTAGACCCCAATGACAATATTGCAACCTATACTATAAGGTACTCACCTGATAAAGAATGGTTTCTTGAAAATGGTATAGAAAACCTTATTAACTTTACTGGAAACATTGGTTATTATAATGATGATGGCTCTTTGTTTTGGCAAATAGACCTTATAAACGGACAGGTCAATTCTGGTGTTTCAAATAAATCTTCAAGTGAAAACAATAAAACCAGTTTATCTGCCAAACAGGTTACACAAGAAATATCTGTATATATTACATACGAAGATTGTCATTGTCACAGTACTCATGCCTCTAGTGGATGTACACATCCAATTATGGTGGTAAATGTTTCTGGTGGAGGTTCTCCTAATATACCCTATTATTCAGGTGGTGGTTCTGGAGATGAAGGAGACCCAACTGACCCTAGCTTTGGAGGTGGTGGAAGCTCAACGCCTGTTAATTCTCCTTCGCTTAAAGATTTTGCTATTATGTATATTAATGAATGTTTGGGGACTGATGATTTGACTAATTTTCTATATAATATGGACAAAGCCAATCTTTTTGGAGTAGAAAGATTTCTTAAGGAGAATAGCTGTAGTAATGAAAGCAAAGAAATCGCAGTAGAATATTTTAACATAAAAAATGAGTTGGTAAATGCAAAATTTGAAAGATTTATAGAATTAAATGATTTATTAGAAGATAATCCATGGGCTTTAATTCAAGATTGTGCTGAACAAAATGGTTTAAACACCTCAAATTATTTAGATTTATATGACCAAACTATCCCACAAGAATGTAGTGACAGACTGTTTAATTTAGGTGTAGAATGGCATCATCAACCAATCACTGATGGCAATGTTCCTTTAGCAAATATTGATTATTACGGGGTTGAAGTTACAAACTACCCTGACTTTAATAATGATGGAAACCCTGACTCTGAAGCTGAAATGTATCAAGCTTTTAGAGAAAAATTTACAGATTTAGCAAGTGGTGAAGTAAATGATTTTCAATTCAGTTGCAATATCCCTTTTAACTCAGATAATACAGGAGATATAAACTGGGAATTTATCCCATTAACTAATCAAGATGGTATTGACTTTATTTCTAACAATCCAATAGCATCAATTTTATTAATTGAGGCTGATGCTACTGGTATTTTGCCTACTATTGCTACAGATGATGGTGCAATTATTGTTTCTGATTTTACCACCAATGATTGGACAATTTCCACAATTATGACTGCCAACAATGGTACACAACCATTTTCTGGTAATCGACAATGGGGTTGGCTAATTAATCAAAATGGAAATTTTGAATTTTTTACTAGAGCTGTAGATGTAGCCAATATTAGTGTGCTATTGAATATTGGAGCTAATACAGAGTGTCAGCAAGAAACATATTATGATATTGCAGAAGCTACTTGGGAAAATTTACAACAAGAAATAGTAGATTGGATTAATAGTCCAGAAAGCAATGGTGGTCAAGCTTCTATTATACCGAAAACTGCTATCAGAGTAGATAAAGATAAAATTGAAGAATTACTTACAAGTACTGAAACAATCGACCAAATTAATTGTGATTAACTATGAAATTATTGACTAAAAATATATTCCTTTTTTTTAAAATAATTTTACCAGCTTTAATTTGCGGTTTATTATTTATGATTTTTAAACTTGATATAGGTTATCACGTTTTGTTTTTTGGGCTCATTATTGTTTTATTTAATTTAGAAAAAACTAAATATAATAATTTATTGAGCATTGTTTTTTCTATAATAATATCATATTTAGCCTTTTTCATTTCCATAGGCTTATATTTTGGAATTGGTTATATTTTAATGCAATTTATTGAACTTGATAAGTTGGAAGAAATTTCCATATACGGGTATAATATTAAAAACTTATTGATGCTACTTCCAATTTCTATATTCTCACCAATTCTTATGTTTTTATTATATAAATTTTTATTTAAAATAAATAAAAGTAATTATACTAGAATTATTATTTGGATTACTATTATAGTTCTAATAATATTTGGTTTAGTAAAGAAAGATTTTGAGGATGAAAACGCATCAGCTTTTTGGCAATTAATAATGGCTCTTTCGTTACAGTTAATCCTCTACAAAAAGGAGGTTTTTGAATTTATAAATAGAAAAAATACTGCCTACAATAACTAAGC
>DEIV01000117.1 GCA_002352665.1 Flavobacteriaceae bacterium UBA2765
GTAATATAAGATGCCTTTTTAGAAACCAAGAAAGATACTAAATCAGCTACTTCTTCTGCCTCTCCAAATCTGTTAACAGGTATCATTTTTTTCAATTCCTTTTCATCTAAATTTGCGGTCATATCAGAATTGATAAATCCAGGTGCTACTGCATTAACAGTAATTTTTCGTTTGGCAACTTCTTGAGCGAGTGCTTTGGTAGCTGCAACGATGGCTCCTTTTGCTGCTGAATAATTAGTTTGTCCCGGCGTTCCTTTTACACCTGACACTGAAACCATATTTACTATTCTACCATATCTGTTACTCAACATCTTTTTTATGAGATAATTGGTAACATTAAAAAAACCGTTTAAACTGGTATTGATAACTTGATGCCAGTCGTCAGCCGGCATCCACATAAATAAACCATCTTTTGTTATACCTGCATTGTTGACAATTACTTCGATTACAGCATTTTCATTATTTTGTACCCAAATATCAAAAGCATTCTTGACCGCATCCGCATCAGCGACATTAAACTGAATAATCTCTGCACTACCACCTTTTTCTTTAATTTGTTTCAAGGTATCTTCTGCAGCTAATTTGTTACTGTTATAATTGATTAATATATGGTATTCTGAATCTTCGGAGAGCTTTATACAAACAGCTTTACCAATACCTCTAGATCCTCCTGTAACTAACGCACACTTCATTAAGTGATTTTATTTTATTTCAATAAAAGGTTCTGCTCTATCAAACCAAGTATCTTTCAATAAATTACCTTTGGTATCAATAAAACCCCATTTCTTTTTTAAACCCACTCTAGCCCATCCATCAGTAAACCCTTTTTCAGCTCCTTTTGAAAACATAGTAAAAGGATTAAAAGTACTAATAGTGTATTTATCTTCAATTATCATTGTTCCACTGGTATCTATAAACCCCCATAATTTTGCGACTTTAACCGGTGCCAGTCCATCCTTACTAAATATTTCTGCATCTCTATATTTTTCTGGTATTACCATTTCTCCCTTTTCATTAATATATCCCCATAATTTTCCATCTGTAGAAACTGGTGCTAAACCATTTGAAAAAGCTTTTACTTTTTTGTATTTAGGCTCAATTACCCATTCTCCTTTTCTATTGATAAAACCTACAATTTTATCCATATTATTGGCATAAGTCAATTCTTGACCTTCTCTAAAGTCCCAAATTTTTAAAACCCCTTCAATTTTAGTGAAAGTCCCATTTTGTAATAACCCTTGACTTTCATTTTTTTTTGCTCTTATTACACCTTCAGATAGCACACCTAAATCTTGATAAATTGGGTCTATAACAACCTTTCCAGATCTATCAATCAAACCCCAATTATCACCTTTTTTAACCTTAGCATGATTATTTTTAAATGCCAATATCTTATCATAAGTAGGCTCTAAAATAACGTCGCCATTTGCATTTATCAAACCAATAGTTTCTCCTCGTTTTATAAAGGCCATGCCCTCTTTAAAATCGAATACTTTATCTGAGGAAGGCATCTCTATTTCCTCTCCTTTTTTATTGATATAAAACCAACGTTTATCCTTCTCTACTACGGCAATACCACTATCAAACGCCTTGGCTCTGTCAAAGGTAGTCTCTATAATTATTTCTCCTTGAGCATTAATATATCCCCATTTTTTATCCTTCATTACAGCGGCAGCATTATCAGAAAAACTACCTGCCTTATCATAAGTAGGTTCTACTAACCAATCTCCACTGGAATATATATAACCAAATTTTTTATCCTTAGCTACCAATGCTGCTTTTTGAGCATTTATAGTTTGACCAATCAAGATCATTATCAGTAGCAGTAAAACACTACTACTCTTAAAATTTTTGTTTAGCATGCTAAATTTACCTAATAATAGGTGTTGATTGTGATTTCTAATTGAATTTTTCATGAGCAATATGATTAAATTTAAGATCTAATAAAGTAATTAAAAAAAAACGAAACCACAAAACCTAAAAAGCACTATTTAGAATTGGTTTCCATCAGGTATTTTTTGACTGCACCAACATAAGGATACATCACCACATCTTCTTTAAAAGCTGGTACTATATTCCTAATTGCATCAAACATTTTTTTTGTATTTGAAGAAACTTTGTCTTTAAATTCTAAATATTCTATAGCTTGAATTATAGTAATCATTTCTATAGCCACCACTTCATAGGCATTTTCTATTACCTTTTTTGTCATTAATGCCGCATTTGTACCCATACTAACAATGTCTTGATTGTCATTATTATTAGGAATACTATGTACATACATTGGATTTGATAAGGTTTGATTTTCAGCTGTAGTTGATGTAGCCGTAAATTGCACGCCTTGCATACCAAAATTCAATCCTAATTGTCCTAAATTTACAAATGGTGGTAAAATATCGTTGAGTTTTGAATTCAATAAGTAATTCAATTGTCGCTCAGATAACATCGTCATTTTTGTAACTACAAGCTTAAGTTTATCCATTTCTAAGGAGACATAGTCGCCATGAAAATTACCTCCATGATATACGTGTTTTTTCTCAACATCTACAATAGGATTATCATTTGCTGAATTAACCTCTTCAATTAGAATTTTATGCACACTTTTTAAGGTGTCTAGTATAGGTCCTAAAATTTGAGGTACACAACGTAAGGAATAATATTCCTGTACTTTTTCCTTAAAAACAGGGCTATTTGCATTTCCATTATAAAGAAACTCTTCTCTGCTACGTATCAAAGAACTATCTTTTAAATGCTCTCGCATTTTTTTAGCAACTTCTTGCTGGCCTTTGTGTTTTTTAGTGCTGTTTAGTTCATCTGACAAATGATCGTCATAAGCTTCAACAACTTCATTGATAGCTGCAGAACATTTGATTACCCATTGCAACAAACGTTTTGTATATATTACATTTACAATACCTATTCCAGTCATTACAGAAGTTCCATTCATCAAAGCCAATCCTTCACGTAATTCAACATTGATAGGTTTTAACTGTTCTAGTTCAAACACTTCTTGAGTTGGTCTTTTTTTACCTTTATAATAAACTTCACCTTCCCCTATTAAAACCAATGCTAAATGTGCCAATTGAACCAAATCTCCACTAGCACCTACACCGCCATGCTCATATATTAAAGGTGTAATATCTCTATTGATAAGTTCTTTCATCAATTCAATAACAGAGATGTGCACCCCGGAATTCCCTAAGCTCAATGTATTTAATCTAGCCAACATAGCAGCTTTTACATACATTTTAGGAATAGGGTTACCAACACCTGAAGCGTGGCTTCTAATTAGATTGTACTGTAATTGAATTCTATCTTCATCTTTTATTTTATACTGAGCCATTGGTCCAAATCCTGTATTTACACCATATATGACTTTATTCTCTGAAAATTCTTTTAAAAAATTGAAAGAGTTTTCTACTTTGGAAAGTAATTCTTGGTCTAGCTCAATGGAATTTTCATTAAAAATAACTTCATAAAAATCTTTTAAATCTAATTCTCCTTTAAGTATTTGCATTTATATTAGAATTTATTGGGTAAATTTTATAATTATTTTAAAAAATAATTAATTTAAAACGCCAAATTTAATACTTTTACAGAGAACTTACTATAAATAAAATATGATTACAGAAAATGTAGATGTTTTAGTCATCGGTGCTGGTCCTTCTGGTTGTGTTTCAGCTTCTTATTTAAAAAATAATAATATTGATGTCAAAATTGTAGAAAAGTCTAAATTTCCCAGATATGTAATAGGAGAAAGTCTATTGCCTAGATGTATGGATCATTTTGAAGAAGTGGGACTTTTGGAAGGTCTAAACAATCAAAATTTTGAAAAAAAATATGGAGCCCGATTTATGAAAAAGGAGAAGGTTTGTAATTTTGATTTTAGCAAAAAATACACTGATGGTTGGGATTGGACTTGGCAAATACCAAGGGATGATTTTGATCTTATTTTAGCGACTGAGACACAAAAAAAAGGAGTTCCCATCGATTTTGAGAATGAAGTCATTGACATTTCTTTTGATGGCTCTAACTCTAATACAACAATAAAGGACAAAGATGGAGTTATTAAAATGATTCATTCAAAATTTGTTATAGACTCTAGTGGATATGGAAGAGTATTACCTCGGCTATTAAATTTAGATATTCCTTCTAAACTACCAGATCATTCCTCTATATTTTCACAAGTAAAAGAACAGCATAGACCCGAAGGTAAAGAAGGTACTTTGATCACTTTTGACGTCCTTCAGAAAAACGTTTGGTTATGGGTAATTCCGTTTTCAAATGGAAATACAAGTATAGGTTTTGTAGGACCAACAGATTTTATTAACTCATTTAAAGGTACTCCTTCTGAAGTTCTATCTGAAATGCTAAAACTATCTGATTATTATTATGATAGATTTAAAGATGAAGTGTTTTTATTTGAGCCAAAAGTGATACAAAATTTCTCAAAATCGATAAAGCAATTACATGGAAAAGGTTATGCCTTAACCGGTAACAGTACAGAGTTTTTAGATCCTATTTTTTCTTCAGGTGTTACTTTTGCAACAGAATCAGGCTTATTAGCCGCTAAATTAGCTTTGAGAGAAATTAAAAATGAAAAGGTAGATTGGGATACTGAATATACAGCATATATAGGTAAAGGTGTGGATGTGTTTTCAACCTATGTAAATGAATGGTATAAAGGAAATTTACAAAAATTATTTTTCCATCAACCAGAAAACCCTGAAATAAAAAAGCAAATATGTTCGGTTTTAGCCGGATATGTTTGGGATGAAACCAATCCTTTTGTAAAAAAACATGATAGGGTAATTACATCAATGGCACATTTAATTGACCTAGAAATAGCACAACAACAAAAAGCTGCTAAACCAAATTAATTTAGTCTAGCAGCTTTATTTATTGAAAATATTTGTTGGTTATTTAGAAACTTTTTTGATGCTTTTCGCAATATTTTTTGCCAGTTTTGCATAGCATTCAGATATTCTGTAACCCGAATCAAAATCATATCCCATTGCTCCAGATCCTTGAACATCTTTATATTTTCCAGACAATAAAATATTAGATGGATTTCCGGCTTCATAAACCGTAACTATTGCATCTATTTCAGAATTGTGTCTTACAATACCAACATTATAACCTGCATAAAGTTTGGTAGTATGTATTTTCATAATATACTTTGCATCATCTAAATCGCTACCTACCTTAATTTTTCCATCATCAAATCTTTTGTTAAAAGATTCAACATATTTTGGTTCATACCTTTTCTCTCTATCTAAAAACCATGAATTTTTAAATTTTTCTCCGGCACCAGCTTCTTTTTCCTCTCTTTTTGCCATTTTATCTTCTAAAAATTCTTCTTCAGAATCATATTTTGGAATTTCAACATCAGTATAATCAAACTCTAATTTATAAGAAGTAATCCCTTTTAAATTCTTGAAATTTCCCTCCTCAACTTTCATTTTTTGCGAATAGGCAACTACCGCTGTCAGAAGGAATACAAATAGTGTCAACTGTTTTTTCATGTTCTTTTTATTTTAAATTAATGATATTAAATATTTTCTTTTTCAATGTTATAATAACCATATAAATATAAATACTTTTATATGAATAATAACATTGAATTAGAATGTTTTTCTTCTAAGATAAGCAGCAATTCTTCTTGACAAAACACCATATGCATTTGAAATTCTTACGCCTGAATGATAGTTGGCCTTACCTTTAACGTAAATTTCTTTGGTTGTAAATATTATATTCTCAGGTACTTTGGTTTCATAAATTGTAATTGTTGCTTTTAATTTTGAATCTTCATACCAAACGCCAACATTATATCCAGGATAAACAAACGTAGTATTTATTAACATCGTATATTTAACATCGCTATTTTCTTGCACTTTTAATTTTCGTTTTAAACTAAAATAATCGTTAAAAGCTGTTATAAATCTAGGTTCGTATAAGCTATCTCTAAAGCTAAACCAATCACGTTTAAATTTTTCTCCTGATCCTTTTACATGTTCTTCCCTTAATTGTATTTTTTCTTTTAAAAATGCTTCTTCAGAATCAAATTTTGCTATTATAATATTAGAATAATCAAAAACAATATTATATTCATTAACACCAATTAAATTTTCAACATCACCTGTAACTATTTTAATTTTTTGAGCAATTAGGTTTATATTTATCAATACAATCGCTACAAACAAAAAATATCTTTTCATAAAATGTTATTATTAATCATCACAAATTTACTATTAATCAGGCTACATCCATCCATTTGAAGAATTTTTTTTTGTCATATTTTTTTACGATTAAGAATCTTAAAGGATTTCTTGAATCTTTCAAATAATTCGCTTAATAATGCTTATTTTTGTTCAAATCATAAAATAAAAATGCATTGTCAAATTATCAGCTAGGTCTCAATTTTGCTATAGCACAAGACCAAAAAGACGAATTAGCAGCGTATAGAAGTCAATTTCATATCCCTAAAGATAAAAACGGAAATGACTGGTTGTATTTCACTGGAAATTCGTTGGGTTTGCAGCCTAAAACTACGCAAGCTTATATTCAACAAGAATTAGATGATTGGGCAAACTTAGGTGTTGAAGGTCATTTTGAAGCCAAAAACCCTTGGTTACCTTATCATGAATTTTTAACTACATCTATGGCCAAAATAGTTGGTGCAAAACCCATAGAAGTAGTTATCATGAATACGCTTACTACTAATTTGCATCTTTTAATGGTGTCATTCTATCAGCCTACAAAAACCAAATATAAAATTGTTATTGAAAGTGATGCTTTTCCTTCTGATAAATACGCGGTAGAATCGCAGTTAGATTTTCACGGATTTGATTCCAAAAATGATTTAATTTTATGGAAACCCAGAGAAGGTGAAGATCTCTTACGAATTGAAGATCTGGCAACCATTTTAGAAGTACAAGGCGATGAAATTGCTCTGCTATTAATTGGTGGTGTAAATTATTATACAGGACAATATTTAGATCTGAAAGAAATTGCAACCTTAGGTCACGCAAAAGGATGTATGGTAGGGATTGATTTGGCTCATGGTGCAGGCAATATTCAACCAAATTTAAGCGATTCGGGTATAGATTTCGCAGCTTGGTGTACTTATAAATACTTAAATTCAGGTCCAGGTAGTTTAGGTGGATTATTTGTTCATGAAAAACATGCTCACAATAAAAAATTAAAACGATTTGCCGGATGGTGGAATCACAATAAAGAAACAAGATTTAATATGCGACAACCTTTTGATGTTATGGCAGGAGCTGAAGGTTGGCAACTCAGTAACCCTCCTATCCTATCCATGGCAGCAATTAGAGCTTCATTAGATTTATTTAATGAAGTGGGTATGGATGCATTACAAAAAAAATCAAAAAAGTTAACGGGCTACTTTGAGTTTTTAATTAATGCTTTGGATAATGACTATATAAAAATAATAACACCTGCTAACCCTAAAGAAAGAGGCTGTCAACTGTCAGTTCAAGTTGCTAATGCTGATAAAAATTTACATAAAAAATTAACTGAAGCACATATTATTACCGATTGGCGAGAACCGGATGTGATACGTTGTGCTCCGGTACCACTATACAATACATTTCAAGATGTCTATAAAATGGTTGAAAAATTGAAAAGTATATTAAAATAATGAACCTATCTTAGTCTTCTTGAGAGGATTTTAGAAGTGTAAAATAAAAAATGTGACTCATAAAAAAAACATACTCATTATTGGTGCAGGACTCTGTGGCTCTTTATTAGGATTACGATTGGCACAACGAGGTTATAAAGTAACTATTTATGAAAGCAGGCCCGATTTACGAATTACGGATATTTCTGCAGGAAAATCAATTAATTTAGCCTTATCGGATAGAGGATTTAGAGCTTTACGTTTGGCTGGAGTAGAAGAAAAAGCAAAGAATATTTGTATCCCAATGCATGGACGTTTAATTCATGATGTACAAGGAAAGACCTTTGCCTCCAATTATTCAGGAAGAGAAGGCGAATATATCAATTCCATTTCGAGAGGTGAATTGAATGGTTTATTACTTACTGAAGCTGATTTATATAATAACTTGACCATACATTTTAATAGCGAATGTACAACAGTAGATTTAGAAAAAAACATAGCTTCATTTTACAATCACAGTTCAAAAGAGGACTTTAAAGTAAAAGCAGGTGTTATTTTTGGAACGGATGGAGCCGGTTCTGCTTTGCGGAAAAGTTACTATTTAGAACGTAAATTTCTCTTTAGTTTTTCTCAAAATTTCTTAACACATGGTTATAAGGAACTAGAAATTCCAGCATCGAAGGTTGGGGATCATTTGATTAGTAAAGATCATTTACATATTTGGCCCAGAGGAAATTATATGTTAATTGCATTACCAAACCTAGATGGAAGTTTTACGGTAACTTTATTTTTAAGTTACGATGATGGTGACTATAATTTCAATAACTTAACAACGGTGGAAAAAATTACAGATTTTTTTCAAAAACAATTTCCTGATGCATTGGAATTGATTCCTGATATAGCAAGCGAATTTTTCAACAATCCAACCGGAGCATTAGGAACAGTAAAGTGTTCACCTTGGTATTATCAAAATAAAACACTGCTCATGGGCGATGCAGCACATGCTGTAGTGCCATTTTATGGTCAGGGCATGAATGCTTCCTTTGAAGATGTTACCGTTCTGGATGGTGTCATAGATGAATTTAAGAGAAACCAGCCTTCTAATGAGATAAATTGGGAAATCATTTTTAAGGCATATCAAAAAGCACGAAAAGAAGATACTGATGCTATAGGCGATTTGGCTATAGAAAATTATTATGAAATGCGTGATCATGTTGCCAATCCTATATTTAAACAAAAACGTGCCTTAGAAATGGCCTTAGAAAAAACATTTCCAACTGAATATTTCTCTAAATATTCAATGGTTACCTTCAATGAAAACATACCTTATCACAAGGCAATGTTAAAAGGAAGGGCACAGGACAAAGCAATTTTAAACATGATTACAGATAAGAAAATTGATTTGAATGGTGATTTAAAGTCTATTTTAGCAAAAGTAAAATCCGAAACAGAAGAAATTTTAGATGAAGATAAAGTTGCAAAGACAATGCAACATTAAATATTCTAGACACACAGTCCCAAAATCTAGAGATGAAAACCTGTAAAGTTATTTTATCAAAATAAAATGAAATACGAACCACTTATATCTAATTACTACTATCACATTTTCAACCAAGGAAATAATAAAGAAGATATATTCATTGAAGAAATGAACTATGTATATTTTTTAGAGCTCCTAAATAAATATATATGCCCTATAGCAACTATTTTATCTTATTGTCTACTTAAAAATCATTTCCATTTACTAATTCAAATAAAAGATATTCCAGAAGAAAAGCAAGTATCAAAAGCATTTTCTAATTTTTTTAATTCATACGCAAAATCTATTAACAAAAAATACAATAGGACAGGTAGTCTATTTAGAGACCGCTTTAAAAGAATAAAAATTACATAAGAAAATTATTTAAAAAAATTGATCGTTTATATAAACCTAAATTCTATTCATCATGGATTTACTTCTAAACTTAATAATTATGAATACTCTTCTTATTTAGGACTAATTTCTAATAAAGTAACATTATTACAAAGAGAAGAAGTAATACAATTATTTGAGGATAGAGAAAATTTTAAATATACTTTAGAATCGAAAAAAATGGAATTTGACGAAAAATTAAAACTCTTGACTTTAGAATAAAATGCTAACTTTAGACCTCAAAGGTTTTGAAAACCTGTGAGGTCTTTGCAAAAAAAGTAAAAACATGAAAAAATAATTTTAGTGTTTTTTCTACTAATTAGTGTTAATATTTTGGATGTAGTTAACACCTTAGTCAGGATAAAAAATCTCTAAAAGAAGAAAAATGAAAGGTTATATTCAAAAAATCAAAGAGTTTAGAAAATTAAATATCATTAATTCTTAATCTTCCCAATTAAGAGTTTCTCCCTTTTGGGGAGGTTAAGAGGGCTTAGTATTATGAGTAACAAAGTAACACCCAGAGGAGCATACCCACATACCAAACGTGTGGGCGATTTTATATTTGTATCCGGCACCAGTTCGAGACGTGCTGACAATACTATTGCAGGAGTTGATATCATTGATGAAATGGGTACAAAACATTTAAACATCAAAGAACAAACCCGTGAAGTGATTAAAAATATTGAAAAGAATTTAAGAAAAGTAGGTGCAAGTTTGACTGATATAGTAGATGTAACTTCATTTTTAGTGAATATGAATGATTTTGCAGGTTATAATGAGGCTTATGCCGAATTTTTTAATGCTGAAACCGGACCAACAAGAACCACAGTAGCGGTACACCAATTACCACATCCTGATTTGGTGGTGGAGATTAAGGTTGTGGCATATAAAATTCTACCCAAAGTGAAGGACTAGAACCTAACCATAATTTTATGAAAATTTAAAAGAGTATATCTGATTACATATAAAATGAAAATAAAAAACTACATAAACGGTCAATTTTCACCTCCCATCTCTGACGAGTGGATAGACAACTACTGTCCTGCCAATGGTGAAGTTTATGGACAAATTCCTAATTCATCAACTAAAGATGTTGAAGAAGCTTATAAGGCTGCTAAAGAAGCATTTCCTGCTTGGTCCAATACCACATTGGAAAAACGAAATAGAATATTGATTAAGATTTCAGAATTATTAGAAGATAATTTACAAGACTTCGCTGAAGCCGAAAGTAAAGATAATGGTAAACCAATCTCATTAGCAAAAGCTGTTGACATTCCACGTGCAGCTAGTAATTTTCGTTTTTTTGGAAATGCCATTACCCAATTTGCAAGTGAAAGTCATGAAAGTATTGGTCAAAATGCTATCAATTATACCTTACGCCAACCTATTGGAGTTGTGGGTTGTATTTCTCCATGGAACCTCCCACTCTATCTTTTTACCTGGAAAATTGCCCCGGCCATAGCAGCTGGAAATTGTGTTGTTGCCAAACCCAGTGAGGTAACACCAATAACCGCTTATTTATTAGGAGAAATTTGTAAGGCAGCAGGTTTGCCTAATGGTGTATTAAATATTGTTCACGGCTTAGGAACAACTACCGGGCAAGCTATAGTAGAGCATCCTGATATCAAAGCAATTTCTTTTACAGGAGGAACAGCAACAGGAGCATATATTGCTAAAGTCGCTGCACCAATGTTTAAAAAATTATCCTTAGAATTGGGTGGTAAAAATCCGAATATTATTTTTGCAGATTGTGATTATCAAGATATGCTTGAAACAACCGTTCGCTCTTCTTTTTCCAATCAAGGTCAGATCTGTTTGTGTGGAAGTCGTATTTTTGTTGAAGCATCTATCTATGATAAATTTAAAGCTGATTTTGTACAAAAAGTAAAAGGATTAAAAGTCGGACATCCATCAGAGGCAACTACCAATATTGGTGCTTTGGTTTCTAAGCCGCATCTTGAAAAAGTAATGCAGTATATTGATATTGCTAAAGAAGAAGATGGAATCGTTCTTTGCGGAGGAAAAAGGGTTACAGTTACTGACTATGAAAATGGCTACTATTTAGAGCCCACTATTATAGAAATTCAAAATGATCAATGTTCTGTAAATCAAGAAGAAATATTTGGCCCTGTTGTAACCATAATGCCATTTAAAACTGAGGATGAAGTATTAGAAATGGCAAATAAAGTAAAATATGGATTATCGGCTACCTTATGGACAAATAATTTAAAACGAACCATGAACATGAGTAATCAATTACAAGCAGGAATTATCTGGATAAACACTTGGATGTTACGAGATTTACGCACACCTTTCGGTGGTGTAAAAGCTTCGGGAGTTGGACGAGAAGGTGGCTTTGAAGCGTTACGATTTTTTACAGAGGCTAAGAATGTGTGTATAAAATATTGACGATTTGTCGTCATGCTGAAATCGTTTCAACAACTCTTAAATTAAAAAAACATAGAAAAGAGAGAAAAGAAAATAGACTCAAATTAGATTCTCTATTCTTTGTTCTCTTATCTTTTATCTTAAATAAAAATGAATCTAAACTTAAAAAA
>DEIV01000110.1 GCA_002352665.1 Flavobacteriaceae bacterium UBA2765
TGGTGAAACCAAAGAAAGAGGTACTATGGTTACCTTTATGGCTGACGATACTGTTTTTCAAACAGAAATAGATTATAGCTACGAAACGCTTTCTATGCGTATGCGTGAGCTTTCATTTTTAAATCAAAAAGTAAAAATTTCAATCACAGATAAACGCGTAAAAGATGATGAAGGAAATTTTATTCATGAGGGTTTTTATAGTGAAGACGGATTAAAGGAATTTGTTGAATATTTAGATGCCACTAGAGAGCAATTAACGTCAGAAATTATTTCAATGGAGGGCGAAAAAAATAACATTCCTGTTGAAGTAGCTATGGTGTATAACACTTCTTACACTGAAAATTTGCACTCCTACGTAAATAACATCAATACGCATGAAGGAGGCACACACCTTTCAGGGTTTAGAAGAGGATTGACAAATACCCTTAAAAAATATGCAGACAATTCAGGCCTTTTAAAGAACTTAAAATTTGAAATTGCAGGTGATGATTTTCGTGAAGGATTAACGGCTATTATATCTGTAAAAGTAGCTGAACCACAATTTGAAGGACAAACAAAAACGAAGTTAGGAAACCGTGAAGTTTCTGCTGCGGTAAGTCAGGCGGTCTCTGAAATGTTATCGGACTATTTAGAAGAACATCCTGATGACGCTAAAATTATTGTCCAAAAAGTAATCTTAGCTGCTCAAGCCAGACATGCTGCGAGCAAAGCACGCGAAATGGTACAACGCAAAACCGTAATGACAGGTGGAGGTTTACCCGGAAAATTATCTGATTGTGCTTGGACAGATCCTGAAAAATGTGAAATATTCTTAGTTGAGGGCGATTCAGCGGGTGGTACTGCAAAACAAGGTAGAGATCGTAATTTTCAAGCCATTTTACCATTACGTGGTAAAATATTGAATGTTGAAAAAGCAATGCCTCATAAAGTTTTTGAAAATGAAGAAATCAAAAGCATGTATACCGCATTAGGGGTAACTATAGGTACAGAAGAAGATAGCAAAGCTTTAAATCTTGCAAAATTACGTTATCATAAAATTGTAATTATGTGTGATGCCGATGTAGATGGTAGTCATATTGCCACATTAATTTTAACGTTCTTTTTCAGATATATGAAAGAGCTTATAGAAGAAGGTTATGTATATATTGCTGCACCACCATTATATTTAATAAAAAAAGGAGCAAAAAAAGAATATGCATGGAGTGATGAAGCTCGAGATGCAATCGTTAAGAAATTTGATGGAGGAACTATTCAAAGATATAAAGGTCTTGGTGAAATGAATGCAGTTCAATTATGGGATACCACTATGAATCCTGATTTTAGAACCATGAGAAGAGTTACAATTGATAATGGTACTGAAGCAGATAGAGTATTCTCTATGTTAATGGGAGATGAAGTTCCTCCAAGAAGAGAATTTATTGAAAAAAATGCAATTTACGCCAATATAGATATTTAGGTCGTCTCCCCCAAGAAGAGGAAGTCAGAAAGCGTAAAAACCAATAAGGTCACAAATGATATTTAAAATGTTAATAATACACGAACAATTCCACTCCCGATAACTATCGGGACGGGATAACATGGGTTATGGGAATACCTTTAACTAAATACTATCATTGAGAAAACATTGCATAAAAAATAAAAATAATTTATAAATACTATTAAAATGAAAGTAACCATTGTTGGAGCAGGTGCTGTTGGTGCTAGTTGTGCTGAGTACATTGCAATTAAAAATTTCGCATCAGAAGTTGTAATTTTAGATATTAAAGAAGGTTTTGCCGAAGGTAAGGCTATGGATTTAATGCAAACAGCTTCTTTAAATGGTTTTGATACCAAAATTGTTGGTGTAACTGGAGATTATTCTAAAACTGCAAATAGTAATGTTTGTGTAATTACATCAGGCATTCCGCGTAAGCCGGGAATGACTCGTGAAGAATTGATAGGTATCAATGCAGGTATTGTAAAAATGGTATCCACCAGTTTATTAGAACATTCGCCAAACACTATTTTTATAGTCGTTAGTAATCCAATGGACACTATGGCTTATTTAGTTCATAAATCAACCGGAATTGCAAAACATAGAATTATTGGAATGGGTGGTGCTTTAGATTCTGCTCGTTTTAAATATAGATTGGCAGAAGCTCTTGGTGCTCCAATTTCTGACGTTGACGGTATGGTTATTGGTGGACATTCAGATACAGGAATGATACCATTAACACGTATGGCCACTAGAAATAGTGTTCCTGTAACCGAATTTTTATCTAAAGAAAGGTTAGAGCAAGTAGCTGCTGACACTAAAGTTGGTGGTGCTACCTTAACCAAGTTATTAGGCACCTCTGCATGGTATGCTCCGGGTGCAGCCGTTTCTAGTATGGTACAAGCTATTGCTTGCGACCAGAAAAAAATGTTCCCTGTGTCTACTTTATTAGATAATCAATATGATCTTTCAGACATTTCAATTGGTGTGCCGGTAATTTTAGGGAAAAACGGTATTGAAAAGGTTGTCAACTTAGAATTAACTGAGGCAGAAAAAGCCAAAATGCAAGAAAGTGCTGCTGCAGTTAAAAAAACTAACGGATTATTAGAAGTATAAACGTATTTCAACTCAATTCATGTAAAAAGACCACCTTTATCATGATAAAGGTGGTCTTTTTTTTATATTTGTCTAAATCTTACCTGTCGGAGAACAGGTTTTAAAACATAAAAAAATGAACTTTACTAAAAAAATTATTTTATTATTACTTGTAGGTATTAGCATAAGTGTTTCTGCTCAAAATGAGCTTAAAGAAGGTGTTATTTCAATGAAAATAACAATGTCCAGTGAAAACGAACAAGTAAATTCATCATTAGCTATGATGGGAGATCTAGCAACAACAACATTTTTTAAAGGACAAAAATCGCGTACAGAAATGAAAAACCCTATGGCTGGAGAAACCACAACTATAGTAGATAACGACGCTAAAGAAATGCTTGTATTAATGAACAATCCAATGCTAGGTAAAAAGTATATGAAAAATAGTATGGAGGTTACAGAAGAACAACTTAAAAATATTACAGTAACCGAAACCGGAGATTCTAAAACAATTTTAGATTATGAATGTAAAGGCTATAATGTTGTTGTAATAAAAGATGGTGTTGAAGCCAAAATGACCATGTATACTACAGATAAAATCTCTGCCCCTAATCAAAATACTAGTGTATTAGGTGGTAAATTAAAAGGTTTTCCAATGTATATGATAATGAATATTAATCAAGGAGGAATGCCAATGACTACTACCATGGAAGTTACAGAAGCTAAAATTGAAAGTGTTGAAGATAGTAAGTTTGACATGACCATACCCGAGGGTTATAGCGAAATGCAAATACCATCAGGCAATTAGTATATGATAAAATTGTTTAAAAAATCCCACTTCAGGTGGGATTTTTATTTTATACGAATTTTAGCTTTTTTAGTATCTCCAAAAGTTATCCTAACACAATGACAAAAATATTAATCTCAAATTAATATTACTCCTTTATTCTTTGAGGTGTATCTATGCCATTAATAATACTTTCAGTCCCTTTTGCAATAGCCTTAACTGTTTCTGTTATTGTGGTAACATTTAAGGTCTCAGCTTCATCAGAAACTTTATGATAATGTTTATCTCTATCTATAGGTCCAGTAGAAAACGTATGGGCAGGAATTCCTAATTTTGCCATAGAGGCATTGTCTGATCTATAAAATAAATCGAATTCAATATATGGATCCGGATATAATTTATAAGCCGTTCCTACTAAATTTTTCTGAATAATTTTACCAAAATCAGAACGATCAAAGCCGGTCAACCATGCTGTTTTTGGTCCAAATCTAGATTCTTTCCCTATCATTTCTATATTGATACCAGTAATATATTTATCGGCATCTATTTGAGTGCCAAAATATGTCGATCCAAGCATACCTGCTTCTTCTCCCGTAAAGGCAACAAATACGATGGTTCTTTCATTATCGCCTTTTGCTTTAAAATATTCTGCTAAAGCCAATACAGCTGCAACACCTGAAGCATCATCATCTGCTCCATTAAATATTTTATCACCTACCATTTCGTTTTTAACTCCCAAATGATCATAATGAGCAGAAATGACAACAAATTCATCATTTTTACTACGTCCTTCCAACACGCCAATCACATTAAATAAATCTAATTCACCTTCTTTAAAACTCTGACGAAATGAACTTAAGTCTTTAAATTTTTCCAAACCAATTCTTTCAAATTCTGACGCAATGTACTTTGCTGCTTTTTCAATTCCTGGAGTTCCAATTTTACGACCTTCCATAGCATCATCAGATAGAGTATAAAGATGTTTTCTAACTGTTAAACTGTCTATCGTTGATTCTTTAACTGTATAATGTTCAATAGTAGGAGGAAGATCTGGTATTTCCTGACCATAGGCGGTTACAACAAGCAAGAAGCTTAAAATAAATAGTTTTGTTTTCATATTAATTTAAATGTTAATGATAAATAGTTTGCAAAATATAATTTTGTTCTAGTTTCTAGTTAAATTTTTACTTTTTTGTTTGTATAGTTTTATAGATTCTAAATTTTTCTTTTGACAATGATTCGCTTATAAAATCAACAATCGGCTGTTGATTTTGATAAAAGAATGCACCTGCATAAGAATGACCTCCACCTTCAAAAGTGACCAGCTGGAATGACTCATTTAAACTATGTAAATGCTGTGCTATTGAAAATGATCCAAAAAACATTAACCAACCCGGTGAGTTAGGAGGGCAATAGTGATGAGCGGCGGTAGCGTAAGGAACTAAAGGGTCTTTATCACCATGAAAAAATAGCATTGGTATACTATTTTTGTTTGAAATTAAGTTAAGATCCATAATAGCTCCTGCTCCAGATATTGCTCCGGCATATTTAAACTCTTTTGACAATTTTTTTTCATACAATTGCATTTCTTCTCTATTCCAAAATGCAGCATGAAGTATAGTTTCTGCTCCGGCACTACTCCCTGCTATAAAGATCTTAGAAGAATCTATACCAAATTGATCACTTTTCTTAATAAGGTAATCTGTGGCTAACCAAAGTTGACTAGCGGCTATCTGTATTGCTTTAATTTTTTCTGACAACACCCCATTACAACCAAAGTCTCGGTTCTTCATATAAAGTGTGTAGCTAATAGATGCACAAGCAATGTTCTGATTCGCTAAATAGCTAGCTAATTTATGTCCACCCGTTCTATCACCATTAGAAAAGCCACCGCCATGAACATATATTACTAATGGAGTGCTTAAAAATGCATTATTTTTAGGTATAAATAAATCAAGTTCAAGGCTTAGAGAATCATTAACGAAATAAGTATATGTCTTAAATTCTTGAGCTGACATCAAGGTTGATAAGAGAAGAACTATTACAAACAGGAAGTTGTATTTTTTTATCATATTTCTGTAATTTAACTAGTTTTTCTTTTCAATTGGTCTAATGATTACACCTATACAAACGGCTTTTGAATTCCAATTTTTTGTACACTATTCCATTTGGTTACGAAAAGAAATTTCAATAGTTGGTTTGTAAAGTATCTTATTCTGACTTAACAGTTTCTATTTCTTTAGGACAAACCAGAAATCGTGCCATTATCATCAATAGTCATATTTTCAGATGCCGGTATTGTTGGTAAACCAGGCATTCTCATCATTTTACCTAAAATAGGTATTAAAAATTTTGCTCCGGCTGCTATTTCTATTTCACGTACAGTTACTCTAAATCCTTTTGGTCTGCCAATCAATTTTTCATTATCAGAAAAAGACTTTTGAGTTTTAGCCATACAGACAGCAAAATCAGAAAATCCCAATCTATCTATTCTCTTTAAGTTCAAGATGGCCTTATTATCATAATCAACACCATCTGCGCCATATATCTCTTTAGCAATTTTTTCTATCTTTTCCTTTACTGGAGATTTCCATTGATACATTGATTTAAACAAGGTAGCTTTATTTTCAACTACATCAACTACCGCCATTGCCAATTCTTTTGTGCCATTACCTCCTGCTGCCCATCCATTAGCCAGAACTGCATTAACATCAAGAGTTTTGCATTTCTGTATAATCAACGCTATTTCTTCTTCACTATCACTAGTAAAAGCATTAATTGCAACTACGGGTTCAATATTAAACTTTCTAATATTTTCAATATGCTTTTCCAAGTTTTCAAACCCCTTTTCAACACGTTCAACATGAGGGATATTATATTGGTCAACAGGTGAGCCACCATGATGACGTAAAGCTCTTATCGTAGCCACCAAAACCACTGCTTTTGGATTTAAATTAGCCGCGGTACATTTAATATTTAGGAATTTTTCAGCCCCTAAATCAGCCCCAAAACCAGCTTCTGTTATTACATATTCAGAAAGAGAAAGTCCCATTTTCGTTGCAAGTATCGTATTGGTACCTTGGGCTATATTTGCAAATGGTCCGCCATGTATTATTGCTGGATTATGTTCTAAAGTCTGTACCAAATTAGGTTTAATCGCATCTTTTAACAAAATAGCCATGGCATTTTCTGCCTTTAAATCACGAGCAAATATGGGTTTTTTATCAAAGGTAAATCCTATAAAAATATTACCTAATCGTTTTTTTAAATCACTGAACCCCGAAGCCATACATAATATAGCCATAACCTCAGAAGCCGGTGTAATATTAAATCCATCTTCACGAGGAATTCCGTTGGCAGTACCACCTAATCCAATAACAATATTTCTAAGAGACCTATCATTCATATCAATGACCCGTTTCCAGGCAACTGTTCTTCCATCAAGATTTAAATTATTGCTTTTACTTTGTAGATTATTATCAATTAAAGCAGCCAATAGATTATTTGCTTTTTCAACAGCATTAAAATCACCTGTAAAATGTAAATTGATATCTTCCATTGGTATTACCTGAGAGTATCCTCCACCTGCAGCACCCCCTTTTATACCAAAAACAGGCCCTAAAGACGGTTCACGTAAAACTACTGTTGCTTGCTTTCCTATTTTATTTAACCCTTCGGTTAATCCTATAGAAACAGTTGTTTTCCCTTCACCTGCCGGCGTAGGTGTCAAGGCCGTTACCAATATTAAATTATTGTTCTTTATCTTTTCATCATCTATTAAATGGAGTGGTAATTTAGCCTTGTATTTACCAAAATGCTCTAAATCATCAACATCTATATTTAATTTATCTGCAATTGTATTAATGTGAATTAACTCGGTTTGCTGAGCTATTTCAATATCAGAAAGTGGTTTCATTTTAAAAAAATTAAGTGACGAAGATACTAAAATTGATTAATAATTTATGGGGTATGTGGATAAACACAATCAATCTATAAAAAACTAAAAAACAATTGTCTATTCACTTTTGAAACTCTATATTTGCACGTTAATTAAAAAAATAGATATTTTAAACAAAAAGTAGCATGCAAAACAAAGGACTTATAAAAACATTTGCTATTCTATTTGGATTGATTTGTGTATATTATTTATCATTTACATGGGTGGATAACAAAGTAGAAAATGACGCAAAAGTTTTTGCAAATGGTGATGCTGTAATTGAAAAAGCATATTTGGATTCAGTAGCAAATGCTCCTGTTGCCAATTATTTATATGCAGATTATACGCATAGCGAAATTCAAGATAAGGCTATCAATCTTGGTTTAGATTTAAAGGGTGGCATCAATGCAACCTTAGAGGTATCGGTTAAAGATATACTTACAGGCCTATCAAATAACTCTAAAAATGTCGTTTTTAATAAAGCCTTAGAAGCAGCCTCTGCAGCTCAAAAGGGAAGTGATCAAAACTATTTAGATTTGTTCTTTGAAGCTTTTAAAAACGAAAGTAAAGGTACGGTTAAACTAAGTGATCCTTCAATTTTTGGTAATAAATCTTTAAAAGATAAAATCAATTTTAAATTAACTGACGAGGAAGTTGAACCTATTCTTTTGGAAGAGGTAAAGGGTTCTATTAGTACAGCTTTTGAAGTATTGCGTAATAGAATTGACCGTTTTGGAGTTACTTCACCAAACATACAACGCATAGGTGAATCTGGTAGGGTATTGATAGAATTGCCTGGAGCCAGAGATATTGACCGTGTTAAAAAATTATTACAAAGTACGGCCGAATTACAATTTTGGGAAGTATTTGATAATACCAAAACGGCTAACTTTTTTGTTCAGGCTAACACTAAACTAGCAGAGATTTTAAAACCTGAAACTGAGGCAGTAATTGACACTACCAATATTACAAGTTCAGTAATAGATTCTACAAGTACTGATGGTTCTCAAATTGATGACTTGTTAGGTAAGGTTCAAGACTCTGTTGATACCAAGGCTGCGAATCCGTTATTTTCAATAATGTACCCTAGTATACCTCAAGATCAAAGTCAAAGAAGTTCTTCAATTGGATCCGCCAGTGTTAAAGATACCGCTACGGTAAACCAATATTTGGCCATGAAAGAGATAAGAGCATTATTACCAAATGATATGGTTTATGCTAAATTTTTATGGGATGCCAAACCTATTAAAGATACTGAAATTATCAATTTATATGCTGTTAAATCTAATCGTGAAGACATTGCTCCTATTGAAGGTGATGTTGTTTCTGATGCTGGCCAGGTATTTGACCAATTAGGTGTAAATCCTGAGGTGAGCATGACTATGAATAGTAAAGGCTCAAAATTATGGGCTAAAATGACAGAAGAAAATGTAGGTCAATTCGTTGCAGTAGTCTTAGATAATTTTGTTTATTCTGCACCTAATGTTAATGGTCCAATCCCTAATGGAAGAACCTCTATTTCGGGTAATTTTACCATAGAGGAGGCTCAAGATTTAGCCAATGCATTAAAATCAGGTAAACTACCAGCTTCTGCACGAATTATACAATCTGATATTGTGGGTCCTTCTTTAGGTCAAGAAGCTATTGACAGTAGTGTAATGGCATTTGCATTAGCTCTTTCTTTTGTATTATTATGGATGCTCTTTTACTATGGCAAAGCAGGTATTTTTGCAGATATAGCTTTAGTAGTGAACATTATTTTTATTTTTGGTGTACTTACTGCTTTTGGAGCCGTGTTAACACTACCTGGTGTTGCAGGTATTATTATAACCATTGGTATGTCTGTTGATGCCAACGTAATTATTTATGAACGTATTAAAGAAGCCTTAAATAAAGGTAAAAATTTAAAAGAAGCAGTTAGAGAAGGTTTTAGTTTTAAAGGAGCATTATCAGCAATTATTGATGCTAACATCACCACATTTTTAACCGGAATTATTTTATATATCTTTGGTTCAGGTCCAATTAGAGGTTTTGCAACAACATTAATGATAGGTATAGCAACTTCATTAATCACTGCCGTATTTATTACTCGATTACTGGTAGATTGGTATGCCGATAAAGACCGGTCTATTACTTTCAATACGGGTATTACCAAAGGATGGTTTCAAAATATTAGTATTGATTTTTTAAAGAAGCGTAAAATAGCTTATATCATTTCTGCCATTATTATAATAGGAGGTATTGGCTCTTTAGTAACCAATAGCCTAAATTATGGAGTCGATTTTAAAGGAGGTAGAACTTATACGGTTCGTTTTGAACAAGTAGTAAGTCCAACCGAAGTTGCCAATTCATTAAAAGAAGGTTTTGAGAGTACACCAGAAGTAAAAACTTTTGGAGCTGCCAATCAGCTAAAAATTACCACAAAATTTAAAATTGATGATGAAGGCATAAATGTTGACGATGAAGTTCAAGAATTATTATTTAAAGGTTTGCAATCTTATTTACCAGATGGCATCACTATAAACGATTTTAAAATTACCGCTGATGACCATGACGAAAAAATAGGGATTATGCAATCTATTAAAGTAGGACCAACTATTGCAGATGATATTCAAAAAGCTGCACTTTGGGCCGTATTGGGTTCTCTAATTGTTGTATTCTTATATATTCTATTAAGATTTAGAAAATGGCAATATAGTTTAGGAGCCGTGATAGCTGTTTTTCATGATGTATTGATCGTATTGACAATATTCTCATTATTCTATAAGGTTTTACCTTTTGATATGGAAATAGGGCAATCATTTATCGCTGCACTACTTACTGTTGTAGGTTATTCATTGAATGATACGGTAGTTATATTTGACAGAATTAGAGAATTTGTAAACTTGCACAGTCGTTGGTCTTTTGACAAAATTGTTAATTCAGGTTTAAGCAGTACTTTAGGTAGAACTATAAATACCTCATTAACCACCTTATTGGTGTTAATGGCTATCTTTTTCTTTGGAGGTGATTCTATTAAAGGATTTATGTTTGCCATGATTATTGGTGTGATTGTAGGTACATACTCGTCTTTGTTTATCGCATCTCCAATTATGTATGACACTACTAGGAAATTGAGTAAAAAAGAGTAATTAATTAGTCACAATATGATAACAACCGTTTTGGAAATACTTTCAAAACGGTTTTTGATTTTATAATGCAAACTTTTACAAAAATAACAACAAGTGTCGTAAAAAATGGAGCATTGTCAACGCTACAAATTACAAATGTAGCGAAGTTGATAAATCAAGTCTATCTCCA
The DNA here is from genome assembly GCA_002352665.1 of Flavobacteriaceae bacterium UBA2765. Classification (GTDB taxonomy): domain Bacteria; phylum Bacteroidota; class Bacteroidia; order Flavobacteriales; family Flavobacteriaceae; genus Aureibaculum. Next base: position 10,594 of record DEIV01000110.1, read on the forward strand.
AACTGAAAGTGATTTTTGGCCACATAATGGTTTATATGAAAGAACAAATGCTGTAAAATTAATACGATACATCAAGAATAATGAACTTATTATTGCCACCATAGCTGATCAAATTGTGGGTGCTGTTCATGTATACCCTATAGAAAATGATCATTGTGGTTTTGGAATGTTGGTCGCTTCACCTAAAAAAAGAGGATTGGGCATTGGTACATCTTTAATGAAAAGTGTAGAAAATTGGGCTTTGGCCAATAACTATAAAACCATCCAGTTAGAATTATTAAAACCAAAAGCATATATACATCCTGAAAAAGAATTTTTACATAAGTGGTATACTGAATTAGGGTATACATTTATAAATAAAACCACTTATGGTGATTTATATCCTGAGCAATCACACTTACTTAAAATACCTTGTGATTTTGAGATTTATCAAAAAAAATTAAAAAATTAAATGCCATAAGCTATAATTGATTATTACCTTTGACAAAATAAATAAATGAGCACAATTAAACTCCATAAAAAATATTTTAATCCTTTTATTACGGCAGATAAAATTAAAGTTGCCATAGACAAAATTGCCGAATTAGTGGCAAAAGATTGTAAAGATGAAACACCAATTTTTATTGGTGTTTTAAATGGCTCATTTATGTTTGTAGCCGATTTTATTAGAGCGTACCATGGCCACTGTGAAGTGTCTTTTGTAAAATTAGTATCTTACAATGGCACAGGTTCCAGTGGTAGTGTTAAACAATTGGTAGGTCTTAATGAAAATTTAGAAGGAAGAACGGTAGTTATCTTAGAAGATATTATTGACACCGGAAATACATTGGAAGAAATTTACAATATATTTAGAAATAAAAAATTAAAACAATTAAAAATTGCAACCTTATTTTTTAAACCCGATGTCTACCGTAAAGGTCTGCACATAGATTATATTGGTCTATCTATACCCGATAAGTTTATTGTAGGTTACGGATTAGATTATGACGGTTTGGGAAGAAATCTTGCAGATATTTACCAATTAACAACACAAGAAATGACAAACATTGTATTATTTGGCCCTCCGGGAGCGGGTAAGGGTACACAAGCAGAAGTTTTAAAAGATAAATATAATCTTATACATATCTCTACAGGAGATGTATTTAGATATAATATTAAAAACAAAACTGATCTTGGTACTTTAGCTAAATCTTATATAGACAATGGAGATTTAGTACCAGATGAAGTAACAATAGATATGCTGAAAGCAGAAGTAGATAAAAATGCTGAAGCCAATGGGTTTATTTTTGATGGTTTTCCACGAACAGAATCTCAAGCCAAAGCCTTAGACAAATTCTTAGAAGAAAAAGGTGAAACCATAAATGGAATGGTAGCTCTAGAGGTTCCTGAAGATCTATTAGTAGCCAGATTGTTAAAACGTGGTGAAACTAGTGGTAGACCTGACGATCAGGATGAGGAGAAAATCAGAAATCGTTTTAACGAATACCAAACCAAAACCTCAATTTTAAAAGACTATTATACTGCTCAAAACAAATATTTTGGTGTTGATGGTGTTGGTAGCATTGAAGAAATAACTGAAATATTGAGTAAAGTGTTTGATAGATTGTAAAGTGTAATTCATTAAAAAAATAACAATATCATTCCTGCGAAAGCAGAAATTTCATAATATTAAAAAAATTCCCACTTTCGTGGGAATGATATTTAAATATAGACTTAAATGACCGAAGGCAACTTTGTTGACTATATAAAAATACACGCTTCATCAGGTAAAGGTGGAAAGGGCTCTGTGCATTTGCATCGCGAAAAATTCATCCAAAAAGGAGGTCCAGATGGTGGTGATGGCGGTCGTGGTGGTCATGTTATTATTCGTGGTAATAAAGGGATGTGGACATTGATTCATTTAAAATATAGAAAACATTTTAAAGCAGAATATGGCGGTGATGGAAGTAAAAGCAGAAGTACAGGAAAAGACGGAAAAGATGTTTATATAGATGTACCACTAGGTACTATAATTAGAAATGGTGAAACCCAAGAAATTTTATTTGAAATCACCGAAGACGGTCAGGAAAAAGTATTAGCTGAAGGTGGTATGGGTGGTAGAGGCAATTGGCATTTTAAATCGTCAACCAATCAAACACCTAGATATGCTCAACCTGGTGTTGACGGACAACAGGGATGGTTTCAATTAGAATTAAAACTGTTAGCTGATGTTGGTTTGGTGGGCTTTCCTAATGCCGGAAAATCTACCTTGCTATCTGTAATAACCTCTGCAAAACCTAAAATTGCCGATTATGCCTTTACAACTTTAAAACCAAATTTGGGTATAGTAGAATATCGAGAGTTTCAAAGTTTTGTAATGGCCGATATTCCCGGTATAATAGAAGGGGCTGCTGAAGGCAAAGGTCTCGGACATCGATTTTTAAGACATATTGAGCGTAATTCTACTTTGTTATTTTTAATTCCTGCCGACTCAGCAGACATAAAAAACGAATACAAAATTCTACTTAACGAATTAAAAAAGCACAATCCGGAATTATTAGATAAAGACCGATTATTAGCCATTTCTAAATCTGATATGTTGGATGACGAACTAAAAGCTGAAATTGAAAAAGAACTTCCTGTTAATATTGACCATATTTTTATTTCATCTATTGCACAAACGGGTTTAACAGAGCTCAAAGATAGATTATGGCAGATGTTAAATACTTAATAACTTGATTTCGCTTAATAATTAGGTATTATTAAGTTAGTAATTATCGTAAAATCTCCCTTATATTTCTTAATTTTGTAATACTTAAAATGTGAGTATTTGTAACGCTTTATTTACATAAATACTGACAGTAATTTGAGAAAAATACACTACATATTATTCTTGATTGTTATACCCTTTAATTTAGTGGCACAAATAGATACTGCCAATTCTAAACTTTCATTTACGGCTGATTTTCGGTTTCGGGTAGAGCAAGATTATAGCTCGAGAAAATCTGATGCCACTTACAGAGAGGATAGAACACGTTTAAGATATCGACTGAGAGCCGGCTTTAATTACCAATTCAATTCTTGGGCTTCTTTTGGAGCGAGATTGAGAACCGGATATTCAAAGAAACAACAAGACGCACAACTTACCTTAGGAGATGGTTTTAAGGAATTTGGAACGCTACCTATTGGTTTTGAAAAAGCTTTCTTCAAAGCAGAGCAAAACGGATTTGTTTTTTGGGCTGGTAAAAATACTTTTCCTTTCAAAAAACAAAATGAATTATTTTGGAGCGATAACGTATATCCTGAAGGAGTGTTCTTGAAAAAAAGTATACCTTTCAACTCAAAATTTATAGGTCAAATTGACCTCAACAGTGGGTATTTTATTCTAAATACCAAAGGAAAATCATTAGATAAAGACAGCTATTTTCAAGGTTTACAAATCAGCTCAACATTATTTGACAATAGATTAACGCTATTCCCTTCCTTCTACTTTTTTAAAAACATTCAGAATATACCAGATGGTAATGAAACATTTCTATTTGATTATTCAATTTTTCATCTAGGTAGTAGCATAAAATTATTAGAAAACCCTGCAATAAATTTTGAAGCTGATTACTATTTAAACTTAGAAGATTATAGAACGAACGATTCAATTCCAACAACATTAAAAAATCAGAAGAATGGATTGGTATCAGCCATAAGCATTGGCAATTTAAAAAAAAGCAAAGATTGGATGTTTAAAGCAACTTATTCTTATATACAGCAATATGCCTCCGTAGACTTTCTAGCTCAAAATGATTGGGCAAGATGGGACTATTCTTCTTTTGGTTCTCCAGATGGTAGGTTAACAAATTTTAAAGGAATAGAATTGATAGGAGGTTATATGATTGCCAAAAACATGAGCTTGAAAATGAAATATTACCTGGTTGAACAACTTGTACCCTATGGAGTAGCAACTGAGACAGGAAACAGAATAAGGCTAGACCTTGATATTAAATTTTAAATAGGTTGATAAATAACCATACTTAAAAATCATTTTTACTTAATATAATACATATGCAAGGCAACATTAGAAAAAATATTAAAATAGGCCAACAAGTAGCTATTGTACTTAAACAAGACCAAAGAAACGGTAAGCTCACAGAAGGTATCGTAAAAAGAATATTAACCAATTCGTCTACACATCCTCATGGCATTAAAGTTCAATTATCTTCAGGGAAAGTGGGGAGAGTTAAACAAATTAATAAAGCTGATGAATAATTAATTTCTTTTAGTAAATTTATAATCCTTAATCCTCCTATCATGACACGTTATTTAATTATTGTATTCCTTTGTATTACTTCATTAATTTTTAGTCAAAACAAAACTTCTTTTACAAATCTTGATGTTTTTGAATTAGAATGGGCTATTAATCCGGAAATTTCACCTGATGGAAGTCGTATTGTTTATCAAAGATCCGGTTTTGATATTATGAATGACAAAAAACAATCAAGACTATGGATAATGAATAATGATGGTAGCAATCATAGTAAACTGTCTAATAATGAGGCAAATGAAGTCAGTCCAAAATGGTCTCCAGATGGCACACGTATTGCTTATGTAAGTAGTACAAATGAAGGCTCAGAAATATATATATACTGGTTAAATACGGGTAAAACAGCAAAATTATCCCAATTGGAAAAATCACCAACTGGATTAAATTGGTCACCCGACGGTAAACAAATTGCATTTTTAATGACCGTGCCAGAGGCACAACCCACTTTAGTAAAAGCACCAAAAAAACCTAAGGGAGCAAAATGGGCAGATCAACCAAGAGTAACTACACGTTTTAAATATGAATCTGACGGTGCGGGATATATAGCTCCTGGATTCAAACACTTATTTGTTATTGCTGCAGATGGTGGTACACCTCGTCAAATTTCACAAGGCAATTTTAAAATTGGAAGTCCACACTGGTCTAAAGATGGTAAGTCGCTTTATTTTTCAGGTAATTTGAATAGTGATTGGGATTATGATTTTAGAAATTCCGAAATTTATAAAATTGATATAGCTACCGGTAAAGCATCAACTCTAACAGATAGAAAAGGACCTGATAACGGATTAACAATTTCACCAAATGGTAAAAAAATTGCTTATTTAGGATATGATGATAACATACAAACCTATCAAGTTAACCATTTATATATGATGAATATTGATGGTACTGATAAGCAAAAAATTGAAACCAATTTAGATAGGAGCATATCAAATTTATCTTGGAGTGCAGATCAAAAAGGACTTTATTTTCTATTTGATGATAAAGGAAATACAAAAATAGGGTATACTACCCTCTCAGGAAAAATCTCTAAAATTGCTGATAATGTTGGTGGCACATCAATTGGCAGACCTTATGGTGGTGGTTCTTATTCAATAAATAATACAGGTACTATTGCGTTTACACAAACTACACCGTATTATCCATCTGAAATTGCCATGGTGCAAAAAAGAAAAATTTCAAAAATTTCAAAGTTGAATGCTGACCTTTTACCATATAGGTATTTAGGAAAAACAGAAGAAATTTGGTATAGCTCTACTATAGATGGTCATAATATACAGGGCTGGATAGTAATGCCTCCTAATTTTGATCCAACTAAAAAGTATCCATTACTGGTTGAAAACCACGGTGGTCCAGTAGCTAATTATGGCGATAGATTTTCGCCTGAAATGCAACTATTTGCAAGTGCAGGGTATATAGTTTTTTATCCCAACCCAAGAGGTAGTACTAGTTATGGTGAAAAATTTGGGAATCTATTATACCATAACTATCCCGGAAATGATTATGATGATGTAATGGATGGTGTTGACGCTGTAATTGCGAAAGGATATATTGACAAAAATGAATTATATGTTACCGGTGGTAGTGCGGGAGGTATAATGACTGCATGGATAATAGGTAAAAATAATCGATTTAAAGCAGCAGCAGTAGTAAAACCAGTTATGAATTGGATTAGTAAAACTTTAACAGCTGATAATTATTTTGGTTATGCCAACTCTAGATATCCCGGGCAACCTTGGGAAAATTTTGAAACCTATTGGAAATTCTCTCCTCTTTCTTTGGTAGGAAACATAGAAACCCCAACAATGGTTATGGTTGGCACTTTAGACAGACGTACTCCTTTATCAGAAGCTAAACAACTATATAATGCTTTAAAAATTAGAAAAATTGAAACAGCCTTGGTTGAAATTCCCGGTGCTTCACACAATATTGTCAATAGGCCTAGCCAGCTCATTACCAAAGTTGATCATATTTTGGCTTGGTTTGAAAAGTATAACAGCTCGAATAAATAAAAAATAATTCAAATTTTTAAAACAAACATTTTGAAATTCATTTTGTATAATATTAATCTACTTACGCATATAAAGTTAATCTGTTTATTCTTTTTGGTACTTACCATAACAAAAATGAATGGCCAAATAGACTTGGAAAAAGAAAAGAAAAAAATAACCTCATTAAATAATCTCATTATTGATAAAAATCCTAATTATATGTATCATCATACTTTACTATTTGATGATGAACAATACATTAGAAATGGCATTAATTATTAGGTCTTGTCGTACACAAATGAAAAATACATAAACATAATTAAGCTCTTTGATGTTCTTGTTTTATCGTACAATGTTCTTATTTATGAAGATGAAATTGTGTCTATAGAGGTCCATTTAGACGTAAGTAATGACAATATAAAACACATTGAAAAAGAGTTTGCCAACTATTTAGGGGCATATATTCAAGAAGTCTCTGTGATCAAAGGTGATCAAAGAGCGTTGTATTTCAACAATGATAAAACCGGTTTCTTAATAGATGCATGATACCAATGACGGAGATCTCACCGTTGGATACACCTCTAACGCATATTTTGAATTGAATAAAAAATTAAAAGGAAATTGAATTATTTGAAGTAGGCTCTGCTAGTAAATGGTAGTGGTATTGACTTTTTTAATGTATGGGTTGTAAAGGTAAAAAACTTACATTAAGCAATCTTCCAAAGCATCACCAATGGTATCAAACCTAAAAACAAACCCTGTATTTTTAATTTTATCATTTAATAAATAGTGACTTTCAAGTGCAATTGTAGACATTTCTCCCAATAGCAATTTTATCATAAAAATAGGAACATTAGGTAACCATAAAGCCTTGTTGAGCTGTTTTGCTATCGCCTTAGTCAATTTTGTATTAGTTATAGGTTCTGAAGCAATAGCATTAAAAACGCCATCAATATTATGCTCTATTATATGCAAATACATATTGGCCATGTCATGTATATGAATCCACGATTGATATTGCTGACCGCTTCCTAAGGGAGCACCTAATCCATAACCAATGGGTTTTACCATTTGCTCTAAAGCTCCTCCTTTTTTAGACAGCACTATACCTGTTCTTAATTTTGATACGGTAATACCGATTTTACGAATGTTATCTGCTTCTTTTTCCCATAAATTAACAACCTCTCCTAAAAAAGTAATGTTTATTTCTTTATCCATCTCATCATACTTTTTTTCTAATGAAGATGGGTAAATTCCCAAAGCGGATGAGGTGGTAAAATGGGTTACTACGTTTTTGTTTTCTGATAACAATTTATACAATAATTTAACCGTATCAATTCTACTATTAAGTATTGCTTCTTTATGTTTTAATGTCCATTTTTTAGAAACCGAAGCTCCTGCTAAGTTAATAATAGCGGTAATTCCACCAATACAATCCGTATCAATTTCTTGAGTTTTAGGGTTCCAGTAAAATCCTTTAACACCCTCAGAATCTTTAATTTTTTCTTTGCTAGTAGTTAAGTAATGAACATCATACCCTTTTTGTGTACACATATTCATTATTTCGGTTCCTATTAAACCGGTAGCTCCCGTAATTAAAAGTTTCATTATTAGTTAAATTAAATAATTGAATCAAAGTATTAGTGTTTATTTTTTTTCAATACCTATGATAAAAATATTTTTTATCCGCGAATTAGTAGCATATATTCAGTGGTTTACTAGAATTTCTAACAACACTTATAGGAATATTTAAAATATAAATTCTTAGAACAATAAATACAACATATGCTTGTTCCTCTATTCTAACTTTCCAAAAAATCGTTCTATTATACCATCTGCATTCATCCATAAATATATGGCCAACAGGAGTACCAGAATAAGAATTATAGTTTTTTTATTATTCGGTCTCCTTCTAGGTCTTATTCGTTTAAATTCCATGATATGTTTATTCTTAATACTATCAAATTTACAATTTTATAAGCAATAGCTATCCTGCATTATTCTAAACCTGAGTTCTAAGTAATTTAAGTATCTTTGTTCACTTATTTAAAAACTGAATGAAGAACATTCGCAATTTTTGTATCATTGCCCATATTGATCATGGCAAAAGTACTTTGGCAGATAGATTGTTAGAGTTTACCGGTACTATTACAGATCGCGAAAAACAAGATCAATTACTTGACAGTATGGATCTCGAGCGTGAACGTGGTATCACTATAAAAAGTCATGCCATACAAATGGATTATCAATACAAGGGCGAAGCTTATACCTTAAATTTGATAGATACTCCAGGTCATGTCGATTTTTCATATGAAGTTTCTAGATCTATTGCAGCTTGTGAAGGTGCATTATTAATTGTTGATGCTGCCCAAAGTATTCAAGCCCAAACCATTTCTAATTTATATTTAGCATTAGAAAACGATTTGGAAATTATTCCTGTATTGAATAAAATAGACTTGCCTAGTGCTAACCCTGAAGAAGTTACTGATGATATTGTTGATTTAATTGGCTGTGCAGCTGAAGATGTTATTCCTGCTAGTGCTAAAACCGGCTTAGGAATTGAAGATATCTTAGAAGCTATTATAGAGCGTGTTCCCGCACCAAAAGGCAACCCGGAAGAACCCTTACAAGCACTAATTTTTGATTCCGTTTACAATTCTTTTCGTGGTGTAGAAACTTATTTTAGAGTCATTAATGGTGCTATTAAAAAAGGACAACACATTAAATTTATCGCTACGGGTAAAAAGTATTTTGCTGATGAAGTAGGTACATTAAAATTAAAACAAGTTCCTAAAAGTGAAATTAAAACAGGAGATGTTGGTTATTTAATTACGGGAATTAAAGAAGCTAAAGAAGTAAAAGTTGGAGATACTATTACTGATGCTAAAAACCCCACTACCAATGCTGTTGAAGGTTTTGAAGATGTAAAACCAATGGTTTTTGCAGGTATTTACCCTGTTGATACTGAAGATTATGAAGAGCTTCGTAACTCCATGGAAAAATTACAACTGAATGATGCCTCTTTGGTATTTATCCCTGAAAGTTCTGCTGCTCTTGGGTTTGGTTTTAGGTGTGGTTTTTTAGGCATGTTACATCTTGAAATTATTCAGGAGCGTTTGGAACGAGAATTTGACATGACTGTAATTACAACGGTACCAAATGTGTCATATCATGCCTATACCAATAAAGACCCAGATGTAAAAATATTGGTAAACAATCCCTCAGATTTACCTGATCCTTCAAAATTAAATAGAGTTGAAGAGCCATATATTAAAGCTTCCATCATTACCAAATCAGAATTTGTGGGAAATGTAATGAGCTTGTGTATTGAAAAAAGAGGAGAAATTACCAATCAGACTTATTTGACCACAGAAAGAGTTGAACTCAATTTTGATATGCCTTTGGCTGAAATTGTATTTGATTTTTATGATCGACTAAAAACAGTTTCTAAAGGTTATGCGTCTTTTGACTATCATCCTCTTGGATTGAGAGCTTCAAAATTAGTTAAAGTAGATATATTGCTTAATAGCCAACCCGTAGATGCCCTTTCAGCACTATTGCATGCAGATAATGCCTATAGTATTGGTAAAAAAATGTGTGAAAAACTTAGGCAATTGATACCCCGTCAACAATTTGACATTCCTATTCAAGCTGCTATTGGAGCTAAAATTATCTCTAGAGAGACTATCAAGGCTTTGCGTAAAGATGTAACCGCCAAGTGTTATGGAGGTGATATTTCTCGTAAGCGTAAATTGTTAGAAAAACAGAAAAAAGGTAAAAAGAGAATGCGTCAAGTGGGTAATGTAGAAATTCCTCAAGAAGCTTTTATGGCTGTGTTGAAGTTAAATGATTAATGCAATCCATTAATCTATACCACCTAATATTTTACTTGGAATTAGGTTTCCCTTCAAACAAAAAAATTTGTTGCTTATTTATATTTAAATCATTCTAAAAAAACAACATTACTTTAATGTAATTTGTAAAAACATTTTGTAGATTTATTGTGCAGACAATTCTTAACAATGAATGTATTACATGTTAGTGCCGAATGCTATCCTATCGCCAAAGTTGGTGGCTTAGCGGATGTAGTTGGTGCCTTACCTAAATACCAGAATAAATTGGGTATTACCAGTAAAGTTATTATGCCTTTTTATAATAATACCTTTATAAAAAAACACCATTTTAAATCAGTATATACTTCAACAATAAGTCTTGGTAAAGTTGAATTTAATGTCAAAATTTTAACTTTAGAAGCTTCTGAATTGGGTTTTGAATTATTTTTAGTTGATATTCCTACATTATTATTTAAGGATTATGTGTACTCATCTTCGGATACTGAACGCTTTTTAGCTTTTCAAATAGTAGTATTAGATTGGTTATTACAAGAGCAGCAAAAGCCAAACATTTTACATTGTCATGATCATCATACGGGTTTAATTCCCTTTATGATGTTACAATCAGTAAAATACAAATCACTACGTAAAATACCAACTGTAACAACCATCCATAATGCACAATATCAGGGGTGGTTTCCTCATGAAAAGGTCTATTTGATTCCTGAATTTGACCTTACGAAAGTTGGGTTACTTGATTGGAGTAATTCTATAAATCCATTGGCTGCTGCCATTAAATGTGCTTGGAAAGTGACAACAGTTTCACCGAGTTATATGGAGGAATTGAAAAATAATGCCAATGGTCTGGAGTCTTTATTAAGTCATGAAAGTGCCAAATGTTCAGGAATTTTAAATGGTATTGATACACATGTCTGGAATCCAGAAACAGATCCGTTTATCATAAAAAATTATTCCATAAAAAGAATTCCTTCAGGTAGAAAAGCAAATAAAGAATTTTTATGTAAAGAATTCAATCTGGATGTTAAAAAGCCCCTCTTTGCATTTATTGGAAGATTGGTAGGCGAAAAAGGAGCCGATTTATTTCCAGAAATTTTTAATACTGCATTACAAAATAATAAAATTTCTATACTATTATTAGGTTCTGGAGAAAAGGAAGTTGAAAAAAAATTAGAAATACTTAAAAAAACTCATAAAGGCAATTATAATGCCTTTATTGGCTACGACGAAAAACTATCTCATATCATTTATGCAGGAGCTGATTTTTTATTAATGCCTTCTCGGGTTGAACCTTGTGGATTAAATCAAATGTACGCATTAAGGTACGGTACGATACCTGTAGTAAGTTATGTGGGCGGACTAAAAGATACAGTGATTGATATTGAAGAAAACGGTTTTGGCTTTGTACACCAAAAAGTTACCATTAAAGAAGTTGTGAAAGCTATCAACAGAGCAACTGTTTTTTACAAAAATCAAGTCAAATTCAAAAAAATTCGTACTCAAATTATGCAAATAGACCATTCTTGGAATACTTCTGCAAAGGCATATATCAATTTATATAACTCTTTAAACAAACAATTATGATTAACAAAAATGTATTGGCTATCATTTTAGGAGGTGGTCAAGGTTCAAGATTATATCCCTTAACTGAAGACAGGTCAAAACCTGCTGTACCAATAGCAGGTAAATATAGGTTGGTAGATATTCCCATTTCTAATTGTATTAATTCTGATATTAAAAGAATGTTTGTTTTAACACAATTCAACTCTGCGTCATTGAACAGGCATATTAAAAATACTTATCATTTTAGTTTTTTTAGTTCAGCTTTTGTTGATGTTTTGGCTGCTGAGCAAACAATGAAAAGTCAAGCTTGGTTTCAAGGCACTGCCGATGCTGTACGACAAAGCATGCATCATTTTTTGAATCATAATTTTAAATACGCTCTTATTTTATCAGGAGACCAATTGTATCAAATGGATTATAATTTAATGATCCAAGAACATATAAAAAATAAAGCAAAAATATCTATAGCAACTATTCCTGTTAATGCGAAAGAAGCAACTTCATTTGGAATTCTTAAAGCGAATGAAAAAAATGTAATAACCTCTTTTATAGAAAAACCGGAAAAAAAATTATTGCCTGATTGGGAGTCTGAAGTAAGTAGTGATATGAAAACTGAAGGTAGAAATTACTTAGCCTCAATGGGTATTTATATTTTCAATCGAGACCTTTTGATTGAACTGATGAATAATCCGGATACCATGGATTTTGGTAAAGAAATTATTCCTCAATCTATTGAAAAAAATAAAACTTTAAGTTATCAATATGAAGGCTATTGGACAGACATTGGTAATATTGATTCGTTTTTTGATGCCAATTTAGGTTTAACCGATGAAATACCAAAGTTTGATTTATATGACAAATCTAAACGGATTTTCACAAGAGCTAGGATGTTACCAACCACAAAAATTTCTGGTACTACCTTAAATAAAACCGTCATCGCCGAAGGGTGTATTATCCATGCTGCAAAAATTGAGCGTTCAGTAATTGGTATTCGTTCTAGAATAGGAAATGAATCTACAGTTATAAATACATATATGATGGGTAATGATTTTTATGAAACATTAGACGAAATGGAACAAAATAAGATTAGCGTTTTAATGGGTATTGGCGAGCGATGTTTTATTAAAAATGCTATTTTAGATAAAAACTGCTGTGTTGCAGATGATGTAAGAATTAATGGTGGTAAACATTTAGAAGATACAGAAACAGATACTTATGCTATTAGAGAAGGCATCGTAGTCATCAAGAAAGGGGCTGTAATTCCAAAAGGATATGTCATTTAATACCTTTTTTGTGATAGCAATACAACAAATTAACTTATCACTGTAATAAAACACTTTTTATAAATTCAACAGTAATTGACAACTAATAATTATGGCCAACATAATACCACATTCTCTTTTTACCGAATTTGATATTGATCTGTTTAAATCTGGAAAACATTTCAAATTATATGAAAAATTCGGATCGCATATCATGAAAATTGATGGTCAAGAGGGTACCTATTTTTCTGTTTGGGCTCCCTCTGCAAAATCGGTTTCGGTAATTGGAGATTTTAATTATTGGACGGAAGGGGAACATCCATTAAATGTACGATGGGATGCTTCAGGTATTTGGGAAGGTTTTATACCAAATGTAGGTAAAGGAAATCTCTATAAATATAAGATTCAAAGCAACAATAGCAATATTACCTCAGAAAAAGCTGATCCTTATGCCAAAAAATGTGAACATCCACCAAATACTGCCTCTATAGTTTGGGATATTGACGACTATAAATGGCAAGACAAAAAATGGATGTCATACCGTAAAGATAAAAACGACTTAGACAAGCCCTATTCGGTATATGAAGTCCATTTAGGTTCTTGGATGAAAAACGCAGAAGAAAATAAACCTTTGACTTATAGAGAACTAGCCATTAAATTGGTGCATTATGTTAAAGAGATGAACTTTACACATATAGAATTGATGCCCATTATGGAATATCCTTATGATCCTTCTTGGGGATATCAATTGGTAGGCTATTTTGCCCCAACATCACGTTTTGGTACTCCTCAAGATTTTATGTATTTGATAGATCAATTCCACCAGCACAATATTGGTGTAATTTTAGATTGGGTGCCTTCTCACTTTCCATCAGACGATCATGGATTGGGTTTTTTTGACGGTTCTCACTTATATGAACATCCTGATCCTAGAAAAGGATACCATCAAGATTGGAAAAGCTTAATTTTTAATTATGAACGGAATGAAATCCGCTCCTTTTTAATTAGTAATGCACTTTTTTGGTTAGAAAAATATCATACAGACTGTTTACGTGTAGATGCCGTTGCTTCTATGTTATATCTAGATTATTCTCGAGAAGAAGGAGGGTGGGAGCCAAATATTTATGGAGAAAGAGAAAATTTAGCAGCCGTTTCCTTTTTAAAAGAGTTTAACCAAGCCGTCTATGAAAATTTCGATGGTGTACAAACTATTGCAGAAGAATCAACAGCTTTTCCCGGAGTTACTAAACCGGTATCTGAAGGTGGTTTGGGCTTTGGTATGAAATGGATGATGGGTTGGATGCATGATACGCTAGAGTATTTTGCCAAAGATCCTATTCATAGAAAATTCCATCAAAATGAAATTACCTTTAGCTTGGCTTATGCGTTTACTGAAAATTTTATGTTACCGCTTTCACATGATGAAGTAGTTTATGGTAAAAATTCCATATTGGGAAGAATGCCCGGCGATGAATGGCAACGATTTGCTAACTTAAGATTATTGTATGGCTATATGTTTACACATCCGGGTACAAAATTATTGTTTATGGGAAGTGAGTTTGGCCAATACAATGAATGGAATTTTCAAGAGAGTTTAGATTGGAACTTATTGGCATTTGAACCTCATAAAAAAATGCAGGAATTTTTTAAAGATTTAAACCTGTTTTATCAAAATACTCCCTCCTTGTATGAAAAAGCTTTTAGCCAAGAAGGTTTTGAATGGATAAATTACGAAGACCATGAAAATTCAGTAATTTCTTATATCCGTAAAGGACATGATGCAGAGAATGATACCGTAATTGTGTGCAACTTTACGCCAATAATTTTTGAAAAATATCTCATTGGATTACCTAGAATAGGAAAACTGAAAGAAGTATTTAATAGCGATGACAAAAAGTATGGTGGTAGCGGGCAGTCTAACCCAAAAGATATCAATATAAAAAAGAAACCTTGGAACAACAAACTTTATTCCGCTGAAATAAAAATTTTACCCTTAGGAATCTCTATTTTTAAATTCAAATAAAAATTAGTTTTGTGGTAATAATTTTACGTTATCTATAATAGTTACACACTATTTTTAAGAAAAAGACTCCCTTATTTTTTGTAAAATTTAGTACGTTTGCCAATAAATCAATTAGCATCATTTTATGATTACCAATACCGAACTAGAATTAAAAGGAAATCAGTTTCCAACTCATATAATTTCATATACCAAAAACTTAAATAAACTGTATTTTCACACTTCAAATGGTGTAGTTTTAGAACTTACTATTTTACGTGACAGTGTTATCAGGTTTAGATATTCAACCACTTCAAATTTTGAAAATGATTTTTCTTATGCCATTACCGTACATGCCAATCTAGGTTATAATCAATTAGACATTGATGAAGACGATGATAAATTTATCATTACAACACAAAAATTAATTTGTCAGGTCAGTAAAAAGAATTTGAAAATTTCGTTATATGATGCTGAAGATAAAAAATTAATCAATCAAGATGAACTAGGTTTTCATTGGGAAGAAAGTTATGAATACGGTAGTGATATTGTAAAAATGAGTAAAACTTCTCATAGTGGCGAAAGTTATTATGGATTGGGAGACAAACCCTCACATCTTAATTTAAAGGGAAAACGTTTTGAAAATTGGGTAACCGATTCGTATGCCTATGGCAAAGATAGTGATCCCATTTATAAAGCCATTCCATTCTTTACAGGCTTACATCATAACAAATCTTATGGTATATTTTTTGACAATACATTCAGATCTTTTTTCGATTTTTCACATGAAAGGAAAAATATAACTAGCTTTTGGGCACAAGGAGGTGAAATGAATTATTATTTTATCTATGGTCCTCAAATGAGTGATGTAGTTGCCAGTTATACTGACTTAACAGGTAAGCCTCATCAATTACCACCACTTTGGGCATTAGGGTTTCATCAATGTAAATGGAGTTATTATCCTGAAAATAATGTAAAAGAAATTGCTTCAAAATTTAGAGCATTACAAATACCTTGCGATGCTATCTATTTAGACATAGATTATATGGAAGGTTTTAGGTGTTTTACATGGAATAAAGAACATTTTCCTGATCCTAAAAGAATGGTAAAAGAATTGTCTGATGACGGATTTAAAACGGTAGTTATTATTGATCCGGGCATAAAAATTGATATGGATTATTCCATTTTTAAGGAAGGCTTAGAAAATGATTATTTCTGTAAACGTGCTGATGGTCCGTATATGAAAGGTAAAGTATGGCCCGGACAATGTTACTTTCCAGATTTTACCAAACCTGAAGTTAGAGAATGGTGGTCTGGTCTGTTTAAAGAATTAATTGAAGAAATAGGTGTAAAAGGGGTTTGGAATGATATGAATGAACCTGCTGTGATGGAAGTTCCTAATAAGACTTTTCCTAAAGATGTTAGACATGATTATGATGGAAATCGTTGCAGCCATAGAAAAGCTCATAATATTTATGGAATGCAAATGGCGAGAGCCACCTATCATGGATTAAAAAAATTCTCCTACCCCAAGAGGCCTTTTGTAATTACCAGAGCTGCATATTCGGGTACGCAACGCTATACATCTACCTGGACAGGAGATAATGTTGCCTCATGGGAGCATTTGTGGGTTGCCAATGTACAAGCACAACGTATGGCAATGTCTGGATTCTCCTTTGTTGGAAGTGATATTGGTGGATTTGCAGAACAACCTGAAGGCGAATTATTTGCAAGATGGATTCAGTTAGGTGTATTTCATCCATTTTGCAGAGTACATTCTTCGGGTGATCACGGAGATCAAGAACCTTGGGCATTTGGTGATGAAATAACAGATATTGTTAGAAAATTTATTGAAATTCGCTATCAATTATTACCCTATTTATATACGGCATTCTGGCAATATTTAAATGAAGGGACTCCAATACTAAAATCTTTAGTAATGTATGATCAAAAAGACATACAAACACATTATAGAACAGATGAATTTATTTATGGTGATCAGATACTAGTTTGTCCAATTTTAGAATCCAATGCTATTGGTAGAAGAATGTATATCCCTAAAGGTAAATGGTATAATTTCTGGGATGATGAAATTATAGAAGGCGGTAAAGAAATATTTATTGATACTCAAATAGATACCATGCCTATTTTTATAAAAGAAGGAGCCATTATTCCTAAATTTCCAATCCAACAATATGTGGGTGAAAAGAAAATTGAAGAAATTGTATTAGATGTGTATTATAAATTAGGTAAAGAGAAATCTTTATTATTTGACGATGCACATGATGGTTATGATTATACAAAAGGTAGGTATAGTTTAAGGTCTTTTAAATTAGTTGGCAAGGCAAAAGAAATAATCATTCACCAACATAAATCAGGTAAATATATTACAGACTATCAAACATTCAAACTGAAATTACATGGATTACCGTTTAAAATTTCTAAAATTCAAATAGACAACGAAGAAATTTCATTTGAAAAAGTTAAAGTAAATGGTGATAATACCTTAATTATAGATAAAGACTTTACTGAATTACATATTATAAGTGAGTAATGAATACTACAAATTTAACATCATAATTCCGCGTTGAAATCGTTTAATTTTCACAATATTTTCGTTAAAATGATTGAGTATCAGAACCTATTTTAAAAAGTTAGGGCTTCACTTCAAATGAAGCCCTAACTCTATTCATTTTTACATCTGTTTATACAACTCTAATCTTTCCCACCTAGATTCTACTTCTTCCTGAGCTTTATTTAGAAGTTCTGCACCAAGTTCTGCATTTTCTTTAACTACTCTTGTAAAACGTGTTTCATTATACATAAAGTCGCTTAAAGGTGCTTTAGGTGCTTTTGAATCCAATTTGAACTTCTTACCCTTTGGCTGAGCAGGATTAAATCTGAAAAGAGGCCAATATCCTGTATCAACTGCCTTTTCTTGTTGTAAAGCTCCATCTTTTAAATCGTAACCATGTTCACCACAATGAGAATAAGCCACTATTAGTGAAGGTCCCGGATAAGCAGCAGCCTCTTCAATGGCTTTTAAAGTTTGTAAATCTTTTGCTCCCATTGCCACTTGTGCCACATACACATTCCCGTAAGAAACCGCTTGTAAGGCCAAGCTCTTTTTACTCGTTCTTTTTCCTGATACAGAAAATTTAGCACTTGCACCTAATGGTGTTGCTTTAGAAGTTTGACCACCAGTATTAGAATAAACTTCAGTATCTAAAACCATAATATTAATATCTTCACCTGAGGCCAATACATGATCAACACCACCAAAACCAATATCATATGCCCAACCATCTCCACCTAATATCCAAACTGCTTTTTTACGGAGATATTGGGTCAATTGATTCAGTTTAACAGCATCATCATTATTATCAATTAAGGCTAATGTTTTTTTAAGTTTTTCTATATCAGCAAATTTTTCTGCTTTTTGAGCTTCTGTTTTTTCAGGATTATTTAAAATAGCTTCAACTATCTTACTTCCCACCAATAATTCTAAAGATTTTAACAAACCAACAGCTATTTCCTGTTTCTTAGATAATGCCAATTTCATACCTAAACCAAACTCTGCATTATCTTCAAATAAAGAATTTGCCCACGCTGGACCTCTACCAAATTCATTGGTTTTATATGGTGTTGTTGGTAAGTTACCTCCATAAATAGAAGAACAGCCTGTGGCATTTGCTATTAAAATACTATCCCCATGCAATTGGGTAAGCATTTTAATATATGGCGTTTCTCCACAACCCGAACAAGCTCCTGAAAATTCAAATAACGGTTCTAAAAATTGAGAACCTTTAACATTGGAAATTTGCAATTCCGTTCTATCATAATCAGGTAGATTGATAAAGTAATCCCAATTGATATTTTCTTCTTTATCAACATCCATTTTTTTATGCATATTAATAGATTTAAAATCATCAATTTCTTTACTTATAGCTGGACAAACTGCAACACAAAGGTCACAACCCGTACAATCTTCTGGAGAAACTTGTAATACATAAGATTCTGTTTCACTAGAAAAAGGTCTTCCTTTTGCAGGAACAGTTTTTAATGAAGATGGAGCACCAACTAATTCTTCATTAGAAACAACTTTTGCTCTAATGGCAGCATGAGGACAAATAGCAACACATTTATTACATTGTGTACATAAACTTTCATCATCCCAAACAGGAATAGTATCGGCAATACCTCGTTTTTCATATTGAGTTGTACCAGTAGGGAAAGTGCCATCAACAGGAAAAGCACTCACAGGGAGCTCATCTCCTTTACCTGCTAAAATTTTTCCTAAAACTTCTAAAACAAAAGGATCGTCTGTACCTGTCATCATAGGCTGTAAAGCCCTATCATTAGTTATTTGTTTAGGATAATTAACTTTTTGAAGGTTTTCTAATGATTTATCAACTGCATTAAAATTCATCTGTACTATCTTATCTCCTTTATGAGCATAAGATTTAACAATAGCATCCTTAATTTTTTGAATAGCTTCCTCTTTTGGTAAAACTCCAGATATAGCGAAGAAACAAGTTTGTAGTACGGTATTTGTTCTTTTTCCTAATTTAGCATCATGTGCTACTTTTGTAGCATCAATTACATAAAAATCAAGTTCATTTTCTATAATTTCTCCTTGCATTTGTTGAGGCAATTCTTTCCAAATTTTCTCTTTTGAATAAGGTGAATTTAATAAGAATGTACCTTTCTTTTTAATATTTTTTAAAATATCATACTTTTCAATAAAATTGAACTGATGACAAGCAATAAAATCAGCTTTGTGAATTAAATAGTTAGAATAAATTGGATCCGGTCCAAAACGTAAATGTGATACTGTCTGGGCCCCCGCTTTTTTAGAGTCATATACAAAATAACCTTGTACATAATTGTCTGTGGTTTCGCCAATTATTTTAATAGAGTTTTTGTTTGCTCCAACAGTACCGTCAGAACCTAAACCATAAAACATACAGTTAAATGTATTTTTTACTGTTTTTAATCGTTCACCAATGGCTAAACTCGTATGAGAAACATCATCATTAATTCCAACGGTAAAATGTTTTTTTGATTTTTCTTTATCCAACTCATCATAAACAGCTTTTACCATTGCAGGATCAAATTCTTTTGAAGACAATCCATAGCGACCACCTATTATCTTAGGCATTTCTCTATTACTCTCAACAAAAGCAGTAACCACATCTAAATAGAGTGGTTCGCCCGTACTACCCGGTTCTTTAGTTCTGTCTAATACCGCAATTTTATTAACCGTTTTCGGTAAGGCATCAACAAAATGACAGATAGAGAATGGTCTGAATAAACGTACCATTATTGCCCCTACCTTTTCGCCATTATTAACCATAGTATCTACTGCTTCTTTGACCGGTCCTTGACCAGAACCCATAATGACTATTACTTTTTCTGCTTCCGGATGACCTATATAATAGAACAAACTGTATTTACGTCCGGTATGTTGGTAAAAAGTATCCATAGTTTCTTGAACAATACCCGGTACTTTATCGTAATAACTATTTGCTGCTTCTCTCGCTTGGAAGAATACATCAGGATTTTGAGAAGTACCTCTAATTACAGGACTATCAGGATCTAAAGATCTATTTTTATGATCCATAATAGCATTTTCCGGCATCATATCAATAATAATATCATCAGTTATAGCATCAATTTTAGAAATTTCATGAGAAGTTCTAAACCCATCAAAAATATTTAAAAATGGTACTCTTGTACGTAATGTTGCTACTTGAGAAATTAAAGCAAAATCCATTGCTTCTTGCACAGAACCACCAAACAACATTGAAAACCCAGTTTGTCTAGCAGCCATAACGTCTGAATGATCTCCAAAAATAGACAGTGCATGAGTAGCTACCGTTCTTGCCGCCACATGAATAACTGATGGTAATAATTCGCCTGCTATTTTATACATATTAGGTATCATCAGCAACAAACCTTGCGAGGCGGTAAATGTTGTAGTTAAGGCACCTGCCTGTAAAGATCCGTGAACAGCTCCAGCCGCTCCACCTTCACTTTGCATTTCTACAATTCTTGGTATATTATTCCAAATATTAGTTTGATTTTTAGAACTGTAAACATCTACGTGTTCACCCATTGGTGAGGCCGGTGTAATAGGGTAAATTGCACAAACTTCATTAGTTTTATGGGCAATTATAGCTACTGCTTCATTAGCATCGCAGATTAGCTTTGGAAATTCTTTCTTCATAATAAATGGATTATATTAACATTATTGTTATTTTAAATAAATTGATGTTTTAAAATTTATGTAAAAGTAAAGCCGTTAGTCTTTACAGACTATGACATTTGTCATATGCAAAAGTGTAGCATTGTGAATTATGGTAACAAAAAAGCAACTACATGAAAATGTAGTTGCTTTTTTAGGTTGATAATTTGAAGTACACACAACCTCCTCTTCATTTAAAAAACCAAGAGTATTTCTTTAACATGATTATGATAAATCTTCTATAACAAGAAGGGTTTAACATTATTCACCATGCATCCAAGCTTTTTTCTGTAAGAGTACTTCTTCTGTTTCTACATGATTTTCATCAAGTATACAACAATCTACTGGACAAACAGAGGCACATTGGGGTTCGTCATGAAACCCTTTACATTCTGTACATTTGTCTGTAACAATAAAATAAAACTCATCAGAAATAGGTTCGTTTTCAGCATCAGCATCTATCACTTCTCCATTTAAAGAAGTAACTGATCCACTTAAATTCGTACCATCTTTATAAGCCCATTCTTGATCTGGTTCATAAATTGCATTGTTTGGACACTCTGAAACGCAAGCATCGCAATTGATACATTCATCTGTTATAATAATAGCCATATCTTTCTAATTTTAAACAATAATAAGCAAAATTAAGATATTCTTACTACCTTTAAATGATAAAAATCATATTTTCACATAAAAAGTGAAATTATATTTGACCCCTGATTTAGAACCTTAGGATTTATCTTATATTAAAATGACTTAAATTATGTTAACAGAGAAAATAGAACCACAAATAGAAGCTCTAGAGGCTGTAATTATCAGATTTGTTGGTGATTCAGGTGATGGAATGCAGCTTACAGGAACACAATTTTCTGATACATCTGCCATGTTTGGAAATGATATTGCCACCTTCCCTAATTATCCCTCAGAAATCAGAGCACCCCAAGGAAGTTTATATGGGGTTTCTGGCTTTCAAGTACACATAGGAAGTGTTGAAATTAGCACTCCCGGTGATAATGTCGATTTATTAGTAGCAATGAATCCTGCAGGTTTAAAAACCAATTTGCATGCGGTAAAACCCGGGCATACCATTATTGTAGATACTGATTCCTTTACAAAAAAGAATTTAGAAAAAGCCCTATATGAATCTAACCCTCTAGAAGATGGAAGTTTAGAAAATTATCGCGTTATTGAAGTGGCAATGACCACATTAACTAGAGAAGCATTAAAAGATGTTGAGGGTTTAGAAAATAAAATTATTACCAGAAGTAAAAATATGTTTGCTTTAGGGATGGTATATTGGATGTATGACCGCTCTACAGAGCACACCATAGAATTTTTCAATAAAAAATTTAAAACCAAGCCAAGTATCATTGAAGCCAATAGTAAAGTACTTAAGGCCGGTTTCTATTTTGCTGAAACTTTAGAATTGATTCCTAATTCATATACTATTTTACCCGCAAAAATGAATCCGGGTACTTATAGAATTATTATGGGAAATACAGCTACGGCTTGGGGATTTTTAGCTGCGGCCGAAAAATCAGGATTGGAATTGTTTTTAGGTTCTTATCCTATTACTCCAGCTACCGATATTTTACATGAGTTGGTTAAACATAAACATTTTGGCGTAAAGGCATTTCAAGCTGAAGACGAAATAGCAGGTATTTCTTCTGCTATAGGAGCATCATTTGCAGGAGATCTAGCCTTAACCACTACTTCAGGACCTGGTTTGGCTTTAAAAGGTGAAGCCTTAGGTTTGGCCATGATGGTAGAATTACCTTTAGTAGTTGTGAATGTACAACGTGGAGGGCCTTCTACAGGTTTACCTACAAAAACAGAACAATCTGACCTTTTACAGGCTATGTATGGTAGAAACGGAGAAAGTCCTGTAATTGTTATTGCCGCAAGTACACCTTCTAATTGTTTTGATTATGCTTTTGAAGCCTCAAAATTAGCTTTAGAACATATGACTCCGGTAGTATTATTATCTGATGGTTATATAGCTAACGGATCAGCACCTTGGAAAATTAAATCCGTAAAAGATATGCCGGATATTAAAAATAATAAAATTACCGAAGTAAAAGAAAACTGGCATCCATACGATAGAAATGAAGAGTCTCTAGCGAGAAATTGGGCAATTCCCGGCACAGAAGGGTTAGAACATAGAATTGGAGGTTTAGAAAAAGACAAAGTAACAGGAAACGTATCTTATGTTCCTGAAAATCATGAGTATATGACCAAAATTCGAGCTGAAAAAATTAAGCGTGTTCAAAACTATATACCAGATATAACTACTGAATTTGCAGATGAAGGAAATTTATTAGTAGTGGGTTGGGGTGGTACTTATGGCTCTTTACATTCGGCTGTAAAACAACTAAATGAAGAAGGACATACCAATATTGGTTTTGCACATTTTAATTATATAAATCCATTACCTAAGAATACCGAAGCTCTTTTAAAGAAATTCAAAAAAATTATAGTGTGCGAATTAAATAACGGTCAGTTTGCAAAGGTTTTAAGGATAAACTTTAGCGGATATAAATTCTTGCAATTTAATAAAATACAAGGCTTACCATTCGCAAATAGTGAATTGACTGAAAAATTTAAAAATTTAGCAAAATAATTATGGAAACTACTGTAACAAAAAAATATACATTCAAAGATTTTGCCAGCGATCAAGAAGTAAGATGGTGTCCGGGTTGTGATGACTATGTTATTTTAAGATCCATGCAAAAAGCATTACCTGAAATGGGCGTTAAAAAAGAAGATGTAGTATTTATTTCAGGTATTGGATGTTCTTCTCGTTTTCCGTATTATATGGATACTTATGGTATGCATGGCATTCATGGTAGAGCACCAGCAATTGCCACAGGTGTTAAATTGGCAAATCCAGATTTAAGTGTATGGATTATTACCGGAGACGGAGATGCAATGGCTATTGGAGGTAATCATTTTATTCATTTACTACGTAGAAATATTGATTTGAATATCATTCTATTTAATAATGAAATTTATGGATTGACCAAAGGGCAATTTTCTCCAACATCATTAGTAGGTCAAAAAACAAAATCATCACCTTATGGCAATACACAACCACCTTTTTCCCCAGGGGAGTTGGCCATTGGTGCACAAGCTCGATTTTTTGCAAGAATAGGTGGTAATACACCTAAAGAAATGACAGATATTTTTATTCAATCTGAAAAATTTAAGGGCACTGCACTAGTAGAAATATTACAAAATTGCGTGATTTTTAATGATGGTTGTTTTACACAATATACAGATAAAGCAGTAAGGGCTGATAAGCAATTATTTGTTGAACATGGTAAGCCCATGATTTTTGGAAAAGAACGAGATAAAGGGTTGGTTTTAAATGGGCTGAAATTAGAGGTAGTAACCATTGGTGAAAACGGTATTACGCAAGAAGATCTTTTGGTTCATAATGCCAAAGAACAAGACCCTACATTGCATCAAATGTTAGTCAGATTAGAATATCCCTTAGTTACCGGAATAATTAGAAGTTTTGATGATGTTACTTTAGAAGAAAGAGAAGATGATTTAACCGCTGCGGTAAAATATAATTCTAAATTCGTAAAGACTGATGATCTATTCTTTTCTGGAGAAACTTATGAAGTAAAATAATTGAATTTATATGACTTATATCAGGTTACTTTTAAATGATTTCTATTAATTTTACCTACTCTTAAAAAACATCTAAAAATGGGTTCAGAAGCCATTATTGTATTCTTAATTTCTGGTATTGTTTTAGTTGCCGGAGCAAATTTTTTATCAAATTTAATTTCGCATAAATCTGACAATCCACAAAAGCGAGAACCTTATGAATGCGGTGTAGAAACCATTGGACCCACTTGGATCCAATTTAAAGTAGGGTATTATCTCTTTGCTATATTATTTTTAATTTTTGATGTTGAAGTTGCATTTTTAGTGCCTTGGGCAGTTGTATTTAAAGAGTTAAGTACTGTTGCCTTAATTGAGATACTTGTATTTTTATTTATTTTAGGACTAGGCTTATTATATGCCTGGAAAAAAAGAGCATTGCAATGGGAATAGATGATAAACAAAGATTTATAAATCAAACTGAACCTGAAGGTTTTAAAGAAGTTTTACCAGATTCTTTTCCCGGAAAAGTTATTCCCGGAGGTAATGGTGGAAATATAGTTGTAACATCATTAGATAAAGTAATAAACTGGGGGAGATCTAATTCTCTTTGGCCTTTATATTTTGGTACTAGTTGTTGTGCTATAGAAATGATGCAAACGGGTGCACCTAAACATGATTTTTCTCGATTTGGTTTTGAAGTAGCCAGGCCTTCAGCACGACAAGCAGATTTAATTATAATTGCAGGAACAATTGTAAATAAAATGGGACCTGTTTTAAGAAGATTATACGATCAAATGGCCGAGCCTAAATATGTAATAGCCATGGGTGCCTGTGCTATTTCTGGTGGACCATTTTATTACAATTCATATTCAGTAATTAAAGGAGCTGATCACGTTATTCCAGTTGATGTATATGTCCCAGGTTGCCCACCTCGTCCAGAAGCATTATTAGAAGGTATGATCATGCTTCAGGAAAAAATAAAAACTGAAAACATGAAACATAAACAAAATCCTATTGATGGATTTGATGAAGGATTATAAAATGAACAATAGCGAATTACAAAATTTAATTGGTAGTTGGTTTCCAAATCCGGAAGCCGACAAAATTTCTAAAATTGTAACTACTTCTGAAACCGAAGAAGGTTCTGAAGAGGATGCGAAAGTTCAGGAACCTATTAATCCTAGTCTATTAGAATTTACAGAAGAAGCTTCTGAATTTTTAAATATAACGGTACAACCAGAACAATTGCATTCATTGATGTCTCAATTAAAAAGTAATGAAAAGACATGCTTTGATTATTTGTATTGTCTTACAGGTATGGATTGGGGTGTAGAATTAGGTGTAATTTACCATTTAGAATCAATTGATCTTCTTCATAACATTGTAGTAAAAGTTAAAACTGCCAATCGTGAGAATCCAACCTTAGATTCTGTTTATGATATATGGAGAACAGCAGAGTTCCACGAAATGGAAGTATTTGATTTTTTTGGCATAAAATTTAATAATCATCCAAACTTAAAACGTTTGTTTTTAACGCCCGATTGGGACGGATATCCGTTACGCAAAGATTATGTAGATGAGGCTAATATGATTATAAAATAACTTGAATAGAGAATAGAGAATAGAGAATAGAGAAAAATAAATAAGCATATGTGCTTTGCGTCCCATTAGTTATAGGGATTGCGAGAGGAATATAACATTGGAACCCGGAACTCAAAACATGAAACCCGAAACAATAAATAACAATTTTAAAACTGAAGAATATTTCGTCAATATGGGACCGCAACACCCTGCGGCTCATGGTGTATTGCGACTAATATTAACAATAGATGGCGAAATAATTAAGAATGTTGAACCAGATCTAGGTTACATTCATCGGTCTATAGAAAAAATGTGTGAACGAGATAGTTATCAGCAAATAGTGCATTTAACAGATCGAATGGATTATTTGTCTTCTCATATTAATAATGAAGCAGTTTGTTTGACCGTTGAAAAAGCCCTCGAAATTGAAGTTTCCGAACGCGTTAAAGTAATTAGGACTATTATTTCTGAATTGACCAGAATTGCTTCACATTGTTTGTGGTGGGGAGTTATGGGTATGGATGTTGGTGCGTTGACAACTTATTTCTACGGTTTTAGAGATCGTGAAATGATCAATGATATTTTTGAAGAAACTTGTGGTGCCAGGTTAACCATGAATTATAACATACCCGGAGGTTTGATGTTTGACATTCATCCTAACTTTGTAAAGAGAACTAAAGATTTTATTACTCATTTTAAAACAAAATTACCCGAATACGACAGATTGTTAACCGGTAATGTAATCTTTCAAAAAAGAACAAAAGGAGTAGGAGTTTTAACAAAAGAAGATGCTATTTCTTTCGGCACTTCAGGCCCGGTAGCCCGAGGTTCCGGTTTTGCAAATGACGTTAGAAAACGCCATCATTATAGCGCTTATGACAGGGTTGATTTTAAGGAGGCTTTATTTACTGAAGGTGATTCATTTGCAAGATATCAGGTAAGAATAATGGAAATGTGGGAGGCTATGAAGATTATTGAACAATTGATCGATACTATACCAGAAGGAGATATTAAAACCCCTACAAATGCAGTGATTAAATTGCCGAAAGGAGAATATTATCAACGTGTTGAAACGGCAAGAGGTGAATTAGGAGTTTATATTAATAGTACAGGAACAAAAAATCCTTATAGGCTTAAATTTAGATCTCCCGGTTTTTCAAATTTATCAGTTTTAGATCATATTACAAAAGGAGCAAAAATAGGCGATTTAGTTGCCACTATGGCTTCATTTGATTTTGTGATTCCCGATATAGACCGTTAATTAAAATAGATTTTGAATAAAAATAGAATTCAAAATGATGATGATACCATTAAATATTACTAAAACAATACATGACTGGCTTTATTCAGTAATGCCTGAAAATGCAGCTAGTATTACAGAAATGCTTTTAATTGCCATTGCTTATTTAGCTTTATTTGCTGTAGCCGGATTGTATTTGGTATTGTTAGAAAGAAAAGTTGCCGCTTGGTTCCAGCTGAGACTTGGGCCAAACCGTGTGGGTCCATTCGGATTATTTCAAACCATGGCAGATGCCCTAAAATTACTTTCTAAAGAACTAACTAGTACGGATAAAACAGATAAGTTTTTATATAATTTAGCACCATTTTTTGTCATAACTACCTCATTAATTGCACTTTCTGTTTTTCCTTTTTCTAAACAATTTCAAGCCTTTGATATCAATATTGGCGTGTTTTTTTTAATTGCAGTTTCTTCTATTGGTGTCATTGGAATTTTAATTGGCGGATGGTCTAGTAATAACAAATATGCAATGATCGGTGCCATGCGGAGTGGTGTACAAACCATTAGCTATGAATTGTCAGTTGGGTTGTCAATTATTACGATGGTTCTATTAACTGGAACCTTACAATTATCTGAAATTATTGAAATTCAAAGAACAGGTGGTTGGTTGATCTGGCAAGGTCATATTCCTGCAATTATTGCTTTTATGATCTTTATGATTGCCGGAACGGCAGAAACCAACAGAGCTCCTTTTGACCTAGTTGAAGCAGAATCAGAATTAGGTGCAGGTTTCCATACAGAATATTCCGGGATGAAATTTGCCTATTTCTTCTTAGCTGAGTTTATCAATATGTTTATCATCGCCTCAATTGCAGTAGTCTTATTTTTTGGAGGCTGGCTGTCGCCGTTTGGAATAACAGAAGGTATAACGTGGTTTCCTGAAGTATTGTGGTTTTTAATAAAAGTATTGATAATTATATTTTTAATGATGTGGTTTCGTTGGACTTTTCCACGATTGAGAATCGATCAATTATTAACATTAGAATGGAAATATTTATTACCAATCAATTTAGTTAACCTAGTTGTAATGGCAATAATTATTTGGTTAAACCTGACATTTTAAAATAAGTTTTTATAAGAAATGAGCTATTTTTCAGATATATATAACGGAATAAAAACCTTGCTTACCGGCATGAGTGTTACGGGTAAATACTTTATACATGCTCGTAAGGGAAGTCTTACTCAGCAGTATCCTGACAATAGAGAAACCTTGAAAATGTTCGATAGATTTAGAGGTGAAGTAGTCATGCCTCATGATGAAAATAACGAACACCGTTGTACCGGTTGTCAAAAATGTGAAATTGCCTGCCCTAATGGGACAATAGAAATTATTTGGGATAGAGGTATAGATGAAGAAACCGGTAAAAAGAAGAAAAAAATAGACAAACATATATATCATTTAGGTATGTGTACGATGTGCGGATTATGTATTGAAGCTTGCCCTACTGATGCCATCGTGTGGGCTCAGAATTACGAAAATTCTGTATATGACAGAACTAAATTATCTAAAGTTCTTAATCAACCGGGGTCTAAAGTAAAAGCAGGAATAGAAGATTAATACTATGGAAAGAATTTTATTTTACATTTTTGCGGTCTTAATAGTAATTTTTGCAGTGGCATCAGTGTCAAGTCGCAAAATTTTAAGAGCTGTAATTTATTTGTTAATTGTCTTAACCGCAGTTTCCGGATTGTATTTTTTGATAGATTATAACTTTTTAGCCGCCATACAATTAACGGTTTATGGAGGTGGTGTCATTGTATTGATCATCTTTTCTGTATTACTTGTACATCACGTTGAACTAGAGTTAGAAATAACACCTTTAAAAACAAAAATCATTGCAGCGGCATTAGTGGTAGCTGGGTTATCCATTACACTTTGGGCAATTTTAACCTACCCTTTTAATACAGCAAACAACTACAAATCTATTGAAGTTGATGTTATTGGTGAAAAACTTCTGAGTTATGGTGAAGGTGGATTTATCCTGCCTTTTGAAGTTATTAGTGTGTTATTATTTGCAATTATGGTTGGAGCTATTGTTATAGCCAAAGGAAAAAAATTAGGAATAAAGACAGGAGAGAAATTAGAATAAACAATGAAGTTTAAATTTGAAATAAAGTTAAAGATACATTTAGTATCACATCGGGTTTCGGTCAATTGATTTCCGATATAAATAAAACAGCATGATAGAAGGTATTAGTATTTACGAAATTTTAACCCTAACCAGTATATTGTTTTTTATTGGGGTCTATGGTTTTTTTACACGAGAAAATTTAATTACAATTTTGATGTCAATAGAGCTAATTTTAAATGCTGCCGCAGTAAATTTTGTAATTATTAATACGTACTTATTTCCTGACTTTTTACAAGGAGCCATTTTTTCAATTTTTATAATTGCATTAGCAGCCGCAGAAACTGCATTGGCTATAGCGATTATAATTAATTTGTACAAATTGGTGACCTCTGTTGAAGTAAGAGACACAGAAACTATGAAGCATTAAAATTTTGAGATTGAAAACAATTTAAAAGGATAAGAAATTAAATTATAAACATGGATTTTAGTTATACCATCTTAATTCCGTTAATCCCCTTAGCTTTATTCTTAGTACTAGGAATATTCAGTAAAAAAATAACACCTGCAATTTCAGGATGGTTAGGTTCTTTAGGCTTAGGGTCATCGTTTGTATTATCACTATATACAGCTTATCATTATTTTTTAAAAGGGAAGGTCAATGATGTTTACCAAACCTTTATCTATAAAGACACCTGGATAATTTTTACTGATAAATTACATATAGATATGGGTGTTCTTATCGACCCTATCTCTGTAATGATGTTGGTTGTAGTCTCAACTGTTTCGTTTATGGTGCATTTATATAGTATAGGGTATATGAAAGGTGACGATGGGTTTACCCGATTTTTTGCATACTTGTCATTATTTAGCTTTTCAATGTTTGGATTAGTATTGGCGACAAACCTTTTTCAAATGTATATTTTTTGGGAATTGGTTGGGGTTTCATCATACTTACTCATTGGGTATTATTACACTAAACCATCCGCAGTAGCAGCCGGAAAAAAGGCATTTATAGTAACACGTTTTGCCGATTTGGGTTTCTTATTAGGAATCTTAATCTTATCGTATTACACAGGTACATTTGATTTTGATCTATTAACCAATCCTGAAGGTTCCATCATTACCAATGGTGTTGCCTCCTCGTTCATGGGCTTGTCAGTTTTAACATGGGCAATTCTATTGATTTTTATTGGTGGTGCCGGTAAATCAGCCATGTTTCCTTTACATATTTGGTTGCCTGATGCTATGGAAGGCCCAACTCCTGTTTCGGCCTTAATTCATGCCGCAACCATGGTAGTTGCTGGTGTATATCTGGTTGCTAGAATGTTTCCGTTATATTACTTTTTAGATAATGGCTTTGCGCTTGACGTGGTTGCTTATGTCGGTGCATTTTCAGCACTGTTTGCTGCCATAATCGCTGTCACACAAACCGATATTAAACGTGTGTTGGCATTTTCTACAATGTCGCAAATTGGTTATATGATGTTGGCATTAGGAGTTTCAAAATATGAAGGTCATGATGGTCTTGGTTTTATGGCTTCAATGTTCCATTTGTTTACACATGCTATGTTTAAAGGGCTATTATTTTTAGCTGCAGGTTCTGTTATTCATGCCGTTCATAGTAATTATTTAAAAGATATGGGTGGCTTACGTAAATACATGCCAATTACCAATATCGTATTTTTAATTGCTGCTTTATCTATTGCCGGTTTCCCGGGATTTGCAGGATTTTTTAGTAAGGATGAAATTTTAGTAGCCGCTTTTGAAAGCAATATGTTACTTTATGTAATTGGTGTTTTCGTTGCCGGTTTAACTGCCTTTTATATGTTTAGGCTTTATTTTGGAATTTTTTGGGGAAAAGAAACAAAATTCGAGCATGCTCCTCATGAATCTCCATTGTCAATGACAATTCCTATGCTATTCTTAGCTTTTATGAGTATCGCAGGAGGTTATATCCATTTTAGTGAATATGTAACAGCAGATCATCAAAGTTTTGAAGCTCATTTAAATTATCCTTTAGCAGCAATTACCGTTGGTGTAGGTTTAATAGGGATAATTATAGCCTATGTGCTGTATAAAAAAGAAACAAGTATACCACTCAAATTATCAAACAGTTTTGGTTCATTTTATAAATGGACATATGACAAATTTTATATTGATGAGATCTATCTGTTTGTTACAAAAAAGATAATATTCGGATTAATAGCAGCGCCAGCAGCATGGTTTGATAAACATATTGTTGATGCGTCAATGATCGGGATCGGGAATGCCACAGCATCCTTGTCAAATAGAATTAAAGGAATGCAATCGGGAAAATTTCAAGATTATGCCATGTCGTTTATTGGTGGAGGCGTAGTTATTGCGATGATAATATTTTATATATGGATAAATTAATTTAACACAATGGATATTTTATCACTTTTTGTTATTGTACCTGTTTTAACAGTACTTGTTTTAGTAATTACAAAAAATCTAAAACAAGCAAGACTGGTTTCGTTAGTTGGAATGACAGTACAATTTATCATGTCAATTAATTTAATATTCGCCTATTTAAAAGAAAGGGCTATAAGTACTGACATCATGGTATTTACAAGAGATGTCGTTTGGTATGAAACATTTAATATTCATTATAATATTGGTGTTGATGCTATTTCAGTAGTAATGATTGCTTTGACTTCAACCGTCGTTTTAGCTGGTATCTTCATTTCATGGAAAATAGCCGATCTGCCTAAAGAATTTTTCATCTCTCTATTGGTGTTATCGTCAGGAGTTTTTGGCTTTTTTATCTCGCTAGATCTATTTACCATGTTCTTATTTTTCGAGATAGCTGTGATACCTATGTATTTATTGATTGGTATTTGGGGTTCTGGTCCTAAAGAAAACTCAGCAATGAAATTAACATTGATGTTAATGGCTGCTTCTGCTGTTTTATCGGTTGGTATTTTCGGTGTTTATTTCAATTCAGATGCTGATGGAGGTGCTTTGACTTTTAATATTTTAGAAATAGCCCAAGTAAACATTCCTCTTGCTGCACAGAATTTATTTTTCCCATTTTTATTTATTGGATTTGCGGTTTTAGGTGCCTTGTTTCCATTTCATACTTGGTCACCTTCGGGTCACGCTTCAGCACCTACCGCTGTTTCTATGTTACACGCCGGTGTTTTAATGAAATTAGGAGGTTACGGTGTATTTAGAGTGGCAATGTATTTACTACCGCTAGGGGCGTTAAATTGGTCTAATTTCTTTTTAGTTTTAGCAACCATAGGTGTTATTTACGGTGCCTTTGGAGCCATTATGCAAAAAGATCTAAAATACATCAACGCCTATGCTTCTGTTAGTCATTTAGGCTTGGTATTGTTTGCCTTATTAATGATCAATAAAACGGCATGGAATGGAGCCATTATTCAGTCATTATCTCATGGCTTATTAACTGCTTTGTTTTTTGCATTGATTGGGATGGTTTATGGTAGAACTCATACAAGAGAAATTTCAAAACTTGGCGGATTGATGAAAGTATTACCTTTTATTGGTGCTGTTTATGTAATAACTGGTTTAGCCTATTTAGGCTTGCCCGGCTTTAGTGGTTTTGTTGCTGAGATGAATATTTTTGTTGGTGCTTTTCAACATCCTGATATGTTTCGCAGAATACTAACAGTAATTGTTGTCTCATCAATAGTTGTTACTGCTGTATATATTTTGAGAATGCTAGGAAAGATCATGATGGGGCCAATAAATAATGATGAATTTAAAAATTTAACAAAAGCGACCTGGTACGAAAAAACAGGTTTAATATTGTTAATGATACCTGTTGTAGCAATTGGTGTCATGCCATTTTGGTTAAGTGAAATGTTAAAAGAAAGTATTCAACCATTTTTAGAAAGATTACTTTAAAATTTAAGAATAATGGACTGGAAAAGTTTACTATTAATGCGTTATGAATTAGGATTGTTGGCAATTGTATTATTGCTGATCATCTTTGAAATATTTTCAAGTAAGAAACAAAAAGAAAATTTAATTTCATTTGCAATTATTCTTTTTGCAATACATACGTTGATCGGATTTTTACCTTTGGATAAAGGAGAATTATTTGGAGGCATGTTTAACACCAATGCACTTTTACATTTTTTTAAAGGAACATTAAATGTTGGTGTTTTGATCTTATTATTGCAATCGGCTGATTGGCTTAAAGACACCATCGTACAACAAAAAAAATCAACAGAATTTATAATGTTACTTTTTTCATCGTTGTTAGGTATGTACTTTATGATTTCATC
Source organism: Flavobacteriaceae bacterium UBA2765 (assembly GCA_002352665.1). Taxonomy (GTDB): domain Bacteria; phylum Bacteroidota; class Bacteroidia; order Flavobacteriales; family Flavobacteriaceae; genus Aureibaculum. Next base: position 44,643 of record DEIV01000110.1, read on the forward strand.
AGGTGACTTTTTAATGTTTTATATTGGCTTAGAATTAGCAACCTTACCGGTGGCTGCATTGGTCGCTTATGAAACTTCTAAAAGAATTTCTGCTGAAGCTGGTGTGAAATTTATATTATCTTCTGCTTTGGCTTCGGGTACTGCAATTTTTGGAATTTCTCTTTTATATGCAACTACCGGAAGCATTTACTTTGATGTAATAGCAGATGTATTGACAATTTCAAATTTATCAGTTTTAGGATTTATATTTTTCTTTATGGGATTGGCATTTAAGATCTCATTAGTACCTTTCCATTTTTGGACTGCTGATGTTTATCAAGGAGCACCTATTAGTGTTGCCTCCTATTTGTCGGTTATTTCAAAAGGAGCAGCTGTAATGATATTGATGATCATATTATTTACGGTAATGAAACCTTTATTTCCTATTTGGACAAAAATTATATATATCGTTGCTATTGCTACGATGTTTATTGGGAACCTTTTTGCATTGAGACAGCAAAATATGAAACGCTTTTTAGCCTTTTCATCCGTTGCCCAAGCCGGGTTTATTCTATTAGGGTTTTTGTCTTACGACCAATTAGGTACAGCAACAATTGTATTTTTTGTAGCCGTTTATATTTTCTCTAATTTGGGTGCTTTTGGTGTAGTTCAAGCAATTTCTACTGCTTCTAATAAAGAAAATATTGACGATTATGAAGGACTCTATAGAACCAATCCGAAATTAAGTCTTTTAATGATGCTGGCATTGTTTTCTCTGGCAGGAATACCTCCTCTAGCAGGATTCTTTGGTAAGTTCTTTTTATATGCCGCTGCAGCAAGTAAAGGTTACTATGTAATGGTATTTATTGCGGTGGTTAATGCAACTATTTCATTGTATTATTATTTAATAGTTGTGAGAGCAATGTTTTTACGAAAAAATCCAAATGCAATACCGTACTTTAAAAGTAGACCTTATATGAGATTAGGATTGATAATAGCAGCTGTAGGTATTTTAATGGCTGGTTTATACAGCCCATTGTATAATTATATATTTTCAATCAGTAGTAGTTTTTAAAATTTAAAAAATTATGGCGTTATCAGGAAAACACACCTTTGGAAGTATAGGCGAAACAAGAGTAACTTTTGTTGAAAAAAAAGTAGATGAAAACCGTAGAGATTTCTTAAAAATATTACTAGAACATAATGGTTTTGAAGTTATCATTAACGAAGAAAAAAGGAAAACCGAAGAAGAACCTCAATTATACACCGTTGCCGTAACCGATATGGTTTTTAACCCAACAATCTGGGTCTATGAACGTAAATTAAAAACCGTAGACGGCCATAAAGTAACCCCTGACTATTGGAATCAACTTTCTGAAGATACAAAACCACAATACTGGAAAAACGAAAAGTAAAAATACATT
>DEIV01000154.1 GCA_002352665.1 Flavobacteriaceae bacterium UBA2765
ATTGGTATAACAATACATGCCTTCCAACATTTGTGGATGTACAATAGAAGACATAGTAACCTTTATCCAGATCAATTCTTCGTCAAATTTTTTAAGATTTTCTGGGAATAAAAAGGTTCTAAACTCATCGGGATAGTTTTTTTTTGCACCGTCTATAGAACGATCATCATTAATCGTAATAAAGTGTTTTTCATATAGTGAATTGATATTGGTTTGATAGAATTTTAATTTTGTCTGAACAGTTTCATTAATAAAACTTTCATAATTTTCTATAGACCTTATATCTTTGTTATAACCTTTTTTTACTGAAATATTTTCATTATTTAACTCCCATTTAGAATTAATTAAATTATTTAGAAATAGATCTTTTTTTGTATTACTAGTTGTATTAAAATAAAACATTAAATTTTTCAATGAGTCTAAATCGTCATGAGTTTTTAAGCCAATCCAGAAGGTATTATATGGTCCGTGATGACTATAGTGCTCTTCTGCGGTTAAAAAATTATTTATTCTTAAATTTTCAATTAGACTAACCTTTTTTTGCCCTACAATATATTTGATATCACAATTGGATATGTCAAAATTTCCGGTTGGACTAAAATAAAACTCATCAACAGTTTTATTGGCATTTACATCAATTCCGGATAATCTTTTTCTATATATAAATTGGTTGTATTCATTTACAATTTCTCTATTTTCAATTGGGGTACTATGTAAAATTGCATGTGCTGGTTTTGCAAGGGTAGATACTTCAGGTGTAAGCAAATCTACAAGACGTTCAGTAATTCGTGTTCTACTTGATTTTATGGAGTTTGAAATGCGTAAAAGTTCATGAGAAAAAGCATCATAGATTAATGAAATTATTGGGTCAAATGAATGTTCCAATTCTAATTCATCAACGCCCCAAATCTCAGCCGTTCTAGCAATAAGTCTATCTTTTATTTGTTCTTTGGTTAAATCTTTCACTATAACATAGAATTTAGAATTATTTGATACAGAATTTTTAGTTTGCCCTGATCAATGAATAATCGATTGCCTAACAAAGTTAAAGTTTAACTTGGCTTAATCAAAACGGGTAAAACAATATATTATTTTAATAACGAGACCTTAAAAATACCTTTTTTTGCTAAATATATGGTATTTTATATACTTAACTAGTTACTTATATAGAAATTCATTTCGGAAGGTTCAAATTTATCATTAAACAAAATAATTTTGCAATACTATTCTCAAAGTTGTATAAAGATAATTTAGTTATATTGGAAAAATATTTATCGTAAAAAGCGCTATTGTTACTAAATAAGTACTAATTTGTTTTAATTAGAACTTATAAATAAAGAGTTTAGAAGAACTTTTAAGATACGAAATTCAATGCCTAATTTTGAATCAGCACTAACCTTATTGTCAAAAGTGGCTATGGATAAAGAAGAAGGATATATGAAATATCCAATATATAATTTTAAATTTGATGAAAAATTAAATGAAAAAGTGAAATTTTAACTAAAATTTGCACGCTTCAAATCTTATAAGTCGAGATGAGGCAGACACACAAAATCGGACACTACCGAAAAATACTATCTTTATAAATAGAATCTTGTTTAATTCGATTTAAATTAAGTTTTCGTCTACTTTCATATAATTTATCGACCTCACCGTGGGTAAGGTCATTAAATAAACTCAAATACTCCGGTAAAAATGAAAGCCCTTTTGTAAATAGGCTTCTTGCTGCACCGCCGCCTCGTACAACATCTAATCCTTCATTATCCCAAGAGCTGTAAAATTTACTGTTTTTTCCTATGGGGTTGCCTAAATCATCACCTCTTTTACGCTCTCTCCCAACCACTATCGCCACTTACATTGTCTTCAAACCAATCCCATTTATAATTAGAGTAAAGACTTTTGTTGCTTACTAGCTTCGCTATGGTAAGTTACAATATAAATAATTTATACAGACTCACTAATAAATGTTTAAATTCATTTACCTAATTATTTAAAATGTTTTTCGTTGAGTCTATTTTTTTTTGGTTTTCTTTGGAAATTCTTGTAGAGTCTTTGCGTTTTATTTTTATTGTTCTTTTTCCAACATAATAAACTGTATCTCTTTATAACCTGCGATAGAATTGCTGTCCAATACATTAATTGGGAGGTGGTAAACTGTAGTTGACTCCAACATTGTCAAACCTGTAATAGTGTCTTTTTCAACTAAAAAAACAATATCTTTAATTGACAATTTCAAATCTTTTTTTCCAGGCTTTGTATATTTAACTTTAAAAGGAAACTTAACAATTTTGCTCTTTGAACTATCATGATGTTTTTCAATTGAAGTCTTGTAGATATCATCAAAAGTTAAAGACGTACTATCTTTAGATGAAACAAATATTATCATTCTTTTTTTGAGATTATAAAAATCTAAAGTATCAATATTTTTATCGTAAATCAATTCACCAGAAAAATACTTATTAGTAATGACAGTACTAGGAAAAACAACTTTAATTATATTTGTATCTTCAATATTTGCATTTTTAATTATTTCTTGTAAGAATGACAATATTACCAAGAAAAAAAGTAGCGGTGATTTACTTGAAAATTACAACGCAATAATTAAAAATGCAAATATAAAAGTATAAATAATATTGATATTTGTCATTGATATTTTTTTAGAATTGAATCAATAGCCTTTTCTATCATTATATTATTTTCTTTAGCTGTTCTAGCTGAATCTTTTCTTGAAATTGGTATTGATTTCCGATGAATATTAATAATAGGTTTCTTTCTAGTATCACTCCAACCGCCCCAGCCAGGAGGTATTGCATTAAAAATAAATTTCTCATCGTAGAAAATAATCTCATTCTGAAAAATACTATCTTTTGTAATAGCGTCTAACTCAATTTGTGTTTTACTACCAAAATGATCATATAATTTCATGCCCTGTTTTATACTCCCTTTACCAGTTTTAAAACCTTTAACAATATAGGGTAGTCTATTCAATCTAACAGCCTAGGCTTTTAATTTACCACCACCACCCCCAATACCTATACCTTTGCTGTCCATAGAACCATAAATAGTACTGTTCTCTCCTAAAGGATTACCTAAATCTGTATCACCACCGTCCATTTTACCCCAGACATTAGAACCACTAAAATCAAATTGATCAAGCCATTCTGATTTCCAACCTTTAGCAAAGTGTTTATTGGTAATTTAAAACCCTTTTCATTGAGTCTATTTCTCTTTGGTTTTCTTTGGCATATTTTGCAGAATCTTTACGTTTTACTTTCACCATCCTTTCTCCAACAAAATATATTGTATCTCCTTTGTAACCAGCAACTAAATTGCTATCAATAACAGTAACTGGCAATGATAAAAAAGAATATCCCTTTGAAATATTAATAGTTTCTTTAGTAGTATCTCCTTTTGGTATAATTACATCTTCCACCGCTATTCTTACAGTATCAATACCTGAGTTTTTAAACTTACCACTAAAGTTAAAAATATGGACTCCATCTACTATTACCGAATCTATAACGTCAGCAGCAAATGCAGTTTTACCAATTTGTTCAAATGTTTGAGAGTTTTCGAAGATGCTTGCAAAAAAGATAACCCCTCTATATGATATATCTGATTTTTTTAACGAATCTAGTTTCATATCATATTTAATGGCTCCATTAAACTGAATATTTTGGAACACAGTATCATTAAACTTGATATCCATAATTTTTGATTTTGAAGTATCTTTGCTTCTATTAGTTTGTTGAACACTTTGAGTTTTCTTTTTATTGCAACAAATAGTTAGCCCAAAACATACTAAAGTTAAACCAAAGATTCTAATATAATTTAATCTTTTATTCCCCATTTCTTTTTTATTGAATCTGTTCTTTCTTTATAAAATAGAATTATAGATGAAGAATCCTTTCTTTTTGACTGTACCTCTAATGGGTAATACATTGGCAAAGGTTCAGGTTGATTATAGCCACCCCAAAAAGGAGGTACAACATGTTTTAAATAATCTTTTGAATCTAGTCTAAATTTAATAAGTTCATTCTGAAAAATACTATCTTTTGTAATAGCGTCTAACTCAATTTGTGTTTTACTACCAAAATGATCATACAATTTCATGCCCTGTTTTATACTCCCTGTACCAGTTTTAAAACCTTTAACAAAATAGGGTAACCTATTCAATCTATCAGCCCAAGCTTTTAATTTACCACCACCACCGCCAATACCTAAACCTTTACTGTCCATAGAACCATAAATAGTACTGTTCTCTCCTAAAGGATTACCTAAATCTATATCGCCGCCGTCCATTTTGCCCCAGACATTAGAGCCGCTAACTCTATTTTCAAACCAATTCCACTTATAATTAGAGAAAATACTTTTGTTGGTTAAATCAAACCAAGATTGTTTTGACCTATATGCCACAACAACTTCAAGTTTTGATTTCATCTGTACAATAGGGTCATATGCTCCTTCTGTTATTTCCCAACCATTTGCAGTATATTTCCATTCTCTACCGGCATCATCAAAAGCAATAGAATTCATCCGTGGCATAGGTGGTAAAACATAGCTTCGCTTTTGCAAATCACATAATTACAAATATTTGTAATGCTGACAAACTTTGAGATTGAATTTCTTTTTTTAAACACTGTCTTTAACAAAAACAGGTATTTCAAAATACATTTTATGTGCATTTTCTAAAGCTCTATCTAAGCCTATAGAATCTTTTTCTTTTACTAAGTATTCGTAAATTATTCCTCTTACTAGTTTTTCTCCTGGAGTTTTGAATTTTTTTGTTATTCTGCTCAAGTGTTTAGTGTTTACATCTTCAGTTGAAACTTTTATTTTAGTTGTTTTAAAATCTTTAAAACATTTATACCCTAACTCCTTGATGTTTGAAAAGTCTTTATTCATTTTTTTTGTTTCACTATTTGGTAAACAAACTAAGATTTTTGAATCTTCTAGCTTATAATACGGACACCTTACATGTACTATTGATACAAATTCTTGATTTAATTTTAAAGTATCCTTAACGTTTTTTGTAATTTTAAAAAAAGTGCTTAGACAAATTGTATCTCCATTTACATTAAAATCCCACTCTTGATTAAGATAAGTTTTATTTTCAATATTTTTATACTCTGAAACTCTAATTAATATACCATTGATATAATATTTCCATTTGCCAATCAGAATAGAGTCTTTATAAGACATCCCTTCTGATTTGATTAACTTATTAGCTTTATAATTATAAAATATCAATTTTGATATACTGTCGCTTATATGGTTTTCAATTTTTCTAATGTTTTTTTGAGGCTCTTTATAATAATAAATTGAAGAATCTATACGTATGTCATTTTTGTAATTGTGAGTTTCTTTAAGATTTCCATTTCTATAATACTCTTTATATATACCATTCAATTTATTATTTTCTAAATAATATTCACTTAATAACTCTCCACTATTATAGTAAACTATTTTATGTTCTTTCTTTGAGCAAGAAACCAATACTATTATTAATAAAAAGTATTTCATATTTGTTATGAATTAGTATAAAAGTGGCACTTTTATTTTTTTAATGTATTAATAATATACAGTTCAAAAACTCCACTTATAGAGTCATAAGTTTTTTGATTGATAAGATTGGTTGAATCTTTAGAGTTAAGATAAGGTGATAATGGGAAAGGGCGTCCAAACTTGAAGCCAGAACGAGATATTCGCACACTTAAAGTATCTGGCAATCTATTAATATTAGCTTGACTTACACTATCAATAAAACTTTGAGATATACTAGGAAAGTTAGGGTTATAATTACCCTGCTGTAAGGAATCAATTCCATTAGTTGTATCATCAGAAAAATGATCATACAATTTCATGCCCTGTTTTATACTCCCTGTACCAGTTTTAAAACCTTTAACAAAATAGGGTAACCTATTCAATCTATCGGCCCAAGCTTTTAATTTACCACCACCACCGCCAATACCTAAACCTTTACTGTCCATAGAACCATAAATAGAACTGTTCTCTCCTAAAGGATTACCTAAATCTATATCGCCGCCGTCCATTTTACCCCAGACATTAGAGCCGCTAACTCTATTTTCAAACCAATTCCACTTATAATTAGAGAAAATACTTTTGTTGGTTAAATCAAACCAAGATTGTTTTGACCTATATGCCACAACAACTTCAAGTTTTGATTTCATCTGTACAATAGGGTCATATGCTCCTTCTGTTATTTCCCAACCATTTGCAGTATATTTCCATTCTCTACCGGAATCATCAAAAGCAATAGAATTCATCCGTGGCATTGGGGGCAAACCTATATCTGTATAAAAACTATCGTCTTTTTCTGGTGGTGGTTTTTTCTTAGTCAAACGTTTTTGCATACGTTTAAACTGGTAAGAACGCTTGATACTCCTTTCAGCCATTTTATCTCTAAACAAAGTCTTACCTGTTTCGGGCTCTGTGAAAAAATACTTTCCTCTGTTACCATACTTCGTGAGCATATGTTTCAATTTTTAGTAGTTTAACTATTAAAATTAAGCCACGCCCCATAGATTATTAAAATCTACATTGCCTAATTTAATTTGTTGAGCAGAAATAGTTATGGTAGTTACCATAGGTGCTTCGTCATCAGCAATAAATTGTTCTTTATAGTCAATGCAAAAACCTTGTGTAAATTGCAACACTTTTTGTTGTGCCATGGCATCTCGTTTAAAAAAGGTAATAGTGCCATCTTTAGTTTGATCTGGTTCTTTCATCCAATGAAAGATATCTGTATCGCTATCAGATTCTATGGCTAAAGATATTCGACCTCCCCGAGGCCTTCCAATCGGTTTACCTGTTTCATCAACTTGTTGATTCATTTCATAAGTACACTCGAGTACGTTATAGGTTTTACCATCTACGGTAAGTTTTGATAAAAATGACATACTTTTTCTTTTCTTTTAATTTATTGTTGTTCATATTCTGAGTCCCACTCATTTCCATCATCTCCTTTTTGTCCATCCATTTTGATCAAAAAGTTTTTAGCAGGAAAATAAGGTTTTAAGTTTACATCTAAATAAATACGGTCTTTTTGTAGTGGATCTTGTTCAAAACGTCTAATTTCAAAGTTTTCTATTAACTTATCTGGTCCTGTAACACTATCTAAAAAGCGTACTATTTGTTGTTGAATTTCTTTACGTGTTTTAGCATTAAAATTTTCAAAAGCACGACGGTTTAAAAAGTCCATCAATACTTTAGTAACATAATCAAACACACGTACTACTGAATAAGTTTGTAATCCTAAATTATCTCCATTAAAAAGTGTTTTAGCAGAAAAAGCCATTACTTTACCATACTCATTAACCATAGGTACAATACCTAAACTTTCTAAGTTTGCAATTTCACTTTTCTTTAAATCAAATTTAACACCGCTTATTTCATTAAGTCCACCGTGTTTTTTACCTGCGGTAACTTGAGACATAAGTGTGTTATATATTCTACCCGCTAGAGCACCAGAAGGAGGGATGTACAGATTATCTTCTTCACCCAATTCTTCATGTTTATTTCTACCAACCAACCAGTTACAAGTCATAATGGTATTTGATAAAAACATATCTCCACTACTTAAATTTGCAGATTCGAACATTTCCATTACATCATCCGGTTCATCGAGATGCAAAAAGTCTGTTACCAACATTATTTTATTATCATGAGCCATTTTTGCCCATTTATCTACAACAGCTTTTGAGCCTAAATAACCAGGCACAACCATTAAAGCATAATTTTCTCTAAGATCTAATCTGTCGTATTTGGCAAGAATTTCATCTCTAATATGATCAAAAAACCTGGTATTATCCAAATCTGATAATTGTTCCAATTCAGCATTCACTATAGATACATTTTTTACTGCCGGTAAATCTGTATTTCTAAAAAATAAGGCAACCGTACGGTAAGAAGTTTCTAAATCTTTAGTTTCGTCTAGTGCAATTTTTAGATTTTTCTTAAGTGTTTTTTCAGCATCAACGGCTTTTTCATTAGCGATATTTACCAAGTCTATAACATCACCTTGATTTTGCAATAATTCAGCCCAGAGATTTAAAACTTTCAGCAATTCGCCACGTTCTTCTTTTTTATTATTTTCTGTTAAAAAAATATTTCTCCTTGCTTTTCTGTCGGGATTTAAATTTTGAACTCCGTCAATTGAAGATTCTAATAAATCAAATCCGCCATATTTTGCAAATGCTTCTGATTTCTCTTTTACGTTTTGTGATGATTGTTTGCTTTGCAAACCTGCATCCGCTGCTTTTTTCGCTGAAGATCCTGCCATTTTTATTTTTTTAAGATTATTTTTGAGAGGTTTTGATTTCCTCAATAAGTGCATTTACAGTTTCTAAAACCGATTGTTTAGCTCCAGGATCTTGTAATGCCATTTTAAGAATTTTATTCGTTTTTAATTGTTTAATCATTTTTTTATAATGATCACTTTCTATCTCAAGATTTTTTAAAAATGTGCTATTATTTGTAAGTCCTTTTTTACCGAAATCACCCAAATTAGTAAATTTCAAATCTTCATTTACTACACCACCATCTAATTTTTCGAATCCAATTTTAATTTGAGGATCAAAATGTTCAAACACTTCTTCTACAGTTTTTAAACCTTCAACAACTTCTGGTTTAATTGGAGTTTGTGGAGTTAATTTACCGGTTAGTAATGTTCTGTTTTTTGGTATCTCATTTATTGCTTCATTAGCGTCACCTTTTACTTCGTTACCGCCTATACCTAAGTTTGAATTCATAATATCTATTTTTATTGACTAAATGTAATAATACTTGGTGTATTTTGCAAAACAAATTTGATCTTAATTTGTAATACTATAAAAAAAAGTGAGGTATAAGTAGAATACCTCACTCTCATAAACGTTATAATTAGAATAAAATTATACCCATTCGTTTCTGTGCTCACCACCACCGGCACTAATTTCTTTAGCAGAAATTGTAAAGGTTTCTTTTAGTGGATTGTCACCGGAAGAATCAAAACTCTCTTTATACTTTACCAAGTACCCTTCTTTGAATTTCACTTCCTTTAATGTAGCATCTGTATCTCTCTTAACGAATACAATAGCTCCATCTTTACGTTCGAAGTTATTGGTCATCCATTCGAAGAAACCAGTTTCTCCATCAGATTCTACAATCAAATTAATTCTACCACCTCTTGTTACGGATGATGGTCTTCCTGTTGGATCTACTTCTTGATGTAAATCGTAACTGCAGTGAAGTACATTTACTTCTTTTCCTGCTACTTTTAATTTTGCTTTAAAAGACATAATAATAAAATTTAAATGTTAATAAAAAATAACTATAATTATATATAATAAGCCACTAAACTATAGAATTTATTGTATAATTCAAAATGTTTACTGTAAAAAAATCATTAAATAAATACGGAAAAATTGTTAACAAACAAAAAATCAGGCACTTAATAAAATACATAATTTTATAGATTTATACCGAAAAAGAGAGGAAATTGTATTTAAATGGCGAAAATTGTTAAAAAATTATATAATCAAAAATATTAAATAGGTATCAAAAATTATATAATTTCACAAACAGATTGTGTTCCATTTCAAGAAACAAAACATTAATTTTATTGAATTATGATGAACTGTGGAGTTGTTAAATTAATATGTTTTCCAGCCAATGATACGGCGATGATATTTTACATTAATTATAATTGTTTCTACACATCCGGTGTTTCCGTTTTCAAATAGATTAATATCTATTAATTTAATTTTTTTTCCCCGAATCGTATTCAATAATTGTTTGAGGGTACTGTTTTTACCCATTGGGTTTACGACCTTAATATTGCTAGAACAGAAATAATGTTGAATATCTGCATAATCTATTTTACCCACGGCATAATTTTCAATCATTTTTTTAGCTTCTCTACGAGTTAATTTAATTCTGGTTTCTTCAACTATTGTATCGGTTTCAGGGGCATCGGGTATATTTCCTGTTATAACGCCACCTACACGATCACGTTTTTTTCTTCTCCTTCTTCTTTCATTTTTTTTAGGTAAAACATTAATGGTTTTTATTAATGCATGTTCTAAATTATCATTAACTACTAATGATATTTTATAATTACCCTCTTCTTTAAAAGTATATTTGGTTGTAGCAGTTATGGCATCTACTTTGTCAGAAGCAGATCCAAAACGCCATTCCCATTTATCAGCAAACTCTGATATACATTCAAAGGTTACAACATCATCGACCCTTATTTCATCAGGAAAAATAATTTCAGGAATAAGTACCTTATCAATTTTCTCTTCAATTACTTTATCCTTAATATATATCTGTTTCGTAATTTTACAATTATTATTTACCGTTAAAGTGATATTGTAGATACCAATCGAGTCGTATTCATGTAACACGTCTGATATGAACATTTTCTCAGTATTATCACCAAAATCCCATTCCCAATTAAAATCCTGTTCACCCAGACTCTTAAATTCTATCAAATCTCCTATAGTAAATGATTGTGCAATTATTTCAAAATCAACATCATCGCAATTTTCTTGTTTAATAAACCTAGTAGCTAATACACCTATACCAAATAAAAAAATTATTAAAAATGACAAATAAACTTTGCTATCATAATGAATTTTTATAAATTTATTTTTCATAAGTAAATTTTTAATAAAGTAAAAGTAAAATTTTATGATTAAACTTTTTGGTTATTTTGCCATTATTATTTTTATAATTGGAGGGTGTTCTAAAAAAACATATAGTACCTTACCAGATAATACTTTAAACAAAATTGATACAATATTCGTAAAAAAAAACGAACTATTGTCAGAAAGTGAACGTAAAAAATTAGCATCTATTGTAGAGGTAGAACCAAAAGAAATAACAAATGAAAAACTATACGCGTTAATTAATGATTGGCTTAATGTACCTTATTTATATGGTGGTATAGATAAGAATGGAATTGATTGTTCTGCAATTACTCAAGAAGTTTTTAATAAAATATATGATATAGATCTACCTAGAACGTCTAACCAGATGTTTTGGTCTAAGGGAATAAGTAGGTTTAAAAAGAAACGTTTTTTAAAAGAAGGCGATTTGGTATTTTTTAGAATTGACAAAGAAAAAACGATTTCTCATGTAGGTATTTACCTTCAAAACAATAAATTCTTTTCTTCTAGCGTTAGTGCAGGTGTACAGATAGCAGATTTAAATAGTCCATACTGGGCTGCTCGATATATTGCTTCAGGAAGACCGAGAGCAAATGTAATCAAGAATTAATGATTGCTTAATTTGACTTGTATAATAAATTGAGTGTAACAAAAGAAGAATGAAGCAAAAAAAAATATTAGATAGTGAGCTCAAAGATGAATTAAATCACTTGGACTTTGATATTAAAGCCGAAACTTTTTTCACAAATTTTTTAGAAGATTATAATATTCATTTCAAATTTCAAGATTTTTTTGAAAGGGGATATAGTCGTGATATTAAAGATATAAAAAAAAGTGATGGTGTTGTTTCTAAAACTCATTATGCCTATTTAACTAAAATGGGCTTCTACGATATTTTTCCTGAAATTATTTTTCATAATTCTAATAGTGCGGTTTATACGCAAGAAATGGTAAATAATTATAAGGAAAGAAAAAAACAGGAGGCATATGCAAAAGACTTTTTTCAACCTTTAGAAAATGAACTTTTCCAATATTTATTAGATGCTGAGAAACAAGAAAAGGAAATAACTAGTGATTTAGGGGAGCGTGAATTTTTAGTTTTATTGCATAAAATATGGGATATTGATCAGGGCCTACCGTTTGAAACAATGGCTAAGGTCTTTAAATTTATACCATTTATTCATAAAATATCTGGTAATATAGGAGCCATTGTTTATATTTTAGAACATATTTTTAATGAAAAGATTTTAGTATCAGAAGCATCAGTATATATAAATAATGATAAGGCTGAAAATGATGAACTTAGACTTGGTGATAATTTTGCATTGAAGGCATCTAATATTACCTATTTAAAAAAATATATTTTTACTATTGATAAAATCAAAAGATTGAACAATATAACTGACTATTTTGATGGTGGAAAAATCAATAAAATAATTAGATTATTTTTAAATTACACCATACCTTTTGAAAATGATTTTGAAATAGATTTTACTATTGCACCAACAAAGCAGACTTTTATTTTAAATGACAAACCATATACAGGAAGAATGAATATTTCAACTAAACTGGCATAATAATAAAATATGAGAAGATACCTTAAATACATTTTTTCAGCTGAAGCACTTTATCCAATGTTAATTGCATTGGTTATTTGTTTTATAGCTATAGGATTTTTTTCTGCCAGAGTAAAAGGTTTTAAAGAGGTTAGAAAAAAGTTCTTATATTATTCACTAATAAATATTATAATTACAGCACTATTTTTTTTAATGGTTTATAATTTAAAGCAAACTACCGTTATGTTTAGGTACATTACTTTGCAAGGATTCTTTATCATTTCAGGTAGTATTCATGTCTATTTATATAAGACTATGTTTAAGTCCTTACAAACAAAAAAAATACACATAGAAATTATTTTTGCTCTAATAGCGGCTTTGTTTTTAACTATTCCAATTGCCCTATTAATTGCATCTAATAATGATTTTATTTATTTATACGATTTCTTTATTTCGTTGATTGCTTTTATTTTTCCTACATTAATCTATATACTTTATACAACATCAATATCTATTCCTGCCGCTATTTATGATAAATGGTATTATCCTCTTACAAAAAAATATAACATTGCGAGTATTAATGAATTTAAAAACATGATTGTTTTGAATTTATATTTTTATAAAGACGATAATGAACCTCATTTGACAAAGTTTAAGGTTAAAGCACCAAAGGACATGAATTTTGGAAGGCTTTTTTATTTCTTTATAAATGAATATAATGAAAAAAATACCGGTCAAAAAATTAAAATTTTGGATAAAGGTAAAGACCCTTATGGTTGGTGCTTTTTTTCAAAACCTAAATGGTATTCCCAAACTAAACGTATTGATAGTGAATTAACTGTAGAAAATAACAATTTAAGAGATAATGATAGTGTAATCTGTCAACGAATAATTGAAGAAGAAACTAATTTAGAAGAATCAAAAAAATGATAAATTATGATAGAAGATATTAAACATTTTAGGGTAAATTGGGTAGATGGGATGAAAATCTCTAAAGATCATTTTCATGGTTTACAAAATTACGCACAAGATATCGTAAAAGATACAACAAGTATTTCTTTAAAGAAAGATGATTATGGATTGCTGTCTTCATATTTAATGCAGAGTCATGAATACAGTGTAAACATTGATGTTCATAAAAATATAAATATTTCTATACAGAGACTTAGAGGAATAGCTCCAAATGGTGCGAGAATAGAAATAAGTTCTAAAACATTAAATGTTGAGCACAATATACCATTCAATGATGTGGTAGATAATAAAATTGATGAGGGGTATATTATGATTACATTAAACCCTAACCAAAATACCAGTTTTGGAGAACAAAATTTAGAGGAAGTTCCACCTAGATCTCCCTTTTTAAATAATTCATTTTTATTTTCTTTTATTGATATAAAAAACATTGAGAATTCTGATGTATCTCCTTATCAATTACCAATTGCCAAAATAAAAAAAGAGAATGATTTGTGGGAGGTAAATGAGAATTATATAGCCCCTTGTTTAACAGTTTCTGCTGATCCTAGGCTGATTGATTTTTACATCTATACAGATACTTTTTTAAAGAAAATGGAACGCAGTTCTGTTAAGATAGTGCAAAAGGTGGTCAACGAAGAAAATAAGAATCCAATTGCTGATATTATCAGTATTATTGCTTCAAACCTTCTTAATTTTTTAGGTACTCAAATAGTTCAATTAACTTCAGAAAAACATCATAACAAGCCAAAAAACTTAATTAACATTATTAGAAGTATGGCACGGGTAATGAAAAATCATATAGATACATCATCACCTGAAAATAAGGAAATGCTACTTAACTATTTTGGCGAATGGACAGACCTTTCAGGAGGTGATTATGAAAATTTATTTGCAAAGACCATTAATTTAAAATATCAACATTTTGATATCAATCTCTCTTTAGAAATAGTGACTAATTTTATGTTTACTTTAGATAAGTTATTTACTATTTTAACAGAAATAGATTATATAGGGAAGAAAAAAGACTCTGGTATTTTTGTAAATGAAAATATTGTAAAGAGTGATGATAATGCTCCAACATTTTTGACAGATTAAAACGATAATATGGAAATTTTAAATAAAAAAGAACGTAGAAATTCATTTCTTTTATTTGT
>DEIV01000120.1 GCA_002352665.1 Flavobacteriaceae bacterium UBA2765
TGATGCTCAAGACGAACCCAATGCCATAACAACTGCAGCTCCATTTTTAATGATAGCACCTGATGCTAGATCTGGAGGTATGGGTGATATTGGTGTAGCAACAGCACCAGATGCTAACTCACAACATTATAATCCGGCTAAATTTGCTTTTTCACCCACGCAATTTTCAATAGCTGCAAACTATACACCATGGTTAAGAAACTTAACCAATGATGTATTTGTAAGTAGTATGGTTTTTTCTAATAGAATAGATGAGCAAAGTGCCTGGGCAGCAAGTTTAAAATTTTTCTCATTAGGGACAATAGATCTTACAGATAATGCTGGAAATGCTATTGGTACTGAAAATCCTAATGAATTTTCATTAGACGGTTCTTATTCATTAAAATTAAATGAAACTTTTGCTTTAGCCGTTGGTTTAAGGTATATCCGTTCAGATTTTGCTTTAAGAGTTGAAAATTCTGATTTAAAAACCGTAAATACATTTGCTGTTGATGTGGCAGGTTATTACGAATCTGATGAAAAAAATTATGGAAATATAAATGGTATTTGGAGAGGTGGATTCAACATCTCTAATATTGGGCCTAAAGTTGAATTAACAGATGGTGGTAGAGAAAGTTTTATTCCAACAAATTTAAGATTAGGTGGTGGCTTTGAAATTATATTAGACGATATGAATTCTATTACACCAAATGTAGAATTTAATAAATTATTAGTCCCTACCCCTCCAATTAGAGACAGTGAAACCGGCGAAATTATTAGCGGTAAAGATGATGATATAGGCTATTTAAATGGTATGTTTAGTTCTTTTGGAGATGCTCCTGACGGATTTAGTGAAGAAATTAAAGAATTTACCTGGGCAGTAGGTGCAGAATATATGTATGATAATACTTTAGGATTAAGAGCAGGATATTTTAACGAAAGTGATATCAAAGGAGCTCGTAAATACTTTACTTTAGGTGCCGGATTTAAATTTAAGAGTTTAAACTTAGACCTTTCATATTTGATCAATTCTTCTGATGTTAACAATCCTTTAGAAAATACATTGCGTTTTTCTCTGACCTTTAATTTTGGAGATATGTATGATTCATATTAATCGATTAAATTTATAAGTAACATTATTTTAAATCATTTTAGTACTTTAGGGCCACCTAAACTAAAATGATTTTTTTTAGCCCAAACTGTAGCATCTAATGAAAAAACTACAAGTCAATTCAACCTATATATTATTTGATAGTATTGATGAACTCGATAAAGATATACAACACTTAATGAACATTGCCATTGAAGCTAGAAAAAAGGCCTATGCTCCTTATTCTAAATTTAGTGTAGGTGCTGCTATTATATTAGACAATAATCAAATTGTTACCGGTAACAATCAAGAAAATGCTGCTTTTCCTTCAGGAATGTGTGCAGAAAGGGTAGCTATTTATAGTGCAGGAGCCGAATTTCCTAATAACACTATCAAATCAATTGCCATTTCAGCCAGTTCTTTAAAACAAAAAGTATCACAACCTGTTGCTCCTTGTGGAGCATGCAGACAGAGTATAGCCGAATATGAATTCCGACAAAAATCGCCCATTGAAATTTATTTTATGGGAGAATTAGGTAATGTTATTAAAGTAAATTCATTAAAAGACCTATTACCTTTTGGATTTGATAGTAGTTTTCTTTAAGTCCATCCTTAACAGGAGCTTCGCTCGGTAACTAAAATTAAAGCAGTGCTTTAAATTTGTTAATCCAAAGGGAAGGGAATTGTTGCGGATTTTATTCACCTATTTCAAAAAATAATTAAAACATGACCGATATACTAAACAGAGAAGATATTCATTTAATAATTTCAGAATTCTACGTTAAATTATTAAAAGATGATCTCGTTAAACATTTTTTCGAAGATATTGTTAAAAATGATCATTTAGCAGCACATATTGAAACCGTTACCGACTTTTGGAACGGTATCTTATTCAATACTACAGATTACCAAAGAAATGCCATGCAGCCTCATTTGATTTTAAATCAGACTAAAGTTTTTAAAAAAGAACATTTTAACAGATGGCTAGCACATTTTACGACTACAATAGATACTAATTTTAAGGGTGAAAAAGCAGAATTGGCTAAAACAAGAGCCTTGTCCGTTGCTACAATTATGGAAATAAAAATGCGAACATAGTAGAGAGAAATGTATTTATACGTTTATAATAAACTTTGAATAAGGTTTGCAGCATGTTTGCTGTAGGAGAACTTTTTTAGACAGTTTTCACATCTCAAGCTTAATAAATTACAATCTCTTTAAATGTGGAAGATACTCTTTAGCTCTATCTTTTTTATCATTACAAAATAATGGTTAAAATAGCTCTATCTTTTTTGGCCTTTTATACGTTTACCTCATCAAAGAAGCTAACAATTACCTGCAACTCTACCCATCATATATGCAACTTGGCCAGCAAATAAGATAATTATTACAATTGATAGAATGATTATAGAGATTTTATTAAAAACTTTATTTGAAAACATAATATATTTCTTAATTAATAAATTTATCTTACTAACATCTTTGCTTAAATTTAAGCAAAGATGTTTTAATTAATTGGAATTACTTTACCCAATAATATTAGTCACAGTTTCCATCTGTTCTTCCTTTCATGTAAGCTATTTCTCCTGCCAAATAAACTACTCCTGCAATAGCAGCAATAGCCCCCAAGATTATAAACCCTCCTTGAATTTCTCTATGCTCAACCGAATTTAATTCTTGAACACCAAATTTACTTAAATTTTTCATTATTTCTAGTTTTTATTTTTAATTACATGCACATCCTTGTCTATATTTTGCTATAATATACTCAGCAATATCAACTCCTAAACCCAAATCAGGTGAAATTCTTTGCCACCATTCAGTACCCCCATCAGTTTCTTTTATTTCTTTAGCATTCAACACTTGAACACCATAATTTTCTAAATTTTTCATAAAATTAAAATTTTTAAATTAAATATTTGTTTTTTGTCTTGTAAATTTTAATGAGATGCTGACACAAGTTCAGCATGACCTTGCACTTACAATAACGGTAATCAAAACATTTAAAATGTGCACCTTTTTTGTTTTGATAGTGCTAATATATATTTGCTTACTGCAATAACCTTGCAGTAGAGAAATTTTCTTTTAAAATAGTACATCCTGCATAAATGGTTTTTAATTCTTCTTTAACCATTACTTGCACTGTTACACTTACCAAAAGATCAAAATCAAAACCATAATAGTAGGTATTCCTTTTTCGGTTAAAGTATATTGGGGCGTCTAAGTCTTTTAGTTTTTCTAAGGTAATGTAAAGCTGTCGTTCGCTTACGTAAAGTTTTTTGGCAAATTCGGCAGGTGTTCCCGTTTTTTCTTGTTGAATTAATTTGTGTGCTTTTCGTAAACGTTCTAGTTGTTTTAATGTTTTCATAGTATTTTATTTAAATATTTAACAATGCTTTCATTTACTTCGTATTCAGAAGTTTTAGACTGTAGCTTAAGACAGGTTAAAAGGTAAAGAATCTTTTAAATTAGGACTTCTAATCATGAGCTTCCTCGTTGTTCCTTTGGTCGCTCCATCGGAATGACAGTTTGCTTTATGATTCGTCAATCAAAACCGGCATTTGCTGCTCCCACAACCTATAATAATGTCCTTTTTTTTCAAAAAGTACCTTATGACTGCCCTGTTCTATTACCTTTCCTTTTTCTAAGACTACAATAGTATCTGCATGTATAACAGTGCTTAATCGGTGTGCAATCACTATAATAGTTTTATGTTGTTCTCTTAAACGCTGTATGGTACGCTGTATATAATTTTCTGATGTGCTGTCTAAGGAAGAAGTGGCTTCATCTAACACTAAAATTTCAGGTTGTTTATACAAGGCTCTGGCAATGGCTATCCGTTGCTTTTGTCCACCAGAAAGTGCTGCTCCATTTTCACCCAAATAGGTATTAAACCCGTTTGGTAAAGTTTCTATAAACTCTAAAATACCTATACTTTTGCAAATGTTTAAAATGCTTTCCATGTCTGGTTGAAAATCTCCAACAGCAATATTATCAATTACATTACCTGCAAACAAGTCTATTTTTTGGGGTACAACACTTACCAATTGCCGTAAGCTATCATTTTCTATATATTGTAAATCTATGTCACCAATACTAATACCGCCGCTTTGCAATGGATACATATTTTGTACCAATGAAATTAAAGTTGACTTCCCCGAACCACTCTCACCAACAATAGCCGTAATCTTTCCTTTTTTTATAGTCAAATTAAAATCGTCGAACACCTCTACTCTTGTTCCGTAACGAAACTTTACATTTTTAAATGCAATATCGCCTATTTTATCGGCAGTTAGTTTGAATTTATTTTCTGTTTCTTCACGTTCTAAGTCCATTATTTCAAACAACCTATCGGCCGCAATCAGAGCATTTTGTATAGTTTTATTAGCCGTTATTAAATTGGCAACAGGTCCGGTAAAATATCCAATGATAGCATAAAAGGACAATAATTCTCCCGGTGTAATTTCTTGGTCTATTACAAAATAAGTACCACTCCATAATAAAATAATTGTAAATATCTGCGATACGGTTTGAGATGATGTACCACTAAAAACACTATTTAATGCTGAGGTATAACCAATATGCAGTAAATTGATAAAACGTGTTTCTGTTTTGATATTCGCAAAATCTTCCAATCCAAAACGTTTGATAGTACCAACTGCGTTTAATGATTCTACCAATTGGCTTTCTAAATCGGCACTTCGTTCCATTATTTTACGCTCTGTTTTTTTATTTAATCTATTTGTAATCAAATAAATGATTAGGTAAACAGGAATAATGGCTAACATAATCATGGCTAGTTTCCAATAATAGCTAAACATCAAAGCAAATGAAAAAATAACTACGAATATGTTTACAGTTAATGACAAAGAAGTACTATTAATAAATACACGTATTTTAACGGCATCATTTATACGCGAGATGATTTCACCCACCCGCATGGTATCAAAAAATTGTTGCGGTAGTTTTAACAAGTGTTTATAGTAACCCAGAATGAGTCTAGCATCTATTTGTTGACCTGTTTTAATGAGAAAAATATCTTTAAAAACCCCAATAAATATTTGTAAGAGTAATAAGATTAACATGATTATACTTAACAAGTTCAACAACTTTGTATTACCACCCACCAAAACATGGTCTGTTATTTTTTGAATGTAAATGGAAGTTGACAATCCTAATAGAGTATAAATAATGGCTCCAATTAATGCCTGAAAAAGTACAAATTTATGAGGTTTTAGTAAAAACCAAAAACGTTTCAAAATTGATACTTTTTCATTGCCCTCTGTAAAGGACTCATTTGGTAAAAGCAATACCAATACACCTGTCCATTCTTTTTGAAATGCTGCATGTGTTTTTTTATGAATTTTTCCGGTTCCCGGATCCATAATGGTAATATACTTTTTGTCAATTTTATAAATGACTACATAATGTTGTAACTGTTCTTTTACTATAATATGGGCAATAGAAGGTTTGGGTATTTTAAAAAGGCTATCAAATTCACCACGTACACCTTTGGCTTCAAAACCTAACTTTTGAGCAGCTTCAATCAAACCCAACACATTTGTTCCTTTTTTATCAGTACCTGCATATTGACGGATTCTGGCAATTGGTATTTCCAATTTATAATGAGCACTGACAGATGCTAAACATGCAGCACCACAGTCGGTAATATCATGCTGTTTTATGTTAATCTTTGCCATATATTAGGTTAATTCTATTTCTTATTACTTTAAAACTATAATACCTGCGAGGTCTTAAAGACCTTGTAGGTATTTTTGGATTTGATGTTACACCTACAAGGTTTTTTGAAACCTTGCAGGAAATGAGTATTTATTCTGTTAACTACAAATAATTAATAGTTATTTGCCAACCTGTTTACTAGGATTAAACCAATCATCTACCTTATCATATAGTAAATCAAAAGCAGATCTGTTGGCTATAAAAAACCTAGCATTTAAGGTCATTCCCTTTTTCAAACTCCCTTCAAAACCATTCTTTAGTTCCAATTGCTTTTGGTCTATTGAACAAATTACTTTAAACAAAGGTATATTGTCTATTAATGTAATGTCTTTACTAATTTTGGCAATCTCACCCGTTGCCATGCCCCATTGATTATAATTAAAAGCATCTATTTGAAATTTTACTTTGTTCTTTGTTTTTAGCAAGCCAATATCTGAAGGTGTTACATAACATTCAGCTATCAAATCGGTATCAGGAGATATTTCTGCAATAATACTGCCGGCTGTAATAAAGTTATTTACATCTATACCTTTTAAATTTTGAATAGTACCATTTATTGAAGCGGTTATAATATAATTATTTTGCTCTTCTTTATATTGTAATAAATTGCTTTGCAACTCCTTCGCTTTGTTATTTTGTTCTGTTAATTCAGATTGCCATTGATTGAGTTGTTGCCGCGTAAAATGTTTAAATTCATTTGAAGCCAAATCAAAACTGAATTTACTATCTTCAAATTCAACTTTAGAAATAACTGCCTTTTTATAGAGTTTTCTTTGTCTAATAAAATCTCTTCGTGCTTTCGTTTTACGTGTTTCTAATTCACGTAACTTTTGTAGATATTGTAAATATTGTTTCTGATATTGAAATGAATGCAAAGAGTCTTGAGAGGGTTTTTCTGTATTGGAAAGATAAGTAAGATCATTTATAAATTGTTTTGCTTCTTCTAATTGCCCTGTCAATAAGCTTAGCTTTTCTTTACCTATAGTATTATCTATAACTAATAATGTATCACCTAGTTTTACCGATTGATTTTCTTTAATATAGAATGCTTTTATTTTACCTGAATATAATGTAGATATCTGATTTCTTTCCTTTTCAGATTTTAATATACCACGAGATGAAGTGTAAATATCTAAAAACACAAAAGGCAAAGCAAGACCAATACCTATAAAACTTAATAATAAAATACTGTAAATAATTTTACTATTTATCTGGTGCTTAAAACGATGTACCTCTATGGTATTATTAATTATTTCCTTCGGAAATATCTTTTTCATATATAACTCATTTTCACGAGATAAAATAACAGTCCTACCTGTTATTTTATGTGTTTATTAAGCTTTGCGACACCGCTAATATATAAAATTTCTTTTATGAAACATATTTTAAGTAAACATATTATATAATGTTACCGTTTTGATGTTATCTAAGATATTTGTATAACATAAAAAATGGATCAAAGAATTCTACAAATAGCAAAACGTATTAAAGAACTCCGAATAGAGAAAGGATATAGTAGTCATGAGTTTTTTGCATGGGAAAATGACATACCAAGAGTACAGTACTGGCGTATGGAAAAGGGCACAAATTTTACGATTAGAACATTGCTTCGTGTTTTAGATGCTCATAATATAACATTAGAAGAATTTTTTATGGGAATGACAAAAATGAAGCCCAAATAATAAATTCAACTCTTGCAACTCTACCAAAATAGTTTTCAATTCACCTCAAGATGGTCTAATATTAAAACTTATTAACTTGTAAAATCTGTATTATAAAACACAAACCATCTACTATATTTATGACTAACTACTTTATCCATTTTACGTTTAAACTGTAATAACCCAGTTGTAAATAACAATCGCTTTACGAAGATATTTAACTAAAATCAATTACCTTAGCCCATCAATTTGGATCCTAATATTTATGAAGTCAGTTATAACAGGCACAGGCAGTTACATTCCCTCAATAGTAAAAAAGAATAGCGATTTTATTAATGAGAGATTTTACGATGATAAGAATGAACCATTTGATGCTTCAAATGAAGTCATTATCGAAAAATTTAAAGCCATTACCGGTATAGAAGAAAGGCGTTATGTTACTGATGATCTCGACTCTTCAGATATGGCCGTTATTGCTGCTCAAAAAGCCATTGACGCTGCTGGTATTGACCCAGAAGAATTAGATTATATCATTTTAGCTCAGAACTTTGGTGATGTTAAAAAAGATACTATACAAACTGATATATTACCAAGTTTAGCCGCAAGGGTAAAACATCATTTAAAAATAAAGAATCCTAATAGTGTGGCTTACGATATTATTTTTGGTTGCCCCGGATGGATACAAGGGCTTATTCAAGCTGATATTTATATAAAAGCAGGTGAGGCTAAAAAATGTTTGGTTATTGGCTCAGAAACATTATCTCGTGTAATTGATAAATTTGATAGAGATTCAATGATTTTTTCTGATGGTGCCGGTGCCTGTATTGTTGAAGCTAAAGAAAGTAACACTTCTGGTTTATTAAGTCATGCAGCCGTTTCTCATACTTATGAAGAAGCTAACTATCTATATTTTGGCAAATCTAACAAGCCTAATGCCGATGAAAATTCAAGATATATTAAAATGCTAGGTCGCAAAATTTATGAATATTCATTAAATAATGTGCCTTTGGCAATGAAAGAAGCATTAGATAAAAGTGGTGTTGATATTGCTGAAGTAAAAAAAGTATTTATCCATCAAGCCAATGAAAAAATGGATGAGGCTATTATCAAAAGGTTTTTTAGATTATATAAGACTGAGGCTCCCGAGCATATTATGCCTATGAGCATCCATGAATTAGGAAATAGTTCTGTTGCGACAGTCCCAACACTACTAGATTTAGTAATAAAAGGAAACCTTGAAAATCACCAATTAGATACAGGTGATATCATTATTTTAGCTTCGGTAGGTGCCGGAATGAACATTAATGCCGTAGTATACAGATATTAGTTCTTCTAGAATATTCTAAACTATCTTAAAATTAATGCTTTTTTTATATTTAAAATTATATTTTTGATTGTTAAACCCGAATTATGTATTAGGGTTAAACACTAAGTCAAATGCTATCAAACATCTGAAATTTATATTTTGATCAACTATATTAAATATATTGGAAAGTATTTTATAATGTTAAAAGAGGTGTTTAGAAGACCTCAAAAAGGATCTGTTTTTAGAGAATCTCTCTTTAAAGAAATAGAAGATCTGGGTATTAATTCTATTGGAATCGTTGCTTTTATTTCTTTTTTTGTTGGTGGTGTTGTTGTTATTCAAACGGCTTTAAATTTAGAGAGTCCTTTAACACCAAAATATTTAATTGGTTACGCCTCTAGAGAATCATTAATTTTAGAATTTTCTCCAACACTTATTTCTATAATACTGGCTGGAAAAGTAGGATCTTATATTGCATCGAGTATTGGTACTATGAGAGTTACAGAACAAATTGATGCATTAGAAGTTATGGGTATCAATACCTTGAACTATTTAGTGTTACCAAAAATAATTGCAAATGTTTTTTTCTATCCCTTTGTAATTGTAATTAGTATTTCTCTTGGAATATTTGGAGGTTGGGTTGCAGGCAACCTTACCGGTTTGGTAAGTTCAGCCGACTATATTATGGGAATTAGAAGTGACTTAGAACCATTTCATTTGACATACTCTATTATTAAAACGGCAATTTTTGCCTTTGTAATTGCCACCATACCGGCATACCATGGTTATCACGTAAGCGGTGGTGCCATAGAAGTTGGTAAAGCCAGTACACGAGCCGTAGTTTGGACAAGTATAGTCATTATAGTATTGAATTACTTTTTAACGCAAATGCTTTTAGGAAAATGATAGAAGTAACAAATTTATATAAAGAATTTAATGGCACTCCTGTATTAAAAGGTATCAATGCCAAATTTGAAAATGGTAAAACAAGTTTGGTTATTGGCACAAGTGGTTCAGGTAAAACCGTATTTCTAAAATGTATGCTGGGCTTGTTACATCCTGAAAAGGGTGATATATGTTATGATGGAAGACATTATGATGAAATGAATGCTAATGAAAAACGTGATTTAAAGAAAGAGATTGGTATGGTTTTTCAAGGAAGTGCTTTATTTGATTCTTATAGTGTTGAAGAAAATATAATGTTTCCTTTAAAGATGTTTACTACAATGTCTGATGAAGAAAAGTTAGAGCGGGTTAATTTTGTACTGAATAGAGTACACTTAGAAAATGTCAATAATAAATTTCCTGCGGAAATTTCCGGTGGAATGCAAAAGCGTGTAGCCATTGCCAGAGCCATTGTTATGAAACCAAAATATCTATTTTGCGATGAGCCAAATTCAGGGTTGGATCCGAAAACGGCCATAGTTATTGATAATTTAATTCAAGAAATTACGGATGAATATGATATTACTACGGTAATTAACTCTCATGATATGAATTCTGTTATGGAAATTGGAGAGAAAATTATTTTCTTAAAAAATGGTGTTAAAGAATGGGAAGGTACTAGTGATGATGTGTTTAGAACTGATAATGTAGCGATAACCGACTTTGTATACTCCTCCAATTTGTTTAAAAAAGTTAGAGAAGCACAGTTAAAAGAGGGATTATAGATTACAGGTTTTATATTAAAAAATCTAATTCCTACAAGGTTTTGTATACCTTGTAGATATAAATCAAAATATTACCTTCTTCTATTTGCCAATAATGGCGGTGGTTCTCCCGTAAACGGATTCCATCTACCTAAACCTAAATTATACGATTCTCTTCTTCAATATGCACTAATCATTTAATTTAAAATGATTTACAAAAAAATATCACAATACCTATGGGTATTCTTTAATTTTTTGTAAACATTTTACTCTCAAAGCATTGGTACCTATTTTTAAATAGAATCGTACAACTTAGGTTATACTTTTCGCTTCCATACCTGAAGCAATAATAACCGATCTGTCACCATAGCGTTCACGCATAGTATCAATAGCCTGACTCAAATTAATTAATTTTTCATTGTCTTCAAATAAACCGATCTGGTGTCCGCCTTCTACCAAATGGCTGAATTTTACACCTACTAAACGTACCAATAAACGTCGGTTATATAATTTATGAAACAAATCTAGTACCATAGGTATAATACTACTATCTAATGAACTATACGGAATACGTTTTTGCTGGGTATAGGTTTGAAAATCAGAGTAACGAATTTTAAAGGTAATACAAGCTGTTAATTTATGACCACGGCGTAATTGATATGCCAAATTTTCTGCCATAGCTATAATAATACTTTTTAATTTATGTACATCGGTAGTATCTTTATCAAAAGTACGTTCAGTAGAAATAGATTTTCGCTCGTGATACTGTACTACCGGAGAATTATCTATACCATTCGCTTTTTTCCAGATACTCAAGCCATTTTTACCCAATACTTTATGCATTAATTGCATCGGCATTTCTTGTACTACTTTAATTTGTTTGATACCCAGATCGCATAAAGATTTATAGGTAACCTCACCAACCATAGGAATTTTACGAACAGACAAAGGTGCTAAAAAAGGCTTTTCTGTACCCTTTAAAATTTGTATTTGATTATTTGGCTTGGCTTCGCCGGTTGCTATTTTAGAAACTGTTTTATTACCAGACATTCCAAAAGAAATAGGCAAACCTGTTTCGCTAATGATACGTTCTCGTAATTCTGAAGCTAATTGATGGCATCCAAAAAATTTATCCATTCCGGTAAGATCTATATAAAATTCATCTACAGAAGATTTCTCATAAAGTGGTACACTGTCTTTGATAACATCGGTCACTAAGTTAGAATACTTACTATAAATACCCGAGTTACCACGTAACACAATAGCTTCAGGACATAATTGTTTTGCCATACGCATAGGCATGGCTGAATGTATTCCGAATTTTCGTGCTTCATAACTACAAGAAGCAACCACGCCTCTATCAGAGGTACCTCCAATCAATACAGGTTTTCCATTCAAACGACTATCTAGTAGGCGTTCACAAGACACAAAAAACGTGTCTAAATCCATGTGTACAATTGCTCTATTTTCAGGACTCATAAGCAATCTGTTTTGGGGTATCTGAATATCTAGGATCTTCTATAATGGCCAATCTATACATAGAAATTACTTCAATATTTATACAATCAAACTCTTCTAACACTTTACCTGTAATTGCATAAATTCCTTTTCCACGGAAAGGATATTTTACTGCTACCGGAGGAAAATGCACCGTATCTATAAAATCACCTTCACGGTCTAAAAAAGTACCAAAATACATGGCTTTTCCCGATGACGTTTTCGTACTTTTAGTAGTTATTAAATAGCCTTCAATTCTTATAATTTTAGTTGTATACCCTATTAATTCTTTAGCTTTTAAGCTACTTCTTTGAGGCTTCAACAACAAGTCAAAAGGATTACACAATGGAAAACCTAACAATTCTATTTCATCAAAAGCATGCTCTAACGCAGTAGCATATAGTTCGGGGGTTTGGTAGGTAATTTTTTCTGTTTTAAATAAGGTCATTATATGTTCTTCAAAAGATACCTTATTAATTTTCATATGTGCCTGCCATAACAATTCACGTTTATTAATATCCGTAAACCGAAAAGCATTGATCTTAATTAAAATAGAAATTTGCTCTACAGAAATAGAAACACGGTCTATAAAATCATCTAAACTTTGATAGGCTCCACTTTTTTGTCGTTCAATAAGCATTCTTTGTATCGTTTTTGATTCTAATGAACGCAAAAATAGAAATCCCAAGTAGATGGTTTTACTTGCTATAAATACTTCATTAAAACTTTTATTTACGCATGGTGCTTCTATAGTTGCACCGTGCATTCTAGCTTCGTGTATATACAATTCAGGGCGATAAAAACCACCGCCATTATTGACTGTAGCAACCATATATTCTAAAGGATAATAGGCTTTTAAAAACAAACTCTGGTAACTCTCAACAGCATAAGAAGCAGAATGTCCTTTTGCAAAAGCATATCCTGCAAAGCTTTCTATTTGACGCCATATATCCTGAATTAAGTTTTCAGGTTTTCTATCCTCTCTACAATTGTCAAAAAATTGCTGTTTTACTTTTAAAAATTCTTCTCTGGAGCGAAATTTACCAGACATGCCTCGGCGTAACATGTCTGCTTCGCCTAAGGTCAGTCCGCCAAAATAATGAGCCACTTTGATCACATCTTCTTGATAGACCATTACGCCATAGGTTTCAGGCATAATATTTTGCAATACAGGATGTGTCTCTTTTCTACGATTAGGATATCTGTACCGTAGAATATACTCACGCATCATTCCAGATTTTGCAACTCCGGGCCGTATTACAGAGCTAGCAGCAACCAAGCCTAAATAATCATCTACTTGTAATTTTTTAAGCAGCATTCGCATGGCGGGTGATTCAACATAAAAACAACCAATAGCTTTCGCATTTCTTAAGAGATGTTTGATCTGTTTATCTTCTTTAAAACGTTTGATATCATGAATATCTATGGGCTCTTTTTCAGGATGATTATAAGCAACAACTGCTACAGCGTCTTTTATTTTTCCTAATCCGCGTTGACTTAAAATATCAAATTTATATAAGCCTATATCTTCAGCAACAACCATATCAAATTGTGTCGTTATAAATCCTTTAGGCGGTAAAAAAGTAGCTGTATAGTAATGAATTGGTTTTTCTGAAATTAAAATTCCTCCTGCATGGATTCCTAAATAATTAGGAAAACCTTGAATATATTGACTATACTTTAATACCAATTGTGAATATTTATCCAATGCATTGAAGTTATACTTTCCTCTAGTCAATACATCCATTTCAGATTTAGGCAATCCAAATACTTTTCCTAATTCACGAACTGAAGCTTTAAACTTAAAGGTGTTATATACGGTGATCAATGCCGTATTTTTAAATCGGTTAAAAATAAATTTGGTAATATCATCACGGTCTGTCCACGAAAAATCAATGTCAAAATCGGGTGGATTTGTACGGTATAAATTGATAAAACGTTCAAAATACAGGTCTAATTCTATAGGGTCAACATCTGTAATGTGCAATAAATAAGCAATGATACTGTTGGCACCACTACCACGACCCACATAAAAATAACCTTTGCTACGCGCATATTTTAAGATCTTCCAATTGATCAAAAAGTACGATACAAAACCCTTCTCTTTAATAATAGTTAGCTCTTTGGTAATTCTAGAATAAATCGTCTCATCAGGACTTGCATAACGATAGGTCAATCCCCGATAAGCTAACCGTTCTAATAACCGATAATCTAATGCTTCATTATCAGTATAAGAATGTTGATTATTAGGTGTGCTTTGCGAAAAATCAAAATCAATGGTACAGCTATCTAAAAGATACTCTGTGTTTTTTATAAGTTCGGGATACCCTTCATACAGAATCTCTAATTCATTAGAAGCTAGCATTTGATCAGTTTCATTGCCCTGTTCTTCTTTAGAAAGTTTACTCAATAACGTATTATTAGCAATAGCTCGTAACAAACGATGTGTATTAAATCCCTTTTTATTTTGAAAAGAAACGGTTTGTAGTATTACTAATTTGTCACGTTTGTTATTCCATTTTGAAAATTTTAATTTATTGAGATCGTCAGCTTTTATGCCTAGATATTCATTGGTTTTTAAATTGAATTCCT
The DNA here is from genome assembly GCA_002352665.1 of Flavobacteriaceae bacterium UBA2765. GTDB lineage: Bacteria > Bacteroidota > Bacteroidia > Flavobacteriales > Flavobacteriaceae > Aureibaculum. The sequence goes on from DEIV01000120.1 coordinate 14,515, forward strand.
TACCGGATATATAAGGATAAATAACAAATGTATCCTCTAATTGAGGAGCTTGATTAGGAAATTTTAACTTCGGATTATATAAATGAGAAGATAGGTAATTGTTGATCTGTTGAAACCCGTTATTATTTTTAGCCAGTAGTATAAATTGTTGTTGTGCACCATTTCTAAAATCGACACCTAGTACCGGTTTGATATGATACTTTGAAGATAGGCGTACAAAATCAAGACAAGCAGACGTATTATTAATATCGGTTAAAGCCAAGGTATCTATCCCTTTTTCAGCAGTTAACTTTAATAGATCGTCAGTCTTTATAGTACCATATCGTAAGCTAAAATATGTATGACAATTGATATACAAAATCCCTTTTTAAATTTTTATCAAATTTAGCTACATTTTAAAGTAATTATTGCTTATGTTTGTAGCAATATGATAACTAAATGAAATTTATTCAAACAAACATTCGCCATTTAAGAGTTTTAAAAGGCTTTTCTCAAGAGCACTTCGCAGAAGAGCTGGGTTGGACCCGGTCTATTATTGGTTCATATGAAGAAGGCCGATCAGAACCATCTATTGAAAGATTAATTAGTTTGTCTAGCTATTTTAATATTCCTATAGATATTTTAGTTAAGAATGATCTACGCTTAACAGATACCACTTCCTTTATTGAAATTGGTAATAAGCGTGTATTATTTCCGGTAACAGTTAATGAAGCGAATGAAGATCTGATTGAAATTTTGACTGTAGAAGCCTCTGCCGGTTATTTAAAAGGTTATGCTGATCCTGAATATGTTGAGCAATTACAAAACATAAAACTGCCTTTTTTGCCAACAGGTAAACACAGAACTTTTCCTATAAAAGGTGATTCTATGTTACCTGTAAAAGACGGTTCATATGTTGTTGCAAAATTTGTTGAAAATATTCAAGATGTAAAAGATGGTAGGACCTATATTGTATTGACTAAAGATGATGGTCTGGTCTACAAAAGAGTCTATAATAGAATAAAAGATAGACAGAGTTTGTTATTATACTCAGATAACAAAAGCTATTTCCCTTTTGAAGTCAACATTGAAGATGTACTGGAATTGTGGGAGTTTACCTGTTGTATCAACACCCAAGAATATGATAAAGAAGAATTAAAATTAAGCAGTATCGTTACTATGTTTCAGGAATTAAAAGTAGAATTAAAGTCGATTAAATCATAGTTAGAAATCATGAATAAACATATGACATAAAATCACGTAATCATCCTATTTGAACTATTTTTTGTATTTTTGGTACACATCAATGAAATAGAAGATAAAATGCACCCTATTAAAAAACTTGATAAATTACCGCCTAAAAGAGAAAAAGTTGAAACTTTAGAAATTCTTAGACAATTAAGCAAGTCATCTAAAGCACTAGGAGAATTAAAGGGAATTGCTCAAACAATGCCCAATCAAGCAATGCTAATCAATGCAGTTGTACTTCAGGAAGCAAAAGACAGTTCGGAAATTGAAAACATAATCACAACCCAAGATGAACTATATAAAGCATTAGCAACAAAAGGAAAACAACCAACACAAGTAAAAGAAGTTATTAATTACAGAAAAGCAATCTTTGCTGGACATGAGCTATTAAAAAAACAAGGATTTTTAAGATTAAAAGACATTGAATTTCTTCAAAAAACTATCATTGAAAATAATGCTGGAATTAGAACAATGGCAGGAACTGTTTTAAAAAATGATAAAACAGAAGAAATTGTTTACACACCACCACAAGAAAAAGGTGAAATTTTAGACTTACTGAGTAATTTTTTGGATCATTATAATATAACTCAAGATAATTTTCCGCCATTAATAAATTTGGCTATTTTGCATTATCAGTTTGAAAGTATTCATCCATTCTATGACGGAAATGGAAGAACAGGTAGAATACTAAACATTTTATATCTGATAATAAACGAATTACTTGACATTCCAATATTGTATCTAAGCTCATATATCAATGAAAACAAATCCGAATATTACCGATTACTAAATACAGTTAACAAAACTGATGAGTGGGAAGAATATATTATATATATTTTAAAAGCAATAGAAATAACATCAAATAGGACAATTGACAAGATTAATTCAATTAAAAATTTACTTTCTAAAACAATTATTATTGCACAAAAAGAAGAACCAAAAATATACAGAAAAGAACTCGTTGAGTTACTCCTGTTTTCGACATAAATT
>DEIV01000147.1:0-7691 GCA_002352665.1 Flavobacteriaceae bacterium UBA2765
TTTATTTTTCCGTTTTTATCTGAAACCTTCTGTTTACTTTGATCCTCATTAAATACAGCAACATTTGCAATTGGAAATTTAGATTCTTCGTCTAAAATTATAATGGTTTGAGCGGCTAATGAAAAAAATGTAAAGTATAAAATTATTGGCAAAAATCTCTTCATAGTTAAGGGTATTTATATTAGTTAAATACCATTTTCAAAACTTCTAAAGATCTAGGTTTTCTAAATCCAGGTAAATGTAATTCAAAATATTGGATTAAAATTTCCAGCAGTGTATGTCTGCTCTTTTTATTTAATTTTAACCCATTTAATACATCAAAATTTGTGCCGAGCAACGCTTTAAAATAAATTAAATTTTGACCGGAAATATAGTGCTTCGACAGGATGTGATCCGTAAATTTACCTTCCAACAAATCGAAATATAATAATTCCTCTCTTTTTTCAGGATAAAATCCCAGATATTTGGTGAGACCCATTAAAAAGCCCAAATGAAAATTGGATGTTTCTGTATGTGTATCTAACCAAAGAAAAGCCGTTTCTAAATAGCTGAACAGCCCAATGTTTTTCTCTTCTTCTTTCAATGCAGATGACAATACTTCCGACAAAAAAACCAACATGGTCTGTTTGATAATATCTGATGGAATAGTAGTATAAGGTATTTCTATTTTAACATCATTTATAAAATGTAATGACTTGTTATTATTATAATTCGCTGTAATTTCCAGCTGGGTTAGAGGTTGAAAAAATGCCGGAGAAAATTTGCCTTTGGTTTGTTTAAAAATCCTTTTTATTAAATATGACCTTACACCCTGTTCTGTATAACATTTAACAATTAGATCGTAATCACCATACTTTATAGCACTCAAAACAATTGCTTTACTAGTAATAAGCATCTAAGGCATGTTTCTTTTAATTAATAATGGCAATTTTAGTTATAGAAGTCTCTGACTTATCGGGTATGGTTAACATAACTATATAAACTCCTGATGCAACTTTATTACCGGCCAGGTTTGTTTTGTTCCAAATAACTTTACCTCCTTTTAATTCTTGTCCTTCTACAACATTGGTTTCATGTACTAATCTACCCGATGCATCAACAATTTTCACATTAGTACCTCTTGGTAAATGTGTGCCATTTCTACCATCAATGGTAACAAAAGAGTGCTCTTTTCTTACAGGGTTTGGGTAGGCATATACTTCGCCCAATTCATCTCCAAATGGAGCAACATTATTGTTAAAAGCGACCATTCCTTTATCGGTAGCAAAAAATACTTTTCCGTTACTATTATCAACTTTAATTTTAATTATTCTATTTGATGGTAAGGGTGAATTGTCTTTGTTAAAATTGAATAAAGTCTCTTGCCCTGATGGATTCGTAGCGAGTATACCACCAGTATCTGTACCTAACCATTTATTGTCAGCTCCATCAATAGCAATTGAACTTACGGGTTGATCTCCTAGTAATTTTTTTGCTATACCATCATCATTAATTATAATAGGAGAGGCATCGTAAATATTATTATCAAAAACACCACTGGCATTAGAAAATACTACTAAACCTTTTTTTGTACCTATCCAAATTCTATTATTCCTATCGACTGCCAATGTTCTTACATTAGGATCTGGTAATGAGCCTTTGTTGGTCTCCGTAATTAATACTCGTTTTCTATCTCCTGATTCGTTATAGACCAATGCTCCATTACGTCTAGATCCTATCCAAATATTACCTGTTTTATCAATAATTAATTCAGTTAAGCCCAGTGCAACATTGGTAAACAGAGAGCTTAAATCAAACTCGCTCCATGCACCATTAGTATTTAATTTTTTTAATTTATTATTTACCCACGAATTGCTGACCCATAAATTGCCTTGATTATCAAAGGCTGAACCATTAATTCTAACACTATTATAATTTGGATTATCGGGGGCTAAATCTTCTAAACCGCTGTTGGTGTGATTCCAAAAAGCTATGATTTCGTCATTTTCAACCACCAACATACCACCCGTAGCGTTTATTTGCCCCGGTGATGTTTGTCCAAATGAGCTTATATATACTTTATCGATATTTTCTGGATCAACGGTTATATGAACCAAATCTCGTGCAGGATAAGTAGGATTATATGCTGTATTTATCCAATCTTCACCGTTAAAATGACTAAAAGGCCGTTCTCTTTGTTGCGGTGTAAATGCAGCATCATAACCTCCATAAACAATCCATAAATTGTTGCTTTCTGCAGTAATAGAAAAAATATCATTAGAAATTGGACCTTGAGGGTGAATTTCGGTAAAATCTGTTGTATTTGAAAAACTACGATGAAGAATTCCGAAGTCAGTAGTGCCTAAATATATAGAATTATCATCAGCATACGCAGATTGTAAGTTATAATCAAATGCTAACGTGGTATTCGTAATTACTTCTTGTTCTAATGTCTTATTATAGACATAAGCAGATTTTCTTGTTGTTGCCGTAATATAATTATCAGAGGCTTTAAGTTGTAAGATGTTATCCTCCAAAAAACTGATAAACTGCAATGTATTTATAGCATTTACTTTATAAAGACCACTTGCTCTAGAGGTAAATAGCTGATCGTTAAAAACCGCAATAGCTTTAAAATCTCCTAAAAATTCTCCTTGAGGTTGTTGCCAACTATTAAAGTCAATCAAATTATTTGCGTTAACATTTGCTGTAAATATTCCTATTTCCGTGGCCACATAAAGCAGCTCATTAAAAACGGAAATTTGATTAATATCTAGCGTGGAAGAGTTATTTCCTATAAAAAAAGTGTCTCCAAATTCGAGCTTTTCAATATCATAAACTACAACAGCAAAAGGTGTTGAAAGGTACAACCTATTATTAAACTCCGTTATATGTTTAATTGCTTTTTCTCCGGTAATGCTTAATCTCTGTATGTCATTTGCAAGTGTAATTTTACCATCTGCATCTATTATTTCTAATAAACCATTCTGATATCCTATAATTAATTTTTCATACGTTTCACTATAGTGGATACTCGCAGTGGTTTCGCCAGATAGGCCTTGAATAGATGATAATTTTTCAGTTTCTTGATTAACTTCATCATAAATAAATACAGCATTATCTGCTATAGCATAAATTTTAGATCCAACTTTAGTAAAATCTTTAACATTGTTATAAGAATAAAAATCTTCCCAATTTGAACTAAAGTCTATTTGAGACCAAGTTAAAGAAGATATAAAAATGAAAAATAAAATAATAGACCCTTTCATAAGTTATACTAGTTTCTTGTCAAAGATATTCATAATTTATCTATCCATTTTGTCTAAATAAAAATGAAAGACTTTCATTAACAAAAAAACCTCAAAATAAATAGCATCTATTTTGAGGTTTTAATAAAAAATCTTACGATTAATACTTTTTCATAGTAATTTCCCGTATCCGAATTAGCAATTTTTTTAACTTATACTCTATTTAACTAAAATGTTTTCTTTAGAATGGTTTATGTTAGTATCATTTTCAATAGACTTGAATAACCATTTGACGCCATTTTTAATAAATATTACTTTTTGTAATACTTCTTCTTTATTTAATTTAATCTTTACTGTTCTTATATATTTTGTTTCATTTTCATTTTGCACAACTATCCCTTTACCAACAAAGCCAATAATATTACTGTTATTAATAAATTTATGTAGCACCTCTGTATCTGAAGGTTTAGAAAAAGATGTAATTGACATTTAGGTATAAGGTTGAATTATTCTATAACCAAATATACATCATGTTTATTTGCTTATAAATATAAATTTATAAATGAATGATAAAGATTAATAAATGGTAAGGTTTTACTAATAAATGGTATTGTTACCATCAACATTTAGACCAAAAAATACCCATAAATGGTGAGTTTTTAGTTATTTCTAAGTATTAAATAACATAAAACATAGTTTTGGTAGATCTTATCTTCTCAAAAAATAGGGTAATGCAAAACTATCTTATTAATGGTCATTTGGAATTTGACACTTAATTAAATGTTTTAGGAAACTTAATAGTCACTTTTGTTCCTGTATTTTCATGATCTGTAATGTCCTCAATAATTACATATACATTCTTATTTTCATGTAATAGTTTAATTCTATCCTCAGAAGCTTTTAATCCAAATGGTTTTCTAGTTGATTTCGACTTTGCCGCCAAGGCCTCTGATTCTTTAATCCCAACGCCATTATCTATAATTTCACATCGAATATTTTCTGCTTCATCATAAATAGATAGATTGATTATTTTATAACCTGGTTTATTTCTAAAACCATGCCAAATAGCATTCTCAATAAAAGGTTGCATGAATAATGGCGGGACTTGTATCTCTCTTAAATTTATAATTTCGTCTATGGTTACTACGTAATCAAAACCACCGACCATTCGCATTTGTTCCAACTTAATATACAAACCTAAAATTCCTAAATCATCATCTAGAGGAATGGTTAAGCTGGTTGAATTTTTCAATACTTCTCTAATCAATCTGGAAAATTTTGTGATGTAATCTGATGCTTTTTCTTTATCATGTTGTAACACAAAATTATTGATAGAATTTAATGAGTTATATAAAAAATGAGGATCCATTTGTGTTTGTAAAACGGTCATTTTTAAATCTGCCATTTCTTTAGTTTTAATGGCTAATTCAAACTCTGTTTCAATCTTATTTTTTTTGAAAATTTTTAATTTATTTCCCATGAGAAAGGCAGTCATAATCATCTCAATAACAGCACCTAAATACATTAAAAATTTCGGTTGCACACCTCTGTTTTCAAAATAATTTTCTGCCAAAACTTGTTTTAAAAGGTAACTTGCAACTGCCAAAACCAAAAATGATAATGATCCTATGATAAAATAGGTTACATGCTTACCTTTAATTTTAGTAAGTACTATAAAAGTGAGAACAGAAAAAACAGCTATAATTGGCATTAAAAATATAAATAGCTTTTCTTGATAATCATAATCTAAAAATAATTGAACCAAGATAAACGCAAAGGCAGCTACTAAGATCAATTTCATAGCTAATACAATCAACTGATCCCATTCGGGAATATTCTTTTTTGTTTCTAAAACATCTCTGCCAAAAGAAATGTATGCTGCGAAACCAAAAAACAATAGTGAAAAGTTAAGATAAGTATAAAAAGTATGGCATCGTTCGTAGCAAATATTTTTTAAAAAATAAATAAAAAAACTGAGAAGGAATAAACTGTAGTAGAGATACTGTTTCCTTTTGTTTAAAAAAAAAATAATCAAGCTATATATGGCAACAAAAAGTAATGCTCCTCTTATCCAAGCGTATATTTCAGAGCTAAAATCTAATAACATATAAGTAAGTATCTCTCTGTTAAAATAGTTTCTCTAACAATTCATTTTTTTTGTTCCTACTCACACTTGCTTCTAAACCTTCACTCATTGTTAATATGCCACCCATACTTTTGGAGTATTCTTTAACATGGTTCATGTTTATTAAATATGATGCGTGAACTCTAAAAAAGTCTGAATGTTGAAACTTTTTTTCAACTTCTTTTAGCGTTTTGGTAACGAGTATGGTTTTTTTATCCTTTAAATAAATGGTGGTATAGCTTTTATCAGATTTTAACATAATTACATCATCCTTGTCTAATAAAAACAATTTGCCATCTGCAGCAATACTTATTTTATCGTTTTTCCCCTTCAAATTAGAAAATAACGACTGTAATTTGTCTTCTAAATGATTCCCTTTTCGAGATGCTTTAACTTTATCAACCGCACTAATTAATTCATCTTTATCAACAGGTTTTAATAAGTAATCAATGGCTGAGACCTTAATAGCTTTTAAAGCAAACTCATCATGAGCGGTGGTAAAAATGAGGTCAAAACTTGTATACATGAGTTGTTGTAATAGCGTAAAACCGTCCATTTCAGGCATTTCTATATCTAAAAAAACTAAATCGGGTTTTTCTCTTTCAATAATTTCTATGGCTTCTTTTGGAGCGTTACATTTAATGATCGAAAGCCCATCAACATAACGGTTTAATTTCCATTCTAAAGCCTCTAGTGCGTTGATCTCATCATCAACAATTACTGTCTTTAACATGGGTTAGGAGTACTTAGAGTTATTCAAGGGTTTGTCTAACATTTCATTCATATCAAAATTTGACTTAAATTTCGAAAAATAAAAAACGCTTTCAAGAACAAATATAATAAACAATCTGACTTTGTTCTATTTTTTATGCCATAGCCAAAACCATTTCATGAAAAACATGCCTTGTTTCTTATGTATTCTCTCCGTTTTTTGAAAGAATTGAATGGTTAGAGAAATCCTAAAGATAGCAAGATACTACATTTTGAGAATTTCTTATTAAAAGTTAGTCTGTAATTTCAATAAACCTCTTTAATTCATTCCCCAATTCATCTATAACTGTAATGATATGTTTCCCTTTTTTTGGCCTTACGGCCATTTCATGAAAAGTTTGTGTAGTACCCACATAATTAGCATCGATATACCAAAAAACTTTAATGTTAGGTGTGGCATGTGCTAATTTAAAAACCAACTCATTGGTCTTTTCATTAAAGTCTTTTGGTAAAAACACTTTTACTGATTCTTTAGGATAAATAAAGTCTAATGCCCTATTTTCATTGGACATGCAGCTATTTCTAAATGACGGCAAGGTCTGATAAGTTGGATTTTTACGCTGATAATAAAACGCTTGTAACGGGGGTAAAACAAACCAACTGGTATGTTTCATTTTATCAATAGGATAACAGGATGAATTTACTTGATGTTGTTCATTTTCATCTAAATGTATCCATAAATGAAAAGGGCAAGCCTTTGTTCTTAAACCCATTCTTTGAACAAAAACTGAGTCTTTGGTTTCACAAATATCAGAAGCTCTATAACCACTTTTAGCACATACCGGTATCTTTTCTAATTCATCAAAAGGTTTGTTAAACCACCTACTTTTAGGCAATACATCAAATACGTCGAATAAGATTGGAGCTGCAGTTGATAAGCCCACCAACCCCGGCCTGCCTTCACCATCAGCATTACCAACCCAAACACCAACTACATAATCTTTTGTAGATCCAATAGCCCAAGCATCTCTAAAGCCAAAACTCGTCCCTGTTTTCCAAGCAATTTCTTTAGAGGAATCAAAAAATTGCCAATTCTCATCACCTTCAGGTCGATTTACTTCTTTTAACGATTGATAGGTTAAGTAAATTGATCCTGCATCGAATATGGTTTTTTCTGTAGATAATTTTCCGAAATTGACTTTTTCACTGGCCAAGAATGTCGGGTTTACAAACTCATTGTCATAGTATTGCCCATTAGTTTCATTATAGTGATTAATGGTTGATGACATCGCGGCATAACTCTTGCATAAATCCCATAAATTACTCTCTGCTCCACCTAAAATAAGTGACAACCCGTAATGATTGGCATTGTATTTTATATCTCTCAACCCTAATTCTTTAACATAATGATGAAACCTATCCAATCCAAACTGCTGTAACATTCTAACTGCTGGTACATTTAATGACCTAGATAAAGCCCTGCTAGCAGGCACAGCACCATCATATTCTAAGTTGAAATTTTTCGGATTATAATTTGCGATTTGTGTAGGTACATCTGCAACCAAGGTATTTGGTAAAATTTCTCCGGCATCAAGCATAGCGGCATATAAAAATGGTTTTAAAATACT
>DEIV01000147.1:7765-22222 GCA_002352665.1 Flavobacteriaceae bacterium UBA2765
TTGATTTTGTTGTAAATTATTATAGTGATTTTTAACTATGGTATTGACTCGTTGTTGTAATGCTTTTTTAACTGAGGTTTGTATTCTTTTTCCTCTATTGGTCTTATTTACCAAGTGTAATAAATGTGGTGTTGTTTGAGGTAAGGGATAAGGTTTTTGTGGAAGTTTTTCTTGAATAGCCAGTTCATAAGTCAGTTTGTCAATGGTATTTTCGTCATGCAACTTTTTTAAAACCCGGTTACGTTTGTCTAATAATCGCTGCTGATTTTTACCCGGATAAATCAAACTGGGTGCATTAGGTAATACTGCCAATGTTGCACTCTCTGCCCAGGATAAATCATCCGGACTTCTACCAAAATAACGCCAAGATGCCATATCTAATCCTACAACGTTACCACCAAATGGAGCATTTGAAGTGTATAAAGCTAAAATATCATTTTTACTATAGCCCAATTCTAATCGAGTAGCGAGTATAATTTCGATTAATTTTTCAAAATATGTCCTCTTTTTTCCTTTGCGGGATAAACGAATAACTTGTTGGGTTAAAGTACTACCACCACGTTTTACACCACCGGATTGTATATTTTGCCAAAATGCTTTGCCAATTGAAATCGGATTAAACCCCGGGTGCTTATAAAAATAGGCATCCTCAAATATAACAATACATTTTTTAAATTTTTTAGGAATCCTATTCGTATGTGGAAAACGCCATTGTTCATCACGTGCTATTTGTGCTGCTAACAATTCACCCTCAGCACTTTCAACAACGGTGGAGGTAGGTTCAGAAAATAGCTGTTTAGGCAAAGCGAAGTAATACCATATTAAAAGGATGGCTAAAAGGATACTCTTTGTTTTGTTTCTTTTGATGAGGTTTACTAATCTCATTTCTTCTTTCTTTTTGTGTAAAAGCTATTTCACAGAGACACTCAGAGAAAAACACAGAGACACTCAGAGAAAAAAATCCTCTGTGTAACTCTGTGGCTATCAGTGAACCTCTGGGTAACAACTACCTTACTTCACCACTTCAATCCATTTGCCTTTATTTCTAACAAAATAATCATTGTCATACATCGCTTCGGCTTGTATTCCTGGAAGATAATATTTTCCTAAATAAGAAGCGTTTAGCAGTACGCTAAAAGTTTTGGATTTTTGTCTACCTAAATCAAAGTAAAAATTAACCCTATCATCTCTTATGTCTGTAAAATCGGCCTGACTTACAGATCCGTTTCCATACTCAGTAAAACGTGTATTAACAATCTCCCATCCTGATGGAAATATCTCTATTAATGCTATATTACGTACTTCTTCATATTTTAAATTGCTCACCGTTACTGTGGCTTTAAAATCTGTACCTTGCGTTAATTTATTAACATCTATACGCCTTCCGTTTGTGTCTGTATAAACTACTTGGACGCTTAAGTTTCGTTTTTCAATCAACTCTTCACCTAAAGGCAATACTCCTGAATTTAATATACTTACATATACTGTGTTTGCCTTATTATTGATCACTTTTAATGTATTATGACCTTCAACAATCAATAGTTTCCTTTGAGAAATAGATTTAGGCGTACTAATAGTCTCGGCTTTATCTTTGTTTGTACTAAATTCAACATTCAGTTCTTTACCTCCACCTAACTCAACCATTTTTGCCATAGCTAATAAACTGTACGCTGTGGTCTGCGTACTCATCCATCTGCTAGATGATAACTCTTTGGCTAAATATTCGGCCATTTCTCTTGATTTCTGATTGTCTGTCAATAACATGGTTTCCATTGCCAAAGCTCTATTTCTATTGGTAGAACCATAAGTATAATAATCATAATTTCTTGATTCAAAATGTATATTCGCTGTATTGGCCACTTTTTTAGCTACTTCTTTTTGTCCTGCCAAGGCGTACGCCGCTGCCAATCGCCATTTGGCATCGTTAGATAAAGCATTAAACTCTCGTAATCTATTCATAGAGGCTAAATCTGCATGACCTGCTAGTGCTAATGTATACAAACGATAAGCCTGAGCTAAATCTGTATTGTATCTCCTATAACCAGCTCTCCAGTTTCTAGCAGTTTCTTGTTGGTATTTTAACCAATTATTCATAAAAGTTAAAGGCATTACATAACCTTTTTTCTGTGCCTCAAGCATAAAATGACCCGCATAACTGGTGCCCCAATCATCGGCAATGTTATCTCCCATCCAATATCCTAACCCACCACTTGGTGTTTGATATTTCCCTAAACGTTCAATCGTTTTTTTAAGATTATTGTCTATATCTTGCTTTTTATCATAGGTTAGATCTAATATATCAGTCAAATATAATTGTGGGAAACCGCTTGAAGTGGTCTGCTCAACACAACCATGTGGATAACGAATTAAATATTGTAATCTACCTGTAAAATCCATGGGAGGGAGTGTAGAAAATTCTACTTCGGCTTTGCTGGTTCCTGACACTCCAAAAGTTTTAAAGTCAATAGTTTGTGTGGCATTTGGTTCTAAAATTATCTCCGTGGTTTTAGAACTTATCGGATTGGTATTTACAATATCTATTTCTACTTTATACGATGATTTTTCTCCATTACCTGAAGCTAAAACTTCAATAGAACCAATACCTTGTGCTTTACTGACATCCAACTCAAAATAAACCATTTTTTCATCTGGTTTTACAAAGGAAACTGATTGGGTTTCTTGACCAACAATGCTTATTCCTTTGCTTAATTTTAAACTTATATTTGCTTTTTTAATTTTAGACTCCATAGCAAAAACCGTAACCGGTAAGGTTACTTTTTCTCCTGGACTCAATTTACGCGGTAATGAAGATAATACCATTAAAGGTTTACGAACCGGTGTTGTTTCTTGTACATTACCGTAAGCTGCTTGAGCATTATCACCTGCAATAACCATAGTCCGTACAGAACCTATATATTTTGGCATTAATATTTGATGGGATTGGCTTTTTCCTTTTTTAAGGGTAAAAGGCCCTAAGTAAGTTACTACTGGTTTAAATCTATTTGCCTTTTTAGGCTGTTTATTTCCAGCATCTTCATCACCACCTATAGCAAAAACCTGTTCTATACTTCCGCCATAAGCACCTATTACATCATCAAAAATATCCCATGTTTTTACGCCTAAGGCTTCTTTACTATAAAATTCATCCCAGGCATTTGGTGTTTTAAATCTAGTTAAATCTAATAAACCGTCATCAACAACTGCCAAAGTATAGGTCATTTCTTTGCCCTGTTTTTCACTTACCTTAACAGTAAATTTTTCTTCCGGACGCAGCACTTTAGGCATTGAAATTTGAGGGTCTAAAATGGTTTTTGGGTCTTTTACCATTAAAGGAATTACTCCGTAAAGCCGGATAGGTAAATCGTTTGCCGTTGAGGCATGTGGTTGTAATAATGAAATATTTACAAATACATTAGGTGCCATTTCTTTGGTAACAGGAATTTCAATCGTAGTCTCTCCTTTTTGAGTTTTAACCCAACGCTGATCTAAAACCTCTGTTCCATTCTCTATACTGATTAATGCTCTACCTACCGTTCCGGATGGGAAAGTTATTTTCGCCTTTTCTCCAACATTATAATCTTCTTTATCTGAAGAAAAAACCAACATCGTTGCGGCTTGAGCATCACTGCCTGCAGGTCTTTTCCACCAATCTTTGTAAAAATAAGCGGTTCTACCTGTGGCATGGCCACTTTCAGGGTCAAATACTCTTATTAAATACCTACCACCTTCATCATCGGTTACATTTACTTTAAAAGATCCTTTTCCGGAAGCATCTGTATTTATAATTGTTGATTGTACAGGCTTATGATATTGACTGCCTACGTATGAGGCTAAATCATCATAAGAGGAGTTCCACCACCATCGCCATTCAATTTTATATACTTTTACCTCAATTCCTTTTCTAGAAATGGGGTTACCTTTATCATTAACCGTTACAATATCAAAATTAACATCTTCATCTGTAAAATATGATCCATAAGCTCTGGGTTTAGGTGATTGCAAACCGACAAAAGCATCATAAGGTGCGAAATTTTTGGTAATTACATCCATGGAGAAATCACCACCATTTTCAAATGCCCTAGTTAAAAATGAAGCTTTTAGCATTCCTGGAGCTTTATTATTGAAGCTCAATTTCTTATGCAAAGAGGCATTCCCTTCGGCATCTAATTGTCCGTCAAAGATGGTTATTTCTTCAGGTGTAAAAGACCTTGTAGGGTCAGAAAACACATGCTTAGGGTACTTTTTAAAAGCAGTTGAAGTACTTGTGAACTTTGCTTGCACCTCAGCTTTTAAATTTTTACCTGGGGCACCATGTAACCATTTTACATTGAGTTTACCTTGTATAGGGGTGCTCGCATTCAAAATTTCTTCATTAAAATCAATCGCAATTTTTAAACGATTTGGTTTTACAGTTTCAACTTTTAATCCTTTATAAAAAGTAGCTCCACCAACACTAATTTTGGCATTCCAATTACCCGTAGCCGAGGTCTCATCGGTCACAACGGTAAATTTATAAAATCCATCAACACCTTCAGTGGTTAGTAATTTATGTGTTAATTTACCATGAGGGTCTGTAACTTCTAATCGAACCGGATGATTCTTTGGTAGTTTATTGGTATTGTCATTCAGCACAAAAGTCAAGTGAATACTATCTCCTGGTCTCCATACGCCTCGCTCTCCATAAATATATCCTTTCAACCCTTTTTGTAATTGCCTACCAGACACATCAAACTTACTTAAAGATAAAGAATAACCGTCATTTAATTTAAGATAGGATTTATTATTGGCATTTGAAACAATGGCAAAAAATGCATTCTTATCCGCTTTATAAATAGCAAAACCCTGACTATCAGTTTTTATAGAACCTATCTCTTGCTGTTGAAAATTATAGAGCTTAATTTTAGCTCCTGAAATAGGATTTGTGGTTAGAATATCTGTTACTGCAAAATGATACGATTTATTTTCTCCTTTTTTAGCTATTACCCCTAAATTGGTAGCCAATATGTTAGTAGAAACTATATTATCTTCATTAAAGAAATAAGCTTCTTTACAAGGGTTTTGTCTATCGTCCCAATTATAATACCTGTTGTTACTATAGCTGTATATAATATTATCCCAATACTGTTCCTCTCGTTCTTCTTCATCTTCAGTTAAAGCCACATTAGTTCTATCATTTTCGTAATAATCTTCTTCATAGTATTCTTCTTCCTCATAGTAATCGTCATTATCTTCGCTATTAGTAATGGTTTGGCTACCGTCACAAGTATATAAAGAATACTCTTTTTTATAACTTAATTCTATTCTATAAATAGCTCCTGGATCTGATTTAATCATTTTAGATAAATCAATAGCATAAGTTTTCCATTTTCCGTTATTCTCAATATCAGCATTCATTAAAGTCATTGTTTTTTTTGCAACACGACGACCAACTCTTCTAATACTATATCTATTGATACCACTAAGGTTTTCTTCTTGTAAAAATTGTAAGATATTATTCTCAAAAATTTTAATAACCCTAATGTCAACCGCCTTTAAGTTTACAGCTTCAAAATTGAAATTTAAGTTGCTGGAATTTGGTAAGATAACGCCATTACTGAGCAATCTAACTGCGGGTTTTAATTCTTCAAAAGCAATTTGTTCAGAAAAAGGTTTTTTAAATTTATAACCATAAACATTTGTAATTCCTTGAAAAACATCAACTTTTACATTGCCTTTAATTCTACCTTCTGGATACACTTTCAGTACATTACCATCAACAACATATTTTAAATTTTTACCATTTTCAACTGCAACTAACCCTTTAAAGTTCTGTTGTTTTTTAATAGGATCTGAAAAGTTTATAGCTAAATGTTGTTCCGGCGATTGAATGACATCAACATTTACTATGGAAAAATTACTAATACCCGGAATGGTTCTTTTTGCTGATCCTTCATTGTTTATTCCATATTTTTTACCAGACCATTTTATTTCAATTTCAGTATCCTCTTTTAAACGTTGAATGCTATCTATTTTAAATTGATAAATAGAAGAAGATTGTGCCACCGGTAACCATTTTACAGATACTGGTTTCCCTTTTTGAGAAACACTAACCAGTTTTTTAACGGTCTCTAAAGGTAATACATCTGCTGATCTCAATACACCTTCTATATATTGCCATTCTTTGCTATAAGATTGTAAATTATTTGTATTTATAGCAAAATTTGGTTGTATGGTTTTAAATTTAAAAGTATAAGCTTTATACTCAGAAGGAGTGTTTAAATATATCTTTGATAAATTGACCGTAACCGTATATTCTGTATCCGGTTTTAAATTTTCTTCAGGATTAAAAACCAAGGTTCTGGAATTTAGAGCTGTTAATTTACCTTTTACAGATGGTGATATTGAAATGCTGTTTTCTGACACTTCTAGATCAGGCTTCCAACTTTCTACTTCTTTAGCCAAACCAATCTGTATTGATTCTGTGACAGAAACAACACCGGAAGTAGTGTAGTAAATATATTCTTTAAACTTAAAAAGATTGTCTGTTTCTTCTTGCGGATGCTGCTTTTTACAAGAGAAAATAACTAAAAACAATAAGCTTATTGAAAAAAAACGAACTAGAAATTTCATTATAGGTGATTTAAGTTAATATAACATACAAATATGAGAGTTTATTGTTCAAATAAAAACACTTATACCTGTTAAACTCACGCCCCTGAATACAGGGGTGAAATGTATCCTTATTTTGTGTAAGGATTATTGTTAAATTACAACTATCTATTAGATAATTGTTTCTATTTTATATGGCAATCTAGAAATGCTTTGTCAACTATTTTAATCCGTTTCTATACTTGCAATGACTTAATATTTATTTACTGACTTTAAACCAATATTCGATGAAAATGTTCCTTTTAAAAAAAACCAATACTATTGCTTTAGCATTGCTCTTGTTTATTTCTTGTAGCTCTAGCTCTAATAACGAAGATACTAGTATTAAACCTCAAAATAATGATTTTGCCAAAATTGTTTCTGTTGAAGTATCTGGTAGTAAAAATGCTTATACTTTTAATGTGGGCATTCAAAGTCCTGATATAGGTTGTAGTCAGTATGCAAACTGGTGGGAAGTACTTTCTGAAAATGGAGATTTAATTTACCGTAGGGTTTTAGGCCACAGTCATGTAAATGAACAGCCTTTTATTCGTTCTGGAGGAATTGTAGCTATTGCTATAGATCAAATTGTGATTGTCCGTGCCCATATGAATACTTCTGGTTATGGAACTGAAACGTATAAAGGTTCTGTAGATAGCGGGTTTACAACCTTTACTACAGAAAAAGATTTTGCAATAGCATTAGAGCAACAACAACCTTTACCTTCTGGTTGTGCCTTTTAGCCCTGATTATCTAATAGAGTTACGTTATGAGTTAGAAAGTACAACCCGCCTGATGGCGAGACAGGTAAAATAAGGTGTTTTACTAAATTAAGCGTAGCAGAGCTACGGTTTTGAACAAACTATTAATCTCGACATATCCATATTTGGCAAACACTAAGAAGAGATATTTATATTAATGCTTAAATGTTAATCATGCTAGTGTCTTAAATATTTATTGAAATTTTCGTTTTCACTCAGTATGAATCTTTTTTGAGAGCTTTATTTTCCTTTTTGCCTTAAATAGTTCATTAATTATTTTTAGAACCTTTCTAATTACCTTTTCGAAAAACACTAATTTTTTACCATTTGTTAAGAAAATCATACCATTTATACGAAATGGTAAGACACAGGTTTAAAATAAATTTTTGAGATTTTTTTTGAAAAAGATTATTTCTACATTTATTCCATGCGTTTAAGAGCTAAATGCACTAAATTTATTAGACAACCTCATTCAGTGCTGTTTATTGGTTTGGAAAACTATTTTATTTGTTATGAAAAAAAATATTTTATACCTCCTTTTCTGTCTTATATTAAATATAAAATCAACTACTATGAAGAAAAAATTATTTAACTATTTATTAATACTTCATATCTTTTTATTTTCTTTTGTAAATTACTCGTATAGTCAAGAAGAATCCAATACTTATGGATTCAATAACGTAATGCCAGCTTCACCTAAAGTATCACAATTACAGAAGTATATTGATTACCCTGTTAATCACAACACTGGTATTCCCAATATCTCTATCCCTTTATATGAAATTAATACAGGTAGTCTCAACTTACCAATTAATATATCATATCACGCTTCAGGTTTTAAAGTTGATGATCAAACAGGAGATATAGGTTTAGGATGGTCTCTTAATGCTGGTGGGATAATTTCAAGAAAAATTGTTAACAAACCAGATGAAGAGAGTTATTTTCCATACCCATATCGACCTTTCTATACTTTAAACCAATATAATGAAGAAGATTTCTATTACATTGGGAATATGTTTTATTTTGATATGGGCGTTGGAGGACCAGATGGCGAATATGATGTGTTTTATTATAGTGCAGGTTCGTTGAGTGGAAAATTTTTGTTAGCAGGTGATGGTAATAATCATAGAAAGCCTGTTGTTATACCTTACGAGCCTATTACGATAACTTCAAATAATCCTTTTACGAATATATATACACCAATTAATTATTTTGAAATTACCAACGAATTAGGACAAGTATATCGCTATGGAAAATCATCAACAGATAACACTACAGCAATTGAAGAAAATGGGGATTCTTATTCTACGGCTTGGTTCTTAAAAGAAATTCATTCAGCTGATGGTTCAGAATCTATAAATTTCTATTATGAACCAATAGTGAAATTTTCTGAACACAGAACTGATATTTGGGATTTTAAAGATTCTCGTTCAACTACAGATCCTGACTTTTTTCAGGAGGAAATGGTAAATTATCAAATCTATGATGAGCCTTTAAGTTTTTTTTCTAAAAGACTAAAAAAAATAGAATTTAAAGGGGGGATTATTGAATTTAATTACATTTCTGATTTCTTAAAAAATATGATTGTTAAAGATGATAAAGATACTGTAATAAAAAAAATAGTTTTTGAACAAAATCCGTATTCTAATCAACCTATTAGTGAGACCTATTTAAAATTATCTTCCATGCATATTGAGGACTCTAACGGGAATAAAAATGATGAGTATAAGTTTTATTATGATGAAACGGTAGAATCTCCACAGTATTTTACCTCTGGTGTTGATTATTGGGGCTATTATAATGGTAAAATAAACAACCCTACTATAATACCTCCATTTCAATTAAATAAACAGATAGGTACAATTCAAACATCATATGCTGATCGAGAAGTTGATGAAGATAAAATGCAAGTTTTTATTTTAAATATGGTTCAATACCCAACAGGCGGGACTACAGAGTTTGAGTACGAGACCAACAAGGCAAAAGATAAAGATGTTGGTGGACTAAGAATAGAAAAAATAATCAATAAAAGTTCAGCATCAGCTGTACCTCTTGTAAAAAGCTATACATATGGGTTTGAAGAAAATGGAATGGGAAAATTATTAAAAAACCCCTACAGTATTAATACTTTTATGACTTTCGTTGAAAAAACAGATATTAAATTTCTTCCATGTAAAGATGGACTTGGAATATGTGAATATTCTGCTTCATATAGGTTAAGGCGTATAAGTAGTGATATGTTTGATGGTGGGAATTTAAACTCTGGAAGCAATGTGTTTTATGAACAAGTTACAGAATATCAAGAAAAATTAAATGGATCTACTAATGGAAAAAGTGTTTTTATATATAAACCTCCAATAGTAGATAATGAACTTATTGGTACAAATTTATATACAAAAAATTATAGAGAGTGGACAACCAATCATTTAATAAGTAAAACAGATTATAAAAAAAAGAGTCAATCTTATGTACCAGTAACGAAGTATGATTATAAGTATAATATTCGATTTGATTCTCTATTAAAATGTTCAAAAGTTATGATTAAACAAGAAGCACCTATACCGGAGACTGTAGGTTCATTATGGAGTTATTTTTATCCGATAGGTTCTTTTAATACTGATATAGGATATCCTCCTGCTAGCAGTATACAAAATACTCCAGGTTCTGTATTTAATATAGTTGAATATATATACCATACAGGGGCTAAACACCTTGAACAAGTTAAAACAACATCTTATCTTGAAAATGAAGAAATAGTTACTATAGAAGATTATGATTATGGTACTTTTTTAAACGAGCCCACTTCAATAACAACAGAGAATAGTAATGGTGCATCCACTACTACGTATATAAAATATCCAAATGATTATAATGATGTTGAAAATATTTCAACCTTGATGGATAAAAACATTGTTGGTATTCCAATAGATACTAGAAAATATAATGATAGTACTAACATATTATTGAGTGGGTCTCAGGTAAAATATAATAATAGTGGTCATCCAGTTGATATCTATAATTTTGAATCAAAAGGCAATGAAATTATATTCCAGCCAGATATGCCTTATACATTTAATCACAAAATACAAGTTGAATACTATAATAATAAAAGTAAAGTAAAAAGTGTTATCAAGGATGATGATATTACAACTTATTTTGCATGGGCTTATGAAGATATATATCCAATTATTAAAATTGAAAGCAGTGATCCTAGTATTGATATATCTTCTATTCAATCAGCTATTAATAATATCAATTTAAGTGAAAGTGATGAATTAGTCTCCATTCAACAAGATATAAATAATTTAAAAAGTGCTTTGTCAGAATTTATAAATAGAAACGATTGTTTTGTTTCATTATATACATTTAAACCTTTAGTTGGCGTCACCAGTATTACAGACCCCCGAGGTTATACCATTTACTACGAATATGACGACTTTAACCGACTAAAACAGGTAAAAGATGCTGAGGGTAATATAGTCAGTAAAAACGAATACCATTATAAAAATCAAGAATAAGAACACAACCTTAAATACATAAACATGAAAAAATTAGTAATAGTATTAATTGCACTTTTTGTTACTTATGGCATTGATGCTCAAAATTTAATAGATGCCTCAACTTGGGCAGTTGGTAGTGGCTCTGCACCGGGATTTAACAGAATAGGGCAAGATTCAGAAAATACCAGGGAAATGGGCACGGGTCCTCATAATGAATCGGTTCTTTTATGGAAGGCAACCCCAGATGCAGTGAGTAATGCAGATGGAGGTTGGAATTCAACATATACCAATATAGACC
Organism: Flavobacteriaceae bacterium UBA2765; assembly: GCA_002352665.1. Lineage (GTDB taxonomy): Bacteria > Bacteroidota > Bacteroidia > Flavobacteriales > Flavobacteriaceae > Aureibaculum. The sequence goes on from DEIV01000147.1 coordinate 18,952, forward strand.
CTACCAAAACCTATCGTGTTACCATATGGGTTAAAAAAACGAATTCCAATGACGGCAGTACCTATTTAGGTACCTATACCAGAAATGCACAAAACGAATTTACCACCTTAAATCTTAACGGAGACCCGGTAAACAATTCCTATTTCTTTGTGGGTGACCTACCCGAGCTGGACAAATGGTATCTAATAGTTGGCTATGTACACCACAGTGGTTATACATCCACATTTAATGAAGGAGGTATTTATAGTCTTTCGGGTGCAAAAGCAAGAAGTATAAATGACTTTAAATTTACACCGGATGCTACAAAAATGTTACATAGAAGTTATTTGTATTATGATACCAATATTGCTGATAATCAATATTTTTATGCTCCAACTATCTATCAAGTAAATGGGTCGGAACCTACTATTCAGGAAATTATTGATGGAGGAAACCCGAGCTCTGGTGGAGCAGGTAAATTTGTTGACGGTGCTACTCCTGACATTGCTTATTATGATGGCCGGGTTGGTATTGGCAGAGATAATTTTTCAACGGTTCATAAGCTTTGGGTTCAAGGCACAAATACTGCCACGGGCACTCAAAATAATGTTATGAGGGTCTTATCTACATTTGATGGAACTGGAACCAGTACTTCAAATTATGGTGTCATGAGTAATGTTCAAAATGTAGGAACAGGAACAATAGGTTATGCCATTGGAACTAGAAGCGGTATAGATAATAATGAAAATGGTACAATTACAAGTGTAGATGCTATTCGTCCTGAAATCAACAACTCGGGTACTATGGATTACGCTGTTGGTTCAAATATTAATATTAGTAACAATGGTACGATTGCAAATGCCTATGGTGAATATTTTTATTATTCTGGCACAGGTGCTGTTACAAATTCTTATGGCATTTATATTGATTCTACCTTTAATAAAGGTACGGCAGATAATTATGCTATCCATTCGGCTTCAGATGCAGATTCTTATTTTGAGGGGAATTTGGGTATTGGCACTGCTTCGCCTGATATGAAGCTGACCGTAAAAGGTAAAATTCATGCACAAGAAATTAAAGTTGATCTTGAAGGAGCTATTATGCCAGATTATGTCTTCGAAAAATCATACCCGTTAAAGTCACTTTCAGAAATAGAGAAATACATTAACCAGCACAAGCATTTGCCCGAAATTCCATCGGCAAGTATTGTTGCTAAAAATGGTCTTTATTTAAAAGAAATGAACTTAAAATTACTCCAAAAAATAGAAGAGTTAACTTTATATACTATAGAACAAGAAAAGCAATTAGAAAAGCACGAAAAAGAAAACGTTGAGTTAAAAGAGCGTTTAGAAAAGATTGAAACTATTTTACAAAAAATAGACATAGAAAAATGAGAGATCACTAATTAACTCAAGGCTATCTTTGGAATAATTACATTTTTATTATTGACTCTTAGCATTTTCTATAGTTTTTTTTCCAAAATAACCTGTCACAATATAATATTGATTGGGTCTTGATAGAGTATTAAAAAATGATTTATGCATATAAAAATTAAACAGCTATGAAGTAAGCATAATTTGTAATTTCAAAATTACAGAAGTTATAAATATGCGAATCCTATCTGACAAATATAATAGATATGAAAGAACAGATAAATAAGATATTAATTTTAGTGCTATTAGTACTTCCGGTTATGGTTAGTTCTCAAATAGAATTTACAGAGCATAATTATAATTTTGATAATATGCCAGCTTACTCAAGTGCTAATATACCTGTAGATATGGATGGTGATGGAGATATTGACTTTATAGGTTTGCCATCTGCAGACTATGCAACAAATGTTTGGGTAGAGAACCTTGGGAATGGTAATTTTAATGTGCATGAAATAACTGGATTTGATAATAATTCTGATAGAAAATTTTCTGTAGATTTAGATAATGATGGTGATATAGATTTCTTGGGTTCAAATGGTGTACACACTTATTGGTTAGAAAACACAGGAAATAATAATTTTACCCATACAGTATTACCGAATGTGCCTTTTTTAAGAGTTTTTTCTCCACGTGATTTAGATGGTGATGGTTATATTGATTTATTCGGTACTAATGCTTTTGGTGACATTACTACAATTTATTGGTATAAAAATGATGGTTCTCAAAACTTCACACAACAAACCTTGGCAGTAAGTTCCTTTTCGATTAACAGCTTAAATGAAGATATCGGAGATCTTGATAATGACGGAGATCTTGATATCATAGTAAAAGCAGATCTATTAAATGGAGATGGTAGTAAATTATTGATATTTGAAAATAATGGGAATAATAATTTTACCGAGCATGTAATTGCATCTGTTACAAACCGAATTAATACTCTTTTTAATGCAAAAATATTGACAGCCGATTTTGATGCAGACAACGATAAAGATATTTTTTCAATAGAAGAAGAAAGCGGAGGAGAAATTAAAGTGTATTGGTATGAAAATGATGGAAGCCTTAATTTCACAAAACATTTCTTGCATAATTTTGGAACGGTTTTATTTGAATCAATACAATTACAAGATATAAATAAAGATGGTCTGTTAGATATGGTTTTTGGCAGCTATGAAAATGGAAATAAATTAAGCTGGTATGAAAATAATAATAACCAAAGTTTTATCGAATATGCTATACCAAATATTTCCTACTCGCCAAGTGATATACAAGTGGTTGATATTAATGATGATGGTAATCATGAAATTATAACCAAAGGCAGTATATATGAAAATGACGGATTGCAAAATTTCACAAAAATTTCTTTAAATCCTCAAGGTAAGATACATTATACAGTAGATCTTGATAATGATGGTGATTTAGATTTGGCAACTAGTGAAAATTCTAGTTTAATTTGGCTCGAAAACCAACTCATCACAAATCCAGAACCCCCATTAGAAGACACCCCCTACCAAGCCCCAGTATTATCCGATGAAAACTACATCTACACCCTTGCCCCGCAAACAGAAATGTTAAATACCGATAATATTGCCCTAAACAAAGACGCAATAGAATCCATAATCTATTTTGACGGACTGGGCAGGCCAAAACAACAAGTAGGGATCAAGCAAAGCGGTACGGGTAAAGATATTATAACCCATATAGGCTATGATGAATTTGGCAGACAAGCCCAAGACTTTTTACCTTATGTGCCATCAAGTTCGGATATTGCAGGCAGTTTTAGAACCGACAATCAAGAAAATGCTATTAATGGTTATTACCAAACCCATTATGCTCCAGATTTAGACGCTACCCCAAACCCC
>DEIV01000070.1 GCA_002352665.1 Flavobacteriaceae bacterium UBA2765
TTTGAAGTAAATGTAGATGTATTTGACCCTTGGGCAACTGCTGAAGAGGTTAAACATGAATATGGTATTGATCTGATTTGTAAAAAAGAAGATATTAATAAAAAGTATGATGGTGTGATTATTGCGGTTTCTCATAAAGAATTTAAGGTGCTAAATATTGATGAGTATGTTAAAAATGACCATATTATTTTTGACGTTAAATCTACTTTATCCAAAGAGGAATCTCATAGTCGACTTTAATTAGAATATTGTTCAACTTAGCTATTATTGATATTATTTTTTTCAATGGAATATAAAACATTGAATAGTGAATACTAAAAGAATGAAAGAAAAAATTCTAATAATTGGTACGGGTTATGTAGGTTTAGTTAGTGGTGTCTGTTTTGCAGAAATGGGTAATAATGTTGTTTGTATAGATATTGATACGAAAAAAATAGAGGAATTAAAAAATAATAAGATTCCGATATTTGAACCAGGATTAAGTCAGTTAGTGGTACATAATTCTCGATCAAAAAATTTAGAATTTTCAACAAATCTATCTGAAGAAATTGACAACACCAATCTTATTTTTATTGCCGTAGGTACACCCATGGGTGAAGATGGTGCTGCGGATCTGCAATATGTTGTTAGTGTTGCCAAACAAATAGGGGAATTAATGAATAAATCATTAATAGTTGTTGATAAATCAACTGTTCCGGTTGGGACGGCAGATTTGGTAAGGAAAACCATTCAGGATGAATTGGATAAGAGAAATGTTGTTATCCCATTTGATGTTGTATCAAACCCTGAATTTTTAAAGGAAGGCGATGCCATTAACGATTTTATGAAGCCCGACAGGGTCATTATAGGTGCGGATAATGAAAAGGCGATTGCAGTAATGCGTGAATTATATAATCCGTTTTTACAAAGTAATAATCAATTCATCAGTATGGATATTAGATCTGCTGAGATGACGAAATATGCAGCAAATGCTATGTTGGCAACTAAGATATCATTTATGAATGAAATTGCCAATATTTGCGAATTGGTTGGGGCTGATGTAAATATGGTTAAAAACGGTATAGGTTCAGATTCTAGAATTGGATACAGTTTTATTAATCCCGGAAGTGGTTATGGAGGTTCTTGTTTTCCTAAAGATGTACAAGCATTATATAAAATCGCGATAGAGCATAACTATGAACCACAATTGATAAAATCTGTAGAAGCAGTAAATAATAATCAAAAATTAGTAATTGCTAATAAAGTAATTCAAAAATTTGGTGAGGACTTATCCGGAATGACTTTTGGTATTTGGGGACTGGCATTCAAACCTGGTACAGATGATATGAGAGAGGCACCTGCCATATATATTATTAAAGAATTGGTAAAAAGAGGTGCTAGCATTAATGCTTATGATCCTAAAGCGATGGATGAAGCAAAGCATTTTTATTTAAAAGATATTGATATTAATTATTGTAATAATAGATATGAAGTTTTAGAACAGGCGGATGCTTTGATATTACTAACAGAATGGAAAGAGTTTAGATCACCTAATTTCGATAGAATAAAAGAAAAATTAAAAAATCCAATTATCTTTGATGGTCGAAATCAATATAGTGTATCTAAACTTGAAGAAAAAGGATTTGAGTATTTTCAAATTGGTAAAAGATAATCTTAATAAAAAAAAAGAATAAATAGAAAAAAAATACTATTACCTGTTGGTCGTTTTGAAGAAAATTTGTCAATTCGAGTGAATTTTACGAATGAAAATGAGTAAAATTAGTATCGAGAATCAAATTTTCAGTTTTCAAATTAGTTCTCAATTCTCACAAGGTTTCGGGACTATCGAAATTCTTTAAGGAGAGAAAAATATTTAAAAACATATTACGGTAAGATGTTCTTGGGCAAAAGGCTCAAATCTTATTTCACAAGGCAAGAAAAAAACGTAGAGAAAAAATGAATATGAACAATAAGGAAAATAAGGTATTGGTAACCGGAGCCGCAGGGTTCATTGGACATCATTTGTCAAAGTTACTATTTAAAAATGGTTATGAAGTAGTTGGTATTGATAATATCAATGATTATTATGATCAAAATTTGAAATTGGCACGTTTAGAAGATATGTCCATTGATACTTCGGAGATGAAGTACAATACCCCATTAGTTGGAGATATTACTTTTGTTAAACTAGATTTAAAAGACCGAGAGCATATAATGCAACTATTTAAAACTGAAAAGTTTGATTATGTGGTGAATCTTGCTGCTCAAGCAGGCGTAAGATATTCTTTAGAGAATCCTCATTCTTATGTTGATAATAATATTACAGGCTTTTTAAATATATTAGAAGGATGTAGAAATTATCCGGTAAAACATCTAGTTTATGCTTCTTCAAGTTCTGTTTATGGTCTAAGCGAAGAAATTCCTTTTTCCACAAGTAGTCATACAGATCACCCTTTAGCCATGTATGCAGCAAGTAAAAAGGCTAATGAAATGATGGCACATTCTTATGCCCATTTATTTAACATCCCTAGTACCGGCTTACGATTTTTTACAGTATATGGCCCTTGGGGTAGACCAGATATGGCTTTGCATATTTTTACTAAGGCCATTGTAGAAGATAGAGAGTTTGAAGTTTTTAATCATGGAAATATGAGTAGAGATTTTACTTATGTTGATGATATTGTAGAAAGTGTAAAACGTCTAATTCCCAAACCACCACAAGCCAATAATCCTAAATTTGATGCTAAAAAGCCAAATCCATCTATGAGTTCAGCACCCTATCAATTATTTAATGTTGGTAATAATAGTCCCGTTGCTTTAATGGATTATGTGCATGCGGTAGAAAATGCCTTAGGAAAAAAAGGAAAGATAGTTTATAAACCTATGCAACCCGGTGATGTATCGGCTACTTATGCCAATGTAGAAAGTTTATTTGAATATATAGATTTTAAACCAGCTACAACCATAGAAGAAGGAATTAAAATATTTGTAGATAAGTATTTGGAGTTGAATAATAAATAATTAAATGAGAGTAAGGGCCATTATACAGGCAAGAATGGGTAGCTCTAGGCTTAGAGGTAAATCTTTAAGTTCAATTAATGGAATTCCACTTTTAAAAAGAGTAATAGACACTATTATTAGTTTAGAATTGACAGACGATATTGTTGTTGTTACTACAACTCAAATTGAAGATGACCCACTTGAGGCCTATTGTAAATTTTTAAATATTAAGTGCTTACGTGGTGATGTTAATGATGTATTGAGTAGGTTTTCTGATGCTAGTATTGATTTAGACATGAGGGATACATTGATTAGAATAACAGCTGATAATATTTTCTATCAAAAGAATATCTGTAAGGAATTATTAACTATCCATAGTCATATGGGAAATGACTATACTGGCATAAAAGGGTTAAGCCATATTGTTTGTGAGTTAATTAAAGTAGCTGCGATTAGAATAGTATTAAATAGACAATTAAATGATTATGATAAAGAACACGTTACACCCTATTTTATAAATAATCCTGATATGTTTAAATCAACATTGTGTGATCCTTTTGAATTTGGACTTGAAAAGAGCTTGGATGGTCTTTTAACTGTTGATACTGCTGAAGATAGAGACAGAATTGAGCAATTGATTACTCATTTTGAAATGGAAAATAGAACGTTTACAAAAGAAAATTTATATAATTGGTTACAGCTTTAAATTTAAAAATATACATGAAACTAGACTTAAATAATAAATCAATACTTATTACCGGAGGAACAGGTTCTTTTGGGAAAAAATTTATCGAAGTAATATTAAAGAAATATCCGAATATTCGGAGGGTAATTGTGTATTCTAGAGATGAGTTGAAGCAATTTGAAATGGCTCAAGTATTTAGTCCTGAAAAATACAAGGCCATGCGGTATTTTATTGGCGATGTCCGTGATAAAGAACGTATGAAGAGAGCTTGTGAAGATGTTGACTACATAATTCATGCTGCGGCTTTAAAACAAGTTCCTGCAGCTGAATATAATCCAATGGAGTGTATAAAAACGAATATTAATGGAGCAGAGAATGTTATAGATGCTGCATTAGATACAGATGTAAAAAATGTTGTAGCTCTTTCAACCGATAAAGCAGCAGCACCATTAAATCTATACGGTGCTACTAAATTATGTTCAGATAAATTATTTGTGGCTGCTAATAATATGAGTGGCTCAAGAGATCTAAAATTTTCTGTGGTAAGGTATGGCAATGTTATGGGGTCTAGAGGTTCCGTAATTCCCTTTTTTCTAAAAAAAAGAGCATCAGGGATATTGCCTATTACTGATGAAAGTATGACCAGATTTAATATTTCATTAGAAGATAGTGTTGATATGGTGTTACATGCTTTGGAAAACGCTTGGGGTGGAGAAATTTTTATTCCAAAAATTCCGTCATATAAAATTACCGAATTGGCTGAAGCCATTGGATCCGAATGTGAAAAGCCGGTGCTAGGTATTAGACCAGGCGAAAAAATACATGAAGAGATGATAACATCATCAGATTCGTATAATACTGTTGACGTGGGTGATTATTATATTATCTTACCCCAAACTTATAGATATACCATGGAAGAGTATATCGCCAAAAACGGTGCTAAAATGGTGCCTCCTGGTTTTGTTTATAATTCTGGTACAAATACAGAATGGGTGGGTGTTGAAGAAATTAGAGATTTAATTCGTAAACATGTTGATGCTAGTTTTAAAGTGTAAATTTTGAATTCATTTAACAATAAAAGAGTTTTAGTTTTAGGAGCATCCTCATGGCTAGGTTACTTGTTAGTAGAGAAACTAGGTTCCACGAGTGCTTCAGTAGCTGGAACCGTCTTTAAATCAAATGTAATTTTTCCTGAATCTATTGAGATTTTTAGAACTGAAAACTCAAAAGATAACTACGATAAAATTATTAAGTCATTTAAACCTACTGTAATAGTTAATTTTTTAAGAGGAGAAGATAAAGAGGGCTTCGAATTGCATCAAAAAATTATTACACTTTCCAAAGATTTTAATATTCACTATATTTATGCTTCCTCTGTATTAGCTCTTGATGGTTATAAAAACAAGAAGTTAACAGAATCATTGGAAGCCAAAAGTGTATCACCTTATGGAATTTTTAAAGCAAACTGCGAAAGAGAGCTATATAAATCTTCCATTCTTTGGACTGTTTTACGCTTTTCTTCTGTACAGGGCTGGGTATCGCATAAACCAACAAGAAACCAAGTGTTTTTAGAAAAATTAGCAAATAATTTAATAGTTAATGTTGATCGTGGTGTAAAACAAAATAGAATTTTAGCAACATTGCTTATTGAGGGTCTATTAGATTTAATTAAGGATAAGGTTACTGGTATTATACATTTCGGAGCAAAAGATGCTTCAGAAGAATATGTATTTTTACAAAAACAGGCCCAACTATTTGGTTTTAATAAAGACTTGGTACAACTAGTAGATATGGATAGAAATGTTAACTTAGTTGCCATTCCTGAAAAAATGTATCAACTTTATAATGGTAAATATAAGGTGTCAGAAGATAAAACTTTACAAGGATTATTAGAAATAGAAGCTTTAAAAGCATTTAAAATTAGGAAATAATATGGATGTAAAAATTAATAGTAGAAAAATAGGGGCAAACGAACCTGCATATTTTATAGCTGATATTGCTTCAAACCATAATGGAGATTTAGAACATGCAAAGGAGTTAATTCACGCTTGTGCTGAATCTAGGGTTGATGCCGTTAAAATGCAAAACTTTAATGCAGAAACCATTGTTTCTGACTATGGGTTTAAAAATTTATCAGGCGTTAAAACACATCAAAGCAAATGGAAAAATTCTGTTTTTGATTCCTATAAAGCTGCATCAATACCTTTTGAATGGACGTTGGAATTAAAAGAATTGGCAGATAATTTAGGGTTAGATTATTTTACATCACCTTATTCTATTGAAATAACCAAGGCTGTTGCTCCTTACATTTCTGCCTTTAAGTTAGGTTCAGGGGATATTACTTGGCATAAAGAAATTAAGGAAATGACAGCTTATGATAAACCTTTACTTATTGCAACAGGTGCATCAACCTTAGATGAAGTTAAAAAGGCTATGAATGTGGCCTTAGATGCTGATACACAGGTAATTTTAATGCAATGCAATACAAATTATACGGCAACAAAGAAGGAAGATGTTGCTTTGACCAAAGAGCGTTTTTCTAATATAAATTTAAAAGTGTTAGAAACCTATGCAGAATTATGGCCAGGTGTTCCATTAGGGTTGTCAGATCATACACATGGAGATTTAACAGTTCTTGGTGCTGTAGGTTTGTATAACTGTAGTGCTGTTGAAAAACATTTTACCTTAGATAATTCTAAAACTGGTCAAGACCATGCTTTTTCAATGATGCCAAACGAATGGCTTTCTATGGTACAAAATACAGAGAAGTTAAAAGCTGAAATTAATACTAATGATTCCTTTGAATTAAGAGCAGAAAAAATTAGAAAATATGCTGCAGATGCTCAATTCTTAGACCTTATTATCGGAAATGGAGAAAAAGTATTGGCAGAAAATGAAAAAAACACCATTATCGTACAACGAAGAGCTATAAGAGCAAATCGAAATCTTTTAAAAGGAGAAAGAATCAATGAAGAAGATTTAATCGTGTTAAGGCCTTGTCCGTTAGATGCTTTACCACCATACAGAATAGATGAACTTATAGGGAAAAAAGTAAGCCAAAATAAAACAGAAGGAGATTACCTAAAATTAGCTGACATTGAATTATAAAGATAAGTATCAACCTCCAAGCAATTATTCCAAAGACGAACAGTTAATTTGGCAAGTACTGATATACAGAGATTTTATTGCTTTTTGTAACCAAGATTGGACTATAATCGCTAATGATTTTATTGAAAAAGGTTTTTTTGGAATTGACGGTAAAAAATCTACAAATAAAAACAATTGGTGTTTGACTTATGATTCATTGCAATCTTATAAAACGGATTGGATAAACCAAAGTAAAGAATTTAATAAAAAGACTTTTTTAATAGACCCATTAGAAGTATTATTCAACACTACTAAGTTGACAAAAATTGAAATTAAAGGAGATTTGGCCTTGGTTCATAAAGAGTTTAATGGGGCTTTTAGAGTAAAAGATGAAGATTCAATAGTTTTAGACTGGATAAGCCTTTTTGTACTACGAAAAGTAAATGGAAATTGGAAAATTACTAGCTTTACGGGTTACCTTCCAAAATAAAAATAATGCGAAAGAGATTAATATTTAGAGCAGATGCAAATACAACAATGGGTAGAGGTCATCTATCTAGATGTTTAGCAGTTGCTGGGATGATAAAAGATGATATTGAGGTGTTATTTGTTTGTCTAAAAAAAGACGAATCCTATATATTAAAACTGTTGGGAGATTTTAATTTTCAATCTCTTGAAAAAGATTACGATTTGATTCAAATCTTGAATAAAGAAGATTTGCTATGGATAGATGGTTATCAATTTTCTAAAAAATGGAAGATTAAGATTCGGAAATGTGTATATAAACTAATAGAAACTAACGATATACCTGCTGATGCAAACAATGTTGATATTGTTTTTAACCATACACCGGGGTTAAAACCTGAGCCATTCATAAATATAGATGCCAATACAAAATTATATCTGGGATTAAAATATGCCTTGCTAAGACAAAACTTTTTAAAGCATGCAAAAACTAAAAAAGCAAAATCGTCTGGTAAAGGTGTTTTTATCTGTTTTGGAGGTGCAGACACCTATAACTTAGGCGAAAAATTCACCAAAGAATTAATCAGACTTAACTTTAATGAACCCATTTATTGGGTAACAAATAGATCAGATAAAGACTTACAAACAGATAAAGTTGATAACTTAACTATTCTTTCTCATCTAAATGAGGAAGAAATGATACATTATATGTCTGAGGCTAAAGTAGTTTTAATTCCTTCCAGTGTATTAAGTTTTGAAGCGATGGCATTGCGTAAACCAATTTTTACTTGTTACTTTGTTAACAATCAAGAATTAATTTATAACGGACTGATTGAGTTAAATTTGGCGTGTGGAGCGGGGTATATAAAAAATGGAGCTGAGATAAAAAAAAAGATGTCAGAATTCATGCATTATTACAATGATACTGACAATCATAAAACACAGTTAGATAATCAAATAGTAGTTTTAGATGGAACATCTGGGGAAAGAATCAATAAATTAATAGCAACATTATAAGTTGATGAAATTGACATGATTAAAATAATCATCAAAGATTCAATTTAACCGATAAAAAACTATAAGAATAATTAATGAAATTAAAAGATCGGATAAAAATATATATTTTTCCAAAATTAGCCTTGCTGTTGAACAAACTAGGTTTCAGTTGGGAGATATTGGGAAATACGGTATTAAATAAAAGTATCCTATTAGCACAAGCTAAACGTTTGGGGCAATTTAAAATTGATAATAATCCTTATAAACAACAAATATATGTGTTGGAAATACTTTCTGGGAGTACATTTCATTTATTTATTGAAGCTTTATTGGCCTTAGCACTAAAAAAGAAAGGGCATCAAATTACTTTTATTATTGACGACAATACCCTGCCAATCCATGAATTGAAGAAAATTGGGAATGAAAAAAATTGGGATGATCAAGCCAAAAAGGATTTTAGGTATGCCTCGAAATTTTTAAATAGTTTAAAACTAAATTTTATTACTATTTCAGAATTTGTAAAAAATAATACGGGTTTAGCGTATAATGACAAATACAACTCTATTTTAGAGGCTAGTTTATTAAAACAGTATAAAGTTGGTGTAATCTCTGATGATTTACCTAAACTAAAAGAGAAAACAAAATTGCTTAAACAATCTATTGCAATTACTGATTATATAGGTATAAAACTAGCGGCATTACAACCTGATGCTGTATTGATGAGTCATGGTATTTACAGTACTTGGGGCCCACCATTTGAAGTCTTAAATGACAATAATATACCAACCTTAGTGCACGGAAGGGGAAAAAAAAGACATTCCCAAGTTTTCAATTGGAATAAAACGGGTGATTCTTGGGATGTTTCTGAAGAGTGGCAAAAGGTAAAGGACAAAGAGCTTACCAAGTCTCAATTGAGTGACATAAATACTTATTTAGATTCAAGAATTTCACATAAAGAGGATGTTTTTGTCTATAATTTCGGCAAAGAAACCACACAGCAAGAAACCATTAAAAATTTAGGCTTAAGTGCCAATAAACCAATTTACACGCTTTTTACCAATGTATTATGGGATGCTGCCAGTGCACAACGCGAAATTGCTTTTGACAACCCCGTAGCATGGGTTATTGAAACGATAGCCTGGTTTAATCAGCATCCTGAAAAACAATTGATTGTTAAAATTCATCCGGCCGAAGTGGTTATTGGTACCAACATGCCCTTTTATGATATTATTTTAGATAGAATTACCCCAAACAAAAATATTAGAATTATTAAACCGGATGAGAAAGTAAATAGTTGGAGTATTTACGATATTTCAGATTTAGGGATGGTACATACCACCACAGCTGGTATGGAAATGCCATTGGTAAACAAACCCTGTATAGTGGTGTCTAAAACACATTATAGAGGCAAAGGTTTTACTTTAGATGTGGAATCAAAAGCAGCATATTTTAAGTTGTTAGATTCTTTTGATGCTGATAAGATTGATCTTGTAAAGAATAAAAAAGAGGCTCTTAAATATGCTTATTTATTATTTATAAGATATCAAGTACCCTTTAATATGTTTTTTGAGGAAAACTCCACGGATATTAGAGGGTTTAGACATAACACCATTGAAGATTATTGGAAAGATAAGTCTTTCAATAAAATAATTAAGGCAATAGAAAAAAAGGAAAATATACTTCACAAATAATAATGAAAAAAAAGAAAATCTTATTACAGGGCTATATCGGTCATAGTAATTTTGGAGATGATTTATTATTTGAAATTGCCATTGAAAGAATAAAACAAATTTCAAATATTGAAGTAAATGTTGTAATAACGGATCCAACTGTTAATTGCGATTATTTGTACAATTACTTTGCTGAATTGAATATTATTAAATTTAATAAAAGACTTCCGTTATTTTTTTATAACCAGTTTGATAAAGTCTATTATATAGGTGGTGGAGTTTTTTTTGATTATAAAACAGATTTAAGTTTATTACCATTCTTTAAAAATTATGTAACCAATATTATTCGTTATAAAATTCCTAAGTTGTTGGGTACACAATTCGGAGGCATTGGATTGGGTATTGGACCTTACTTTAATAAAGAGTCTTTAATATTACATAAGCAGCTAATTTCTAGTTTTGACTTTTTAGGAGTAAGGGATAAAAAATCTTTTGATATTGCCAAAGCTATGGGAATAAAAAATCTTTACTTATCAAATGATTTGAGCATTGGCTATAAAAACTTATCTGATGAGGATATAATTGTTAGTTCGAATGAAATAATTATATGTCCAAGATCCTATCATCATAAACCAGCATTTGAAAAACATCTTGTAGAGCTAATAAAATTTGCTGAGTACTTAGAGGAAAATAATTTTAAAACACATTGGATATTTTTGCAAGAAGATACAGCAGAATTAATGAGAAAATTAAATGGTAAGTTCAAAATAACAATTTGGAATCCTTTGAATATGAGTATTTTAAGTTTTATTGAATTATTTAAAAATGGTCAAGTTGTTTTTTCAAGTAGAATGCATAGTTTATTCATTGCAGGTCTAGTTGATACGCCATTTGTTGCTGTTAAATTACATCCTAAATTAAAATTCGCCAGTGAATTGTTTTATGAGAATCCTGAGATTATTAATCCTATTGACGATTTGGATATGTACAAACTAGCCTTAGAAAATATCAAAATAAAGAAATTTAATAAAGAGAAGCTAATTAATGATAAAGAGGTTTTAAACCAACTTAATAATAAATTTTTAGATTGGTTAAGTAAATAATTACAAAAAATGAAAATTTTATTAAAACTATTCTCTTTAAAATTAGTAGCATCATTATTAGGCTTGTTATATTCTATACTACAAGTACATTATTTTGGAGCTTCACGGACTATAGAAATTTATTTTGCCGCACAGAGTTTGGTATATCTGGTAACTTCTTTAACCCAAAGTGGACAATTGGCTGAAGTTTTTTTACCTGAATATCATAAATTAAATAATATTACAGCCGGTTTAGGCTATAAAGGGCTTAATGTGGTGATCAATAGAATGGTGTTATTTGGTACTATTTTAATGGTGCTTATTTTTGTTTTTGCCCATTATTTTGTCGATTTGATGGTACCGGGGTTTACCCAAGAAGATAAAGACTTTGCTGCTTTAATTTTTAGAATATTATTACCTGTGTTGTATTTGGCATTAATGAATTCGTTTTATATTACCGTATTAAATGCAGAAGAACGTTTTGGTAGGGCAGAGTTATTGGGTTTGACCAATACCATTGTTAATATTTTAGTGTTGGTAGTATTATATCCTTTTATCCAATTGTGGGCCTTGGTCATTTCTTTTATAATAGGTAAGATCATTGAATTTGTATTTTATGTTTGGCAATTGTTTAAAAATGGCTACCGTTTTCAATGGATTATATCCATTCCGGAATTTGATCATATTTCATTTTTTAAAACCATGCAGAGCACTTTTTTATATGTTGGTGCTACTCAAATTTACAATATTGTTTTAACGGCTAGTATTTCGTTTTTACCAGAAGGGGTCTATGCTATTTTTAAATATGTGCAAAACCTTTCTAATAAAATAAAAGGGTTATTTATTCAACCTTTTATAACCATTTTTTTTACTAGATATTCAATGTTGCTGCAAAAAGCACAACCGGTCTTTAAAGAGTTTAACAAGAACATCATTAGTATTATAAATATAAATACTATTGTAATTATAGGTACTATTTTATTAGGTGATTTTATTATTGACTTGATTTGGGGCGGTAAAAAATTTGACATGGATGATGTTCAATTAGCTTATCTTTTTTTATTATTTAATATAATAGCTGTCTTATTTAGTAGTCTAGGTACTATTTATCGTAAAATGGTAGTGGCACATGGTAAGGCCAAAAAAATGTATTTATTTTGGGTTATTGCACAATTGTTATCGGCACTCTTTTCTTACATTTTAATCAAGTATTTTAATATATATGGTTTACTTTTCATTATACCTACGAGTATATTTTTAACCTTTTCAACTAGTTATTTAGTTTATAAAAGCACTAAAAATACCATTATGTACCAATTAGTTACAAAGAATAACTTGATAGTCCTTCTAACAATTGGTATTGCAATTGGTATTAAATATTTTTTAAATAACACATTACATATTGACAATAAAATTCAATTGGGATTATTGTTCTCGCTATCGTTAATACTCTTATCTTTACGTCCTATTTTTACTACTTATAAAGTATTAAAAGAAGAATAATTATGAAAGAGAAAAGTACAATATTGTTTCCATTAATGAGAGATTTTAAAACCATCCCTCCAACAATTGCAATAATCAACTATTTAGCGAAAAACGGATATGAAATTGAAGTTTTTACATATTATACTCAAGTACAATTCAAAATTGAAAATGTAAAAATTATAACTTGTAGTAAATTCCCATATCCCGTTGGTTCAATTTTGAAAAGAATAATGGCTAAATCACTATTTCATTTTAAATTTTATTTCTATTTCTTTAAAAATAAAATTAGAATTAATTTTATTTGGTTAGGTGCTTGGGACGTATGGGGATTAAATATTTTTAAAGGAAAATCTAAAATCATTTATCAATATCATGAGTTGGAAGAGTCAAAATATCATAATTGTAGGAAATCCGATTATTTAATTGTACCCGAAGAGAATAGGGCTTGGATAACTTACTTTCAGGCCAAATTGAAAAAGCTACCATATATTTTACCAAACATACCTTATTATTCAGATTATGATGTAATGATAGATCCTGAAATTGAAAAATTAAAGAAAGATAATAAAATTGTGATTATGTATTCAGGGTTGTTAGACATTAAAAAAAGGAATTTGAAAGAGCTTGTCTCATCTTTAAGTTTTTTATCAAAAGAATATATTTTAGTTTTAATACCTTCGTTTAATGTAAACATAAAGGATGAAGAGAACTTGAGAAATCATATTAGAGAATTGCACCTTAAAGAAAGAGTTTTCTTTCTAAAATCTAGAGTACCACCTAAGCATTTAGATTCAATGTCTACTGCTGATATTGGTGTTGGATTCTATAGCCCAACTTCGCTTAATAATATTTATGCTGCACCAAATAGATTGTATGAATTTATTAATAATAATACTCCCGTTATTTTACCAAATTTCCCATCCTTTAAATCTTTGGCAAAAGAATATCCATTTGCAGTGAATGTTGCTGACCCAAATTCTCCAAAGGAAATAGCAGAGGTTATTTTAGCAATAAATGAAAATAGTAAGTCGATGAAAATGTCGATTAGAAAATTTAAAGTAGAGCGAGGGAATTATGAATATTTTGCGAAACAAATTATCGAAAAAATAATTGAATCATGAAAAAAATACTTACCGTTTTCGGAACACGTCCTGAAGCTATTAAAATGGTTGTGTTGGCTAAAAAATTAAATCAATCATCTGGCTTAGACCATAAGTTATGTGTTACTGGTCAGCACAGGGAAATGTTAGATCAGGTACTAAATTTATTTGATTTACAACCTGATTTTGATTTGAACATTATGCAACATGGACAAGATTTGTCTGATGTAACCTCTAGAATTCTTATAGGTATGCGTAATCTGTTTAGAGACGAATGGAAGCCGGATTTGGTTTTGGTGCATGGTGATACTTCTACCTGTTTTACTACTGCATTGGCCGCTTTTTACTCAGGTGTAAAAGTTGGTCATGTAGAAGCAGGGTTAAGAACAGGCAATATGCAATCACCATTTCCTGAAGAAGCCAATAGAGTATTAGTCAGTAAAATTGCCAATTATCATTTTGCTCCAACAGATACCAATGTTCAAAATTTATTGGATGAAGGCGTTGACCCAAAATCAATTATTAAAACGGGAAATACAGTTATAGATTCTTTATTATATATCTCTAAAAAATTAATCAGTTTTAGTTCCAAATTGGAAAGAACTACTTTACCTAAATTGGTCTCTGAAAATAAAAAGTATATATTAATTACTGGACATCGCAGAGAAAATTTTGGTGATGGCTTTATTCAAATTTGTGAAGCCATAAAGGAGTTAGCTTTGGCAAATCCACATTTCTACTTTGTGTATCCGGTTCATTTAAACCCTAATGTACAAAAACCTGTAAACAGATTGTTAAAAGACTTGGATAATGTACAGCTTATAGAGCCTTTAGAATATCAGGATTTTGTATTGGCAATGAAACATTGTTATTTAGTATTGACAGATTCTGGAGGTGTTCAGGAAGAAGCACCTAGTTTAGGAAAACCAGTATTAGTCATGAGAGACACCACCGAAAGACCTGAAGCAGTTACAGCCGGGACAGTGCAGTTGGTTGGAGCTAATAAGGAGAATATTATCAGCGGTGTGCAGGGGTTAATAGATAACCAAACTTTTTACAATAAAATGACTAAGTTGCACAATCCTTATGGTGATGGTAAGGCGGTAAATAAAATAATTGATTATCTATCTAAACAATGAGTAAACTAATATCATTAATAATACCGGCGTATAATGAAGCAGAAGTTTTAGAATTGTTTTATTCTGAAACAAGTAAAGTTATTAATAATTTTGGAAAAGAAGAATTCTGTTTTGAATTTCTATTTATCAATGATGGTAGTACCGATGAAACCTTGTCCATTTTAAAAAAACTGCAGAAAAAAGATTCGAGAATTTATTATATTGATTTGTCTAGAAATTTTGGAAAAGAGATTGCATTGACGGCTGGATTAGATAATGTAAATAAAAAAATTGATGCTGTAATAATAATTGATGCTGATTTACAACACCCACCAAAACTAATTCCTAAAATGCTTCTATCTTGGAAAGAAGGCAATCAAGATGTTTATGCCAAAAGAAGGGATAGAAGTGATGAAGGTTTTTTAAAACGGCTATTTTCTAAATTTTATTATTTCATATTAAAAAAGTTGTCGGAAGACGAGGTACAAACTAATATTGGCGATTTCAGATTATTGGATAGGAAAGTTTTGGATGCATTTTTAGAAATAAGAGAAACACAGCGGTATAATAAAGGTTTGTTTACTTGGGTTGGTTTTCGAAAAGCGTACATTGAGTATGATATAGAACAAAGAAAAGGAGGAACCACGAAATGGAGCTTTGGAAATTTGGTCAATTTGGCCGTAGAGGGGATAACTTCATCATCTATAAGACCTTTAAGATTAGCCAGTTTTACAGGATTAATAGTTTCTGGTATTGCATTTATTTGGTTAATTAAAGTTTTAATTAAAACTTTGTTTTTTAATGAATCAGTTCAGGGTTACCCTTCATTAATCATAACAGTATTGTTTTTAGGAGGAATTCAGTTATTAAGTCTCGGTCTAATTGGTGAGTATTTGGGGCGTGTATTTAAAGAGACAAAAAATAGACCATTGTATTTTATTAATGAAAAAAAAATTAATGAAAAATAGACCTATATTTTTTCAAGTATTAGGGGTAATAATAGCACTAATTATAACTTATTCTATAAATTTAAATAGAAGAATGAGTGCCAATTGGATGGGGCCATATTTATCTGCTGCTCATAATTTAGAATGGTCTGGAGATTTTAATATTAATATAGAGGAAGTTATTCATTTTAAAGAATTAAACGTTAAAAATCAAGATTCTTATAAGTTTAAATCGAGAAAAAATTTAACTCATTATAATCATAACCCAATAGGTTATGCTTATTTAATCAAAGGAGCATCAATGCTATTCCCATTTGTGGGTCATCAAATGGCAATTATATTGCTCCAGTGTTTGGTTTTTTTGTTGGTAAATATCCTTTTTTTAAAATTATTCAAATTAAATAATAGACAGAAATGGCTTTTTTTTATCTTATTTTCTGTAAACCCATTGGTGCTGAGTTTTGTTCCTTTTAATTTTTATTATTTCTGGCAAATAATACCTTCAGTTATTTTTGGGTATCTCTTACTTAGTAAAAAGCCTAAATTGATTATACTTTTCGCTTTAATTTTAATATTACCATTTATAATTATAACAAGACCTACTGTTGTATTTAGTTTATTACTTGTTGTTTATTTACTTTATAAAAGAACAACTATTCCATTTGTTATGTTTGGCGTAATTTATGTTTTGATTATTTCTTTTTGGTTATTTCAGCCAATTAAGAAAAATATTTGGCATACTGTTTATACAGGGTTTGGAGCTTATAGTAATTCAAACAATATTGAGTTAAATGATAACAGTACGTATAAATTGTATACAGATTATACTGGTAAAAAGTTAAATGCGTCGATAGGAGGAAATTATTATGATACTGAAGTAATTGATAAGTATAGTGAAATTACAAGATCTGAAACTTTACGGATATTTAATGAGTCACCTATTACGTTTATTAAAAATGCATTTGTTAATACCCTACAAGGTTTTTCTATTGGATATATAAATAAAGCTGGAGATACCATAAACTATTTCATTGCGTTTAGTGGTTTAATATTAATTGGTTCTATGCTATTCTTTAAGAAATATATATGGTTTTTGATGATAGGGTTGTCTATTGGTACTTTTACTTTGTATTACCCTCCAATACAGTCATATATGTACGGAGTTTATTTACTACTAGCATTATACATATTATCAACATTTTTCAAGATTAAATTTTATTATTCTTAATAGCTTAAAATTGCAAATAAATTATAACATAAAATATTTATTCAGAGATACTGTTTTTAGATTACTGGTCTTGAACATGTTATGGGTTATTCTTGGCTATGCTTTAGGAACTTCAATTGGAATTTCTATCGTTCCATTCATCAGAGTATTCAAAATTGTATTTGTAATTGGTTCTTTAATTTTTGTACTATATAAAAATGGAATTTCTACATTTTTTTTAATTAACAATCTAAGTCTTTACTTAATAATTTTTTTTGTTTCCTTTTTATCTTTTTTTGCAGATGAACCTTTTAAGGCATTATATAAAAGTTTGACATTTGTTTATCCCTTTTTATATCTTGTTTTCTCTGTTAACTATTTGCTTAGATATGGAGTAATAAATTTTTTAATAGGAGTATCTTTTGCTGTTTTACTGGTTTATGCTCTAGTACCACTATCTTTTTATTTAATAGGAGGGAATCTTGATGATAATATTGTTTATGGCTACACCGAAGGTAATTTCTTCGTATCTAATCACTATGGTTGGGGGAGCACCTTGTTTATTTTGAGTAGTTTAACGATAGTAAGATTTTATCCTTTAAAAACCTTGCATAAAATTGTGATTTATATTTTTTTGCCATTGGCTCTATATTTACTAATAATTAGTGCAAACAGAGCTGGTATTTTGTCTGTTTTTATTGCATTTGTACTTTTTTTTATAATGGACAGACAATCGTCATTTACTACTAAATTTATTTTATTTTTTGGAGCTCTTATGGTTTTTTTTATTGTTGGAATTCAAGAGGATTCCGCTATTGATTTCATTATTCAAAAAAATGAGAGTCAATTGGAGAGTGGTATTGAGGGAAGATTAATTGGTACAAATGCGATGATTAGAAGTTTTGAGAATAATCCGACATATTGGTTTACTGGAGTTGGAATGTTTAATTATACTGAATTAAAATTAAATGGTGGGGTTTTAGGGGTATACCATAATTCTTATTGGGAAATTCTTTTTGGTTCTGGTATTATTGTTTTTGCTATATTTTTAAATTATGTGGTATTTAGACCAGTAATTGTTTTTTGGAAAATAAGTGGAGCATATTCATTATTGCTTATTCCGTTAATTATTATACCTTTTTTTGAAAGCAATTTAACAGCTGGTCAGTTTTTATTTTTCCCATGGTTTATCTATATGATACTTCTGAATGCCAAGGAATTTACCTTTATGGAAAATCAAAAAAAAGAAATTAAGTAATTATGATAAAAGTTTTATTTTCAACCACTTCTTTTGATACTATTGACAATGGGCCAGCCCTTTTTGCAAATTTATTGTATAATAATTTAGAAAATTCTAATGAATGTGATGTGCGATTTATAACAGAAGATGTTCAAAACGTGCTTTTAAAAAGGCCTAAAATTTACAGACTAAAATTAGAACAAAATAAATGGAATCGTTTTTTTTATCAATTTTTTAGAATGGTTAGATATCATAAATCAGCCAGAGAAATTAAAAAGATATTTAATTATGATTGTTTAGTATATAATAATGCTTTTACAGGTGTTTTAAGTGCAATAAAGTGTAAAAAGAAAGTTGTGGTTATGGTTAATGACGATAATAAGTTAGCTTATAAGAATAAAAAATTTCATTTAGCTAAAACTTTTTTTAAGTATAAAACATTATACTATTTAGAAAGAAAAGCTGTTCAAAATGCCAATACAGTTATAGTGAATTCTAAATATATGCAATCTTTATTAAGAGAAACTTATAATATTAGTAATGAAAAGATTAAAACCTTAGTGAAAGGAATTGATATAAATAAATATAAATTTAGACTCAGAGAAAAATTTAATGATCCAGTTCACGTTTTATTTGTTAAAGCAGACTATAAAAGAGGGGGGTTATTTGATTTAATAGATGCTCTCAGTACTGTTGATATTTGTAAGGTTAAACTATCTATAATTGGTCCGCCATTGAGTACTTTAAATTCGATTAAAGATTATATGGACCAAAAAGGGCTAAAGAACTATGACCTTAATGGTCCGTTACATCCACACAAAGTGAAATTTTACTTTAATGAGGCTGATATTTTTTGTGTGCCTTCTCATAAGGAAGCTTTAGGCGTTGCTAATATGGAGGCTTTAGCGAGTGGATTACCCGTAATTAGTACTAACGTAGGTGGAATACCCGAAGTTTTAGATTATGGAAAATGTGGATGGTTGGTAGCACCTAATGATTCTGAAGCGTTAGCTGAAGGCATCAAAGAATGTATAGAAAACACTGAGCTTAGAATCAAAAAAAGTAATTTCGGTTATAAACATGTGCAACAGTTTAATTCTAATAACTTAATTGACAATTTTTTGGATATTCTAAAAGAAGTTAAATTATAATTTATGAAAAAGTTGTTATTTATTTCCTCAAATGATGGCTCTGATATGCGTATCAATAAGGAAATTAAAACCTTATCAAAACATACTGATATTTATTTTTTAGGTGTTGGAGGATATGGGAGTAATAATTATGCAAAAAAATATTGTAAGGAGTTTTTATTAATTCAAGAAAAAAGGAATTCCATAAAGGCAATCTTAAAACAAATAGATATCTTTTTAAAATTAAAGAGAAAACATAAGTTTGACTCTATTCATATTATCAATGAACAATTGATGGTGTTTTTTTATCCGTGGTTTTTTAAACAATATGTAGTGCTAGATATTTTTGATTCTTTTTTTATGAAAAAAAATAAACCTAAAAACCAATGGAAATTGATAAAAAAAATGGTTTACGCTCCAATAAATTATATATTTGTAACAGACAGAAATAGAGAATCTCTAATGCCAGATTTTGTTCAAAATAAATTAGGTATATTAGAGAATTACCCAAATCGATATCACGGTGATATAGTAAAAAAAATAGATACACTTACTATTTTTTATAATGGTTCTATGAATAATGCTAGGGGTACTAAATTCTTACAAAATTTAACTGATAAATATAAAGATGTTAGGGTTATTATGGCAGGTTGGTTATCTGATGAGAATACCAAAAATTTTGCTCAATCTAAATCTGTTGATTTTAAAGGGGTACTAACTCAATTAGAAGCTTCTGAAATTGCCGCAAATCAAGCACATTATATTATGTGTTGTTATGAACCCTCAAATCAAAATAATATCAATGCTAGTCCAAATAAAATCTATGATGCCATTCAAACACATACGCCGGTAATTATAAATAGTGAAGTAAAAGTAACCTCCTTTGTAAAAAACGAGAATATTGGGGTTATTTTGTCATCGTTTTCAAATTATAATATTGATGAGGTTTATAAGGAACTTATTGATAGAAAAGGTACTTTTAGTTTTAATAAGGAAAATTCTGACAAATATTCATGGGAGAGTATTGAGAATAAACTGTTAAAGGCACATAAATTAATTTTATAGTAAATCATAAGCTAAATAAGAATTAGAATAATGCTATGTTCATTGTAATTAAAACTATTCAGACTAACATTTATGAAATGGCCACAGGCATTTTAAACGGCCTCTCAATAATAATTAACGTGAGTTCGACATA
>DEIV01000040.1 GCA_002352665.1 Flavobacteriaceae bacterium UBA2765
CACACGAACGCTTAGTTATTAGCTGTCGTTTTTATCTTTATAATTCTTCTCAAATTCGGCAAATATTTTACTCAATTCATTCCGTTCCAATTCGGTTATTTCATATTCCATATCGTCCAGAACCTCCTTTATTACGTAATATTCGTCCAGATTCTTAATTTTTCCCTTTTTCAGAACTTTTTTAGGTAGATTTCTAACTTGAGAAGTCAGAACATTAATTGAAGGGAAATTTTTGGAAGTCAAATTCCTATTCAATTCCGCTCTTAGACCAATTGGTAAATGCTTAAGTCCAGTCAATGAATCTCTCAAACCTTCTCTCAACCCTTTTCTTGCCAAAGCATCACTTTCCTTTTCCCAACTCTCTAACACATTTAGAGGAGAAAAATCCGCATTTGGATCAATTTTCCTATCCTTTGCTTCAAATTCCCAAATAACTTTGAAGATTTCTTTATAAAATTCGTAATTTGATTTATTAATTTTTATCATTTTCAAATGACAGCTAACGGTTTGTGTATGGTTAGTTGCATGGTTAAGCAACTAATTTAGTAAACAAACACGAACCAGAGAAAATTCCGAAGGAATTTTCCAAATAAGCACTTGACAAAGCAATGAACTATACACTTTGTTGGGCGTTCGTTTTACTCTTCTTTGAATAGAAAAACGCCCCTATACCAAGTAGAATGTATATGATTATTATGTACAGAAACTGCTCTTTGTTTTCAGTGAATTCAAAATATATTATTAGTAATCCAGCAATTAACAACCCAACTAGTGCAGCAATTGTTATTACTAAAGAAGAATTTGTTTCAATCCGTTTTTTGTAATTCGTATAAGCCATTAACAATGAAACGATAATAAATGTGATACTTCCAAATTCTAATATAACTTGCAAACCTCCTGTAGCTAGTAATACAAAAGCTAAAACACTCATAGTTATAATGGCTTTGTTTGGAATATGAGTTTTAATCTTTCTTCCTAAAGATTTTGGAAAATATCCGTCATTGGCTATTACAGCCATTAGGCGGGATGCACCAAAAAGGGTTCCGCTTATTGCACTTGAAGTAGCTAATAATGCTCCAAAAATCACAATAAACTGTCCGAATTGCCCTAAGTAGGTTTTAGCTCCAGCAGCTAGGGCATACTCTTTATCTGCAATGATCATTTCTTTAGGAATGGCAGATAGTGCAGCAATTGAAAGAATTATATAAAGCAAAGTTGCGATCGCAATTGATGAATAAATTGCTCTTGGAATATTTTTTTGTGGATTGTCCATTTCATTGTAGGCATGAATAACCAATTGAAACCCTTCATAGGCTACAAAAGTTATTGCTGATACAATTAAGATTTGAGTAAGTGTAGTTTGACTTTCAAATAGTGGAAGTAGATTTTGAATATCACCTTTGCCAGTTAGTAACCCTGATATAAACAACAAAATTACAATTTTAGAATAGACTAATATATCTTCTAATTTGCCCATTCCCTTTACGCTAACTAAATTGATTATCGCAAAAATTGAGATTATAAGTCCTGCAATGATTTTATGCCATATTGGGTTATTTAGGGTTTCAATTTGACTACAGAAATAAGAGGCGAACGTAAATGCATACAAAGCTAAAGTACTGATATATCCAAAAACAATTAACCACCCGATTACAGATGAAGCGAGCTTACTTTGTGGAAAAGATTTTTTGAAAAATGAATATGTTGCACCTTCATCTCTATAAAGGAGTGCTAATTTTACATAGGAATAAGCTGCAAACAAAGCCAAAACGCCTCCAATAAGTATAGCAATCGGTGTTGCGTTCCCTATGTTTTCTGTGGCTATACCTAAAATTGAGAAAATTCCTCCTCCAACCATTCCTCCTAAGGCAATCGCTATTAATTCTCCTAATCCAAGCTCCTTCTTCCTTTGTCGCGTGAGTTTATTCATCTTTTATTCTTAATGACGTCCAATAGTTTAGAAATGGTTTCATAGCGAAAAGCTCCAGCAGAATTATTCCGTGGCAATTGACTATGTCCATTGATAGTAATAATATATTCATCAAACCATTGAAAGAAAATTATTCAAAATTGTATGTCCGTTATTTCCATCTTGCAGTTCTTCAGGGTGAAACTGAGAACCATAAATTAATTTATTTTTATGTCTCATCACTTCAATTCCATCATCCGAAACGGCTAGTGAAATTAACTCATCACTAAGATGTTTAATTGCTATATGATGATATTCAAACACACGTAGTTCTAACTTTTTTATATCCCGAAAAATTGGATCATCAACTAATATCCGAACATTATTAACCCCTTGTCTGTAAATTGGTAAGATTTGGAAATCGGAATCAAAAGCTTTCCCAATAACTTGGAATCCTTCACAAATACCAAAAATAGGCACCCTTGATTCACGGACTATTTTGATTTCACTTTTGTATAGTTGCTCGCTATCCGACACCTCACCCACAGTGCCACCGCCGGATAAAATAACAGAATCATACCCCTCGACATCTGCGGGTTGCACCGTCTGGAAATCTCTTATCTCTATTTTATGTTGACTCAAAGCAGTAGTCAAATCATCTATAAAATGAGTCTCATTATTAATGATTAAAATTCTTTTTTGCATGATTAGAACAATAATAAATCTTCTGTCTATAGCATTTTTATAAACAAAATTTTATCTCTGTTAGGATGTTATATTCCAAATGACGCCCAACGTAGGTATATAGTTACTGGTAACTATATACCCATTATGTGCTAAGGTAATAAATCTTTTAGATTTGTAAAAGTATTTGTAGCAACATGCGTGTATATTTCAGTAGTTTTTGTTGAGTTATGTCCCATTAATAATTGAATATGCCTTAAATCAGTTCCGTTTTCTAATAAATGTGTTGCAAAGCTATGTCTAAGCATATGTGGCGTTACTCGTCTTGTGATTTTAGCTTTTTTGGCTGCTTGTAAAACAATTTTAAAACACTTATTGATAACACTTCTTCTTTTGAAATTACTTTAGGCAGATAAAAAACTGCTAAGTGAATGTAAACGTTTATTAACCGTTAAAAACGGATAAATCATTTTCCCCATAAAAACAATACCTTCGTAAAAGTATGGAATGTAAAATATGTGAAAAATAATTAAAAGGAAGAAATGATAAGCGGTTCTGCTCTTTCGAATGTAAAAACTATTATCATACCAAATTAAGAAAAAAACCAATGCAAATACTAAAGAATTGGATAAGATGCTTCACTATAAATTGGAGTATTGGTAAAATAAGATTCTTGTAAACGATAATAAGAGCATAAAACAAATTAGAAATAAAAAACCGCTCTAATGATATATTAGAACGGTTTAATTTGGTTGGTTGATTGCATTATTTGTCATTTCATAATAGAAACAACTTTGGTTGGTTTATTGATTAAAATCTAAATTTAAAACAGCTCTTTAATTAACGTATTTAAAGGTATTGTGTTTCTTATAACGTTAAAGTCAACTAGTTTATTTTGAATGCTAATGATTAATTTCTTTGAAATAGATTTTTCTTGATTCCATTTTGTTATGGTTAGCCATGTAATTACATCTTCAGTTCTTAAATGATATCGTTTAGAAAACATTTGAATTAGATCTGGGTTTTCTAAAGGATTTTTAAATAACTCAAGTTGTTTGTTTAATACAGTAATAATGGATTGAATAGTAACTGCTTGTTCTTCTAATACAGTATTACGAACTGCAATCACAAAACATGGCCATGGCGTAGTTATACTATCAATTCTTCTAAAAATGCCTTGGTCTACCAATGGTTTTGTAGTAAAATGTTCCCACATAAAATAATCAGCCGTACCCTTGGTTAATGCTTTAATTCCTCCTTCTAGGTTTTTAACGAGTTTGTATTGTAAGTTTTCTATATCAAAACCATGTATTTGAGCATTTACTTTTGCCATTAATTGCGATCCTGAACCATATCTACTAATAGCAATATTGGCATTTTCTAATTCAGAAATTGTATTAAATTTCGATTTTGCAGCGACGTGAATACCCCATAGCAGCGGAGATTCTACATGTATCTTTACAATTTTACTGGGGTTGCCTTCGGTAATGTCCTTTATGATACCTTCGGTTAAAATAATAGCAACATCTATACTGCCATCGCGTAAAGCAGCAGACATAGCACCTGTGCCACCTGGAAATTCTTTCCATTGTACATCAATTCCAGCTTGGTTAAATTTACCTTCTTCTATAGCCAAGTGCCAAGGCAAGTTAAAATGTTCAGGCACACCGCCAATAATTACTTTTTGCATTATAACATTTTTAATTCTAACAATTGTTTTTTTGTAAGGTTTTGAACCACTAATAAGTAAGAGACATCTATCCATTTATAAATTAAGCTATCTTCAACAGAATGGTCTAACATCACTTTGTTCCAATGTTTTTTATGCATATAGGCTTGCGTATCTAGGCAAGAAAATTGTACCCTTAATGCTTCTATCTCATCAGGATGTGCTTTTACACTAATACTATTAAACGAGTTTACATCAGTTGCTGTAAATATTTTGCCTAATACTTTATAAACTAAAACATTGGGCAGTTTAGGAAAAGGAAAAGATTCAGTTACTCCTTTTTTAGTTAAACAATACGATCTGTATTCTTCAATATTCATACCACTAATCTACCAGTTTATCTAAAGTATATTGAATTAACGCGTCTACCGTTTTATAAGGGTCAGTACTAAAAGTGCCATTTGCTCTGTTGGCAATAATGGCATTCATTGATAGGGCTTTATGACCTAATAATTTTGCCAAACCATAGATGGCAGCAGTTTCCATTTCAAGGTTGGTAACTTTTAGTCCTTTAAAATTAAAATTATCAATTTTTGTGTTAAGATTAGGATCTTGTATGGCCAAACGCAATACCCGACCTTGTGGACCATAAAAACCATTGGCCGTTGCTGTAAAACCTTTAAAAGTTTGGTGACTAAATAGTTTTTTTTCTAGTCTTTCACTGCCTTTTACTATATATGGTCTTGCTTTTCTTTCATTCCATTGGGTATGTTTAATAAAAGCACCTTCTATTTCTGATTCTAGAATATGCTCACATGCATAGGCATGAATGGTGCCGTCTAGTCCCAGACCATAAGAAGCCAATACAAAACTGTCAACCGGAATGTCCTTTTGTAAAGACCCGGATGTACCTATTCTAATTATTTGAAGTTGCTGATGTTCTTTTTTAATGGTTCTGGTTTCTAAATTGATATTGACCAATGCATCTAATTCATTCATTACTATGTCAATATTATCAGGACCAATTCCTGTTGAAATAACAGATATTCGCTTATTTTTATAGGTACCGGTTATGGTTCTAAATTCTCTTTTTTGGATATCGCATTCTATGCTTTCAAAATGCTTTGATATTTTAGGAACTCTGTTTTGATCTCCTACAAAAATTATAGTATCGGCAATATGTTCAGGTCTTAAATTTAAATGATAGATACTACCATCGGGATTTATAATAAGTTCAGAAGGAGCTATTTTATTCATTATATGTAACATGTTTTTTAATAATTTTTAATAACTCATCAGTGCGTTCAAATTGAATATAATGAGCTGTGTTTTCTAACATTAAAAGTTCAGCGTTAATCACTTCATTCTTTAGCCTTTTACAGTCTTCTATGGTAAAGACTCTATCCTTATCGCCAATAAGGATACTAATTTTTTTATTTATATTTTTATAATTGGGTGAAGCTTCGCTAAGATTTTGAGCATAATTTACCTGCTCGTTAGAAACACTATAAAACACTTTGGGTTGCGACCATAATTGTGTACGTGTTACTAAAAAATTGTCAGTTAAAATTGCCCTATTTCCTGCAAAAGCATGCAACAAACCCTCTTCAATTTTTTTAGCGGCTACGGTCTTAGTGATCAGTGTAGTTATACCTTTACCAACAACTGGTGCAGATGTAATTTTAAAAAGTGTTTCCGGGTAGAATTGATATAATGCAGAAGCAACAATTACAAAAGATTTTATTTTGTTATTTTTGATAGTTGCCATTGTTGCCGCAATAGATCCGCCATAAGAATGACCTACTACTATTACTGAATCTAATTGTAGTTTATCTATAAGTTTATTTGCCAATATTGCATTGGCTTTTAGGGTGTAATCATAATTATTTGCAGTACTGAATCCATTAGCAGGTCTGTCAAAAGCCGTAATTTTATGGTTTGTAGAGAGGCTATCAATGATGGGCTGCCAATCTTCAATAGAACCAGGCATACCGTGTATTAATAATATATCTGGACCTTTTCCTTGTTGGAGATATCTAATCTTTTCACCATCAATATCAATAAATTCGCCTTGCCAATTGCTAGTAAAAGTTAAGCTTCCATTTTTAATTTCATTATTATAAATTAAGCCTGTTATAAAAAATGCAATAACAATAAGAATTAGAAAATAGATCAAGAAATTAACTACTCTTTTCATAAAAACCTTTTTTTAATTAATACTATTTTTTTCCTACATCCTATAACAACCCATTTTTTCAACCGCCTACACGTTTTACTGAAAACCCCTTATCCTTTAATAAAGTCATAATTTTATCTCTATAATCACCTTGAATAATAATTATATCATTTTTAAAACTACCTCCAACACTTAATTTTGTTTTTAACTCTTTTGTTAGTCTTTTAAAATCTTCTTTGGCTCCGGTGTAGCCCTCAAGAATAGTAATAGGTTTTCCTTTACGTTTTTCATATTTGCAAATAATGGGTTCGTCTTGAAGCCAAATATCACTTTCTTTATTCCCTTTAGTTTGATTAGAAGACGGACTTTCTTCATGATCTGGAAATAAGTTTTTTAATTGATCTTGTAAATCCACTTTTAATAATTTTGATAGATGATAAATATGCTCTCTATTTCTTTAACAGACCCAATTCTATTAAACGTTCATTTAAAAATTTACCGGCAGTAATATCATCATATTTTTTAGGATGATCTTTATCTATGCAATTTTCTAAACAATTCAGAGGCATTTCACTAATAGGATGCATAAAAAACGGAATGGAATAACGTGAGGTACCCCATTTCTCTTTAGGTGGATTAACTACCCTGTGAATGGTTGATTTTAACCTATTATTTGAATGACGCGATAGCATATCGCCTACGTTAATTACCAATTCATCAGGCTCAGCAATGGCATCTAACCATTCGCCTTTGTGATTTTGAACTTGTAAGCCTTTACCTTGGGCACCCATTAATAAAGTAATCAAATTTATATCACCATGTGCAGCTGCTCTCACAGAATTCTTTGGTTCTTTGGTAATTGGAGGATAATGTATAGGTCTTAAAATACTATTTCCATTAATGGCATAATTATCAAAATAATGTTCATCTAAATCTAAAAACAGAGCCAAAGCTCGTAATACATAAATTCCGGTTTTTTCTAACATTTTAAAAGCCTCTTTTCCTACTGAATTAAATTTAGGCAGCTCGTTAACTATAACATTATCAGGGTATTCAGATGCTAATTCAGGATTATTTTCAACATATTGGCCAAAATGCCAAAACTCTTTTAAATCGCCTTCTTTTTTGCCTTTGGCACTTTCCTTTCCAAAGGATACATACCCTCTTTGTCCGCCAAGCCCTTCAATTTCATAAGATTGTTTTGTTTTGATAGGCAAGTCAAAGAAATTTTTAATTTCTGAGTATAAGTTTTCAACCAAAGCATCATTTAAAAAATGTCCTTTTAAGGCAATAAAACCAATTTCTTCATAAGCTTTGCCAATTTCGTTGACAAATTTTTGTCTTTTTTCAGGCTTATCAGATAAAAAATCTGATAGATTTACACTCGGTATATTTTGCATGTTTTATAAATTTATAATAATATTCGTTTTCCTTTTTATTTTTAAAAAATAGAAAAATTAATACGATTTCATAAAGTAAAATTAAAAAAAAATTATTGTTTAGACTTTTTATATAATGGTATTAAATAAGAAATGGTATAATTTATACCAAAGCCGGAATTGTTTAGAAACACTCTGTTAAAACCAGGAGCAAATAAATTTTTAAAATTATCAGGCTGTTTAGAGCTAAGTATTTTTTTTCCACTAAAACTGAATCCCAAATATAAATTGTTAAATAATTCAGCTTTAACCCCTAATACAATTTCACCCCAATGTGCATTTAAGCCATCCAATTTTTCACCTGTTTCTACTTCACTAATGTTATCATAAAAAGGATCGTTATTTATAGTGAAACTATTTAGCGTTTGACTAAATGAACTAAATCCATACCTAAAACCAACATAGATCATATTCTCCATATCCAACCAATTTTCATAGGCATTATAATCTACTCCGGCTTTTATATAAGAGCCATTGGTAGTAAAATTTACGAAATCTTCATCAGTAGTATTTTCTACGTAACCCAATTCAGCCGCTATAAACAATTTGCTGGAAATTCTATAATCTCCAACCAATTCCAATCCCTTTCTACTATCATCAATAAATGTATAAACAGGATTGTATAGGTCTATACCCACACGTAATCCATATTTATTTTTATAAATAGTATCATTTTGCTGTGAACCGATTCCTTGTGAAAAAGAAATTGTAGAGCACAGTAGAAAAATGATACTAATGAAATATTTTAAGATGTGCATTGTCTTCATTTTCAATTTGTAAGCTAATAACTTCTTTACTTACTATCCAATTATTAGTGTTTTGATAATTTATATTGGTAAAAACACTTTTAAAACCACAAGAACGACCAACAAAAACATTTTCAACCTGATAGTTGATGATAAGTGTGTCTTGTATTGATTGCGTGTTGTCTTTACTGTTTTTTGTCAGCATAATCGTAGTTTGTGTATCATATACGTTTAATGGAACTAGTAATGTGTCGGTAGTAACAATCTCCATTTCTTTATCCAAAATTTTAACGAGCAAATTATTCACAGGTTTAAATGTTTCCAAGTCTTCAGTATCGTAAAATCGGATGATAAGATGCGGAGTAATAGGATCAATACATATTTCATCTCGTTCACAGCTGATTATTAGTGTCAAGAGTATTATATATATACTAATTTGTTTATACATTATTGTATTCTTTATTTAATTTAACATTCTATAATAAATGTGGTATTTTATATTACCAATCATCTTTTTTATAGTCAACTTCCCCCTCAATAGAATCAAATATTTTTTCTGCAAAATTATTTAAACAGTTGTCAAGCGTTTTCTTAAGGTAAACTCCTTTGTTTTTTAATTCACCTTTTTTATTATATATACTCATTCTTATTGGACCTCCAACTAAAGATAAGTCATCGACAACTCCAACACCATCCATCTTAGCAATCCCTATATCAATTCTTATTTTGTTATTTTTAAATCTAATCTCAGTTTCTAGTGATAAATCCCATACCCATTTTTTAGAGCCTTCATAGCTCAATCTACAAATTTTACCAATCTTAAATGAAAGATACTCATCTTCAACATCACTATGGTTAGAATAATCAGCATTATAAATATTATATTCTGCCCATTTTTTTACTGACAGGTACAATTCCTTAGACGATTTATTGTTAAAATTTTTGACTAAAAAACCATTAATTCCAGTAGGAGTAATTTCTAACGTATCAACATTTTGAGAAATTATTATTCTTGGAAAAATGATTATAATTAGAAATAATATAGTTTTTTTCATATTACTTTAGGTTTAATTTATAATATAAAGTTAGTTTTTATTTTCAATTAATTTTATTCTCCCATCTCCCATCTCCCATCT
>DEIV01000015.1 GCA_002352665.1 Flavobacteriaceae bacterium UBA2765
AAAGGACAGCAAGAAATGGCTAAATCTATTTATAAGGCTATAAAATCATATAAGAAACAGTTAGATGTAAATATGGTAGTAGAAGTAAAACCAAAACCAAAACCTATAAAAGAAACACCAAAATTGAGAATTATAAAGGGAGTCGATTTTAAAATCCAAATAGCCTCAAGTTCAAAAAAAGTAAATACTGCAGCTTATAATTTTAAAGGGCTAAAAGGAGTAGAACGAGTGAGAGTAGGAGCACACCATAAATATTATTACGGAAAAACTTCTGATTACAACGAAGTTAAGAAATTACAAAAATTTGCAAAAGAAAAGGGGTATACATCCTCTTTTGTAGTTGCCTTTAAAAATGATAAGAAAATTTCTGTAAAAGATGCGCTTTCCGCTAAGTAAAATTTTATACTTAACTTTCTACTCACAGAAATAATTAGTAATATTGCTTTTTATAGAGAATATTATTTATGGCAAAAATATCAAGAGAATTAAAAACCGGAATTGTATCCATATTGACTATTGGAATTTTTATCTGGGGTTTTACATTCTTAAAAGGATCTGATTTGTTTGATAGTAGTAGAAGCTTTTATGTTGAATATGATAATGTTCAAGGTTTATCGGTTTCTGCCCCTGTTACTATTAATGGATTAAACGTTGGTGCGGTAGATAAAATCTATTTTCATCCCAGTAAAAAAGGTACTCTTGTTGTAAAATTCTCTTTAAATAACAATTTTAATTTTTCTAATAATAGTATTGCAGAAATTTATAGCCCGGATTTTATCAGTGGTAAATCTATAAAAATTCTTCCGCTTTATGGAGACAATGCTGCTGTAGCAGGTGATACACTGAGAGGGAATGTTGAAGCGGGATTATTAGGTGCTTTAAACGATCAAATTGCTCCTCTTCAAAACACATTAGAAAGTTTTTTAATTAATGCAGATACACTATTGCAAGGCGTAAATTCTATTCTTGATAAAGAAGGTCAGATGAATTTAAAAAAATCTATTGCTTCATTAAATACTACATTATCAACTTTTAAAATAGCATCTCAATCCTTAAATAACATGTTGTCTGAAGATGGTAAAATAGATTCTATTCTAACAAATGCTACCATTGCTACTGATAACCTGGTCAATTTAACCGATTCATTAAATAATGCAAACCTCAAATTAACTATTGGTAAATTAGAAACAACTCTTAATAAATTTAATGGAATTTTAACTGAAGTTGAGGAAGGCAAAGGATCTATTGGCAAATTATTGAAAGATGATGGTCTTTATAATAATTTGGAAGGAGCTGCAATGGAAATGGAAGCCCTGTTAAAGGATCTAAAAGAAAACCCTAAACGTTTTGTTCATTTCTCTCTTTTTGGCAAAAAACAAAAACCTTATATTGAAGAGGAAGATTTAAAGGAGAAATAACCTTTTTCATTTACCTCTTATTTGCTGATATTCTTATAATTGAGTTCATTTCATTCAAGTATTGTATGAATATTTCCTAATAATAAAGTTATTAAGACTTAGTTAATAACTAATTTTTTTAATTCTTTTTTCATTAATATTATTTCTTAGATTTATGCTGTATAGATTGAACACTTAACAATTAGTTATGTTGCTCATTATCAAAATATAAACTGACAAATATTTATCTTTTAAATACTTGTTTATTAATGTTTGTTATGATTTTTGGGAAGCATTTAATTTTTAATTGTATTTTAAAGCATAAATAAAAAACTAGTTTATAAAAAATATTTACCCCTAAGTGCAATATTTACCAAACATACTTTTTGCGATTTTACTCATTGTTGGAATTGGGTTTTTTACTAAAAACGTAAGAAAACTGTTTAGAAATATTAAGCTCGGTAAATCGATCGATAGGTCTGATCATAGTAAATTACGATGGGTCAATATGATTAATATTGCATTGGGTCAATCCAAAATGGTGAGACGACCTGTTTCAGGCTTTTTACATATTATAGTTTATGTAGGTTTTATCGTAATCAATATAGAAGTTTTAGAAATAATTATTGATGGATTATTGGGTACACATAGAGTATTTTCTTTCTTAGGAGGTTTTTATGGCCTTTTAATAAGTGCTTTTGAAATTTTGGCATTATTAGTATTGATAGCAGTTATCGTTTTTTGGTTGAGAAGAATGGTACTGCGAATTCCTAGGTTTTGGAATAAGGAAATGAAAGGTTTTCCTAAAAATGATGCCTTGTATATATTGTATTTTGAGATGGTGTTAATGTCATTATTTTTAATAATGAATGCAACTGATACTCATTTTCAACAAGCTAATTCTGGTAATATTATAAGCCAATTTATTTCCCCACTATTGGCAAATACTAATGCTGAGACATTGCATATTATTGAACGATCAGCGTGGTGGTTGCATATAGCCGGTATCTTAGTGTTTTTAAATTATTTATATTATTCTAAGCATTTACATATTTTATTGGCATTCCCTAATACATATTTCGCAAATTTAGATGTTAAGGGTAAATTAAACAATTTGCAATCGGTTACGGATGAGGTAAAGATGATGTTAGATCCTAATATTGATCCATTTGCTGCTCCGACAGAAACAGAAAATGATAAAATACCGGAAAAATTTGGAGCAGAAGATATTTTTGACTTAAATTGGGTACAATTATTAAATGCCTATACCTGTACAGAATGTGGTAGATGTACTTCTGTTTGTCCGGCAAATATTACAGGGAAAGAATTATCGCCAAGAGCGATAATGATGAAAACAAGGGATAGAATTGAAGAAGTTGGAAAAAATATTGATAAAAATGGTCATTTTATTGCTGATGGTAAAGTACTAACAGATACTATTACTAGTGAAGAAATTTGGGCATGTACAAGTTGTAATGCTTGTGTAGAAGAATGTCCGGTTAATATCGATCCACTGTCCATTATTATAGATATGCGTAGATTCCAAGTTATGGAAAAATCTGCTGCACCACAGGAATTAAATACCATGATGACAAATATAGAAAATAACGGTGCCCCATGGCAATACAATCAATTAGATAGATTAAACTGGAAAGATGAAAAGTAAATTTAACAAAGAATTACACGAGTTAAAAGATAAAGATGGTAATTTATTAAGTCCTGAATTACTTGAAGGCGTAAAGAATTATTTGATAGATATAGATGGTACTATCTGCGATGATATACCGAATGAAGAACCTGAAAGGATGTTGACAGCAGAAGTATATCCTGATGCATTAATTACTTTAAATAATTGGTACGATAAAGGTCATATCATTTGCTTTTTTACCTCAAGAACTGAAGCTCATAGAGATTATACAGAAATATGGTTAAAAAAACATGGTTTTAAATACCATAGCTTATTAATGGGTAAACCTAGAGGTGGAAATTACCATTGGATTGATAATCATTTGGTAAAAGCAACCAGATATAGAGGTAAATTTACTGAATTGGTAGACAAAGAAGTTACAATTCAGGTTTTTGATGATGGTAAACACTAAAAAGAATTTGTATAAATAATTATAATAACTCTAAATTAATTGACAATGAATGTACCTACCATGGCTGAAATGATGGCTCAAGGTAAACAACCTGAAATTTTATTTTGGGTAGGTTGTGCTGGTAGCTTTGATGATAGAGCTAAAAAAATAACGAAGGCATTTGTTAAAATATTAAACAAGGCCGATGTTAATTTTGCAGTATTGGGTACTGAAGAGAGTTGTTCTGGAGATCCTGCCAAACGTTCTGGTAATGAATTTTTATTTCAGATGCAAGCCATTTCTAATATTGAGGTTATGAATGCTTATGAAATTAAAAAAGTAGTTACAGCTTGTCCACATTGCTTTAATACCTTAAAGAATGAATATCCTCAATTAGGAGGTGATTTTGAAGTAATGCATCATACCCAATTTTTAAAATCTTTATTAGACGAAGGTAGAATTACCATTCAAGGAGGTGCATATAAGGGGAAGCGGATTACTTTTCATGATCCTTGTTATTTAGGGAGAGCTAATGAAGTTTATGAAGCCCCAAGGGAGCTTATACAAAAATTAGAAGTAGAACTCGTTGAGATGAAACGTTGTAAGAGCAACGGATTATGTTGTGGTGCTGGCGGAGCTCAGATGTTTAAGGACTCTGAAAAAGGTAATAAAGATATAAATATAGAGCGTACAGAGGAGGCACTAGAGGTTAAACCGGATATTATTGCAACAGGATGCCCTTTTTGTAATACTATGATGACCGATGGGATTAAGAATAAAGAAGAAGAACAAAACATAAAAGTATTAGATATAGTAGAATTAATAGTAAACGCTCAAGATCTATAATTTACTAATTTGAGATATATGTCAAGTAATTGGTTCTCTTTTAAATTTAAGGAGCTGATTAAAATTTTATTAAACTATGCCATACATTAAAGACAAAAATTTGGTTAATATTTATGAAGAGGTTGATAAAGCCAACCAAACCATAAATAAATTAAATGCATTACTTAAAGATGAGGAAGAAAATAATTCTATTTTAAGAAAACATAGAGTTATTTTAGGAATTTTCGGATTACTAGCCTTAATACTTTTCTTGTGGTCATTTTTACCAAAAACTACGCCTGTAAATAATAAATATTTATTAAAAAACAACTTGTCCTTAATTAGCAACGATTCGCTATTTCAATTAAAAGAAGATTTAAAAACGGCTAAGAATAGTACCTTCTCTGTTAATGAAAATGCTCAAGGTATTGTAGGCGAAACAATAGTGTATAGTATTCAAATTGGTGCATTTGCCAACTTTAAGGCCAAGTTGTTTTCTGATGATTTGGCACATATGAAAGAATTTGAGGAGGGCGGTTTAAACAAATATGCCATTGGCAATTTTGTGACTTATTCAGAGGCAATTGTATTAAAAGATGATTTAAAAAGATTAGGTTTTACTGATTGTTTTGTCATTGCTCAGTCTTATGGAGATCCTGTTAATATTAGAGAAGCTCTAGAATTAAGTGAAGAAAGTCAATATTTAAATTAAGAATCTAATATTTTTATTTTTACTACCTTTATAGACTATGGTGTTGAGTAAAATAGTATCTATCTGCAACTGGATTCATTTCCATACAAAAAAATCTTAACCAATACTAAAAGACAATGCCCAAGGCATTCATAAAAGCAGCCCGTTTACGTACCTTACCCTTATCAATTTCGGGAATCATTGTTGGCAGTTTTTTAGCTTACAATAATGGGTTTTTTAATTGGTTGATATGCCTTTTGGCCATTTTAACTACAATAGGATTTCAAGTGTTATCCAATTTTGCTAATGATTATGGAGATGGAGTGAAAGGAACAGATAATGAAGATAGAATCGGTCCGAAACGAGCCTTGCAAAGTGGTGAAATAACGCCAAAACAAATGTTAAGGGTCATTAAAGTAACAGGGTTTTTAACATTTTTAATTGCTATTTGGTTGATTTATTTGGCTTTCGGAAAAGAAAATCTCTTATATTTCTTCTTATTTTTATTTTTGGGCTTAGCCAGTATTGCAGCAGCTATAAAATATACTATGGGAAAAAAAGCTTATGGTTATAGTGGATTTGGTGATCTATTTGTTTTTTTATTTTTTGGATGGTTAAGTGTTATAGGAAGTTATTTTTTATATGCAAAACAATTAGATTGGACTATTTTTATTCCGGCTACCGCTATAGGAATGTTAAGTGTAGGTGTTTTAAATTTAAATAACTTACGCGATCGCATCTCTGATGAAAAAGCTCATAAAAGAACTTTAGTAGTTAAAATTGGTGAAAAATTCGCTAAATATTATCACTATTTTTTGTTAATTTCTGCCTTTTTATTGGCATTACTTTATACCCTTTTGCATTATAGTACTTCAATACAATTTATTTTTGGTATTGCATTTATACCTATTGCTAAGCACTTTTATACTGTTTATAAAAATACTAAGCCCGTATTATTAGATCCTGAACTAAAAAAACTAGCCTTAAGTACCGTTTTATTTGCTATCCTTTTCGGATTGGGACTAATATTGTAATTCATTTTGATTAACTTTATAATCAAAATCTATTCGTATGAAAATTACATATCTTGGTCATGCTTCCCTCAGTATAGAGGCACATGCACAAACAATACTTGTTGATCCGTACATTACAGCTAATGCCTTAGCAGGGCATATTGATATTAGTAAACTGGAAGCAGATTATATGGTACTCACACATGCACATGGTGATCATATTTTAGATGTAGAAGCTATTGCTAAACGTACCGGAGCAATAATTATTTCAAATTTTGAAATCGTTACTTATTATCAAAATAAGGGTTTTGACGGGCATCCTATGAATCATGGTGGGACTTGGCAATTCGATTTTGGAAAATTACATATGGTAAATGCTGTTCATACCAGTTCTTTTCCAGATGGAACCTATGGAGGTAACCCAGCCGGATTTGTTTTAGAAACGAAGCATCATTGTGTTTATATTGCTGGAGATACCGCTTTGACATATGATATGAAGTTAATCCCCAAAACAATCGCAAAACTAGATTTGGCCATATTACCAATTGGCGATAATTTTACGATGGGTATTGATAGTGCTA
Organism: Flavobacteriaceae bacterium UBA2765; assembly: GCA_002352665.1. Classification (GTDB taxonomy): domain Bacteria; phylum Bacteroidota; class Bacteroidia; order Flavobacteriales; family Flavobacteriaceae; genus Aureibaculum. The sequence goes on from DEIV01000015.1 coordinate 6,586, forward strand.
TTATTGCTTCTGACTTTGTTGAGTGTGATAAGATTCTTGGCTATCATTATGATACTTTTGGATATATAAAAATTGACCATAAACAAGCAAAGGATAAGTTTACTAAAAAGAAAAAAGAATTGATTTTATTAGACATAGGTAAACATTTAAAGATTTAATTATGAAGACAATATCTGTAGGTTGGTTTGAAATTCCGGTGGTGGATATGGATAGAGCGATAACTTTTTATAATGAAGTTTTTCAAATAGAAATTGTAAAACAGGATTTTGAAGGCACAGAAATGGGCTGGTTTCCATTTGTAGGTAATGGTAAAGGTGCTCCTGGATCATTAGTAAAGAATATTGATCATTATAAACCAGCAACTCAAGGTGTATTGATCTATTTTAGTTCTCTTGATGTTAATAATGAATTAAGTAGGATTGAGAAGGGCGGAGGTAGAATATTACAATCTAAAACCCAAATTTCAGAAGATCATGGTTATATGGCTTCATTTTTAGATTCTGAAGGAAACAGAGTAGCAGTGCATTCACAAAAATAAATTTTTAATGATTCATTACATTTGTGGAATATTTTATAAACTCATGACTCAAGTAGTACCCTCGCTAGGAATCGAACCTAGATCAAAAGTTTAGGAAACTTTTATTCTATCCGTTGAACTACGAGGGCTTTAGGCAAAAATACAAATTCCTAAAATTATACTCTAAAAAAAAATTCCAAATTTCAATAATTATAAACAGGAAGTCACCTCTTGAAATTTCAATGTGTATCTTTGAAAAGTAACTAACTATGCATGAAAGCCTATTATAAAAAACACATACTTAATTTTAAACAGCCGGGAGGAACTTCCCGTGGTGTATTGCTTAGCAAAGAAACTTATTTTTTAATTATAGAGCATAAAGGTAAAAAAGGAGTAGGTGAGTGCGGATTATTTAGAGGTTTAAGTGTCGATGATAGACCCGATTATGAGGAAAAATTGCAATGGCTTTGTTACAATATCAATTTAGGAAAAGAAGCACTGCTATCACAAATATTTGACATGCCATCTATACAATTTGGATTAGAACAAGCTTTATTGTCTTTAGAAAGTGATCATAAATTCATCTTATTTCCTTCAAAATTTACTCAAGGAGAAGCTTCAATACCAATTAATGGTCTTATTTGGATGGGTACAGCTAGTTTTATGAAACAACAGATTAAGGATAAGATTAAATTAGGTTTTACCACTTTAAAATTAAAAATTGGAGCCATAGATTTTGATACTGAGATTGAATTATTAAAATCAATTCGGCAAGAGTTTTCATCTAGAGAAATAGAATTACGTGTTGATGCCAATGGTGGATTTAACCCTACAGATGCCCTAGAAAAATTAAAGCGTTTATCAAATTTTGACTTACACTCTATAGAACAGCCCATCAAACCTAGGCAATGGTCAGAAATGGCTGATTTGTGTGACAAAACACCTTTGCCAATTGCTTTAGATGAAGAATTGATAGGGGTTTTCTCTTTTGAGGATAAAGAAGAGCTAATCAGAACCATAAAACCACAATATATTATTTTAAAACCAAGTTTGATAGGAGGGATTGATGGAAGCGAAGCATGGATTAAAATTGCAAACAATCTCAATGTGGGTTGGTGGGTAACATCTGCTTTAGAAAGTAATATTGGCTTAAATGCCATAGCACAATTTACATATAGTTTACAAACTTCTATGCCGCAAGGTCTAGGTACAGGGAGTTTGTTTACCAATAATATACTATCTCCTCTGGAAGTAAAAACCGGACAGCTACATTATAATCCGAATTTGACATGGGACTTTAACTTATAAAACTTATTTTTGAAAATCAAATTTTGGAGAGCATGGATTTTATACAAAAAGGGTTTATTGGTAGAATAGAATGGTATTGGTATATGTTAACAATAGGCATAGTTTTTGTTTTTTGGCAAATCATCGGAGTTGTGCCATTATCCATAGTGGCATATGTTGAAGCGGGAAGTTTTAAAAATTTTGTGGAGGCAGGGAAAGATGCCTTTGCAAGTTTAGGTATAGACTCTAATTTATATTTATTTTTAGCCTTATTAACTTTAATTACTGGTTTATTGGGTTTGATTATAGGTGTAAAATTTTTGCATAAAAAAACAATAAGGGATATAACCACGAGTAGAAAAAGGGTTGATTGGCATAGAGTATCTTTTTCGTTTTTATTATGGTTCTTTATTTCCGTAGGTTTTATAGTAGTAGGTATTTTATTAGATGATGAAAATTTAGTATGGAATTTTAAACCAATACCGTTTTTCATTTTAGTTGTGATTTCTTTAATTTTTATTCCATTGCAAACAAGTTTTGAAGAATTACTAATGAGAGGTTACCTCATGCAGGGACTAGGAGTATTAGCAAAAAATAGATGGTTGCCATTGATTGTTACATCTTTAATTTTTGGTTTATTACATGGTGCTAATCCAGAAGTAGAAAAATTGGGTCAGGGCGTTATGGTCTTTTACATAGGTACTGGTTTATTATTTGGAATTACCACTTTAATGGATGAAGGTACAGAAATAGCATTAGGCATGCATGCAGCAAATAATATAGTAGCTGCCATAATTGTAACGACAGATTGGACAGCTTTTCAAACAGAAGCCTTATATATAGACACTTCTGAACCTTCATTAGGTTGGGAAACCTATTTGCCGGTTTTTGTATTGTATCCTATTATTTTACTTATTTTTTCAAGAAAATATGGATGGAAAAATTGGTCAGAAAAATTGTTTGGTAAGGTTGAAGAACCTACTTTAATAGTCGAAGAATAGATTAATTTGCAGAGGGAATCCATATTATGAGTTGTACGAAATTGCATAAAAACTTTATCCTTAACGAAAAATCATTTAAAAACGTTGAAGAATTGTTCATATTTTCAAAAACAATTTCAAATGATGTAGCTGCTTTTTTAAAACGATGGTTTGACACTTCTGATCTTATCAAAGTACAAACTTCGGGCTCAACAGGAAAACCTACCACTATTCAACTTAAAAAAGAATTTATGGTTAATAGTGCTTTGGCTACAGGAGATTATTTTAAAGCACACGAAAAGACAAAAGCATTATTATGTTTGTCTCCAAATTATATTGCAGGAAAAATGATGCTAGTAAGAGCATTAACTTTAGGATGGCATTTAGATGTAGTTGAACCTAGTTCAAATCCGTTAGTTGGTATAAGGAAGGATTATGATTTTTCTGCGATGGTACCATTACAGTTAGAGAATTCTTTGCCAGATCTACACAGAATAAAAAAATTAATTGTTGGAGGAGCTCCAGTTTCTAAGACATTATTTGAAAAATTACAAAATGTTACAACAGCTATTTTTGCTACCTATGGTATGACAGAAACGATTACTCATACAGCCGTAAAGCTGTTAAATGCTTCTTGTCATACTGTCCCGAAAGTTTTCGGGATTGTTTCAGCATCTCATTATACAGTTCTTCCACACATCAACATCTCAAAAGACTATAGAAATTGTTTAATCATCAACGCTCCTAAAATTTCAGACACAGAAATTATTACAAATGATTTAGTGGAGTTGATTTCAACTACAGAATTTAAGTGGCTAGGTAGATATGATACTATTATCAATTCGGGAGGTGTAAAATTAATCCCTGAACAAATTGAGGATAAGTTATCAGCAGTCATAGATAATCGTTTTTTTGTGGCAGGTGTTCCTGATGATGTTTTAGGAAAGAAGTTGATTTTAGTTATAGAGATTCAAGATGTAAGCTTCAAACTTCAAAATTTGAAATTTAAGATTTCAAACTTAACTTCTCTAAACAAGTTTGAGGTTCCTAAAAATATTTATACTGTTGAGAAATTTATTGAAACGGAAACAAAAAAAATCCAACGTCAAAAAACATTGGATCTAATTTTTAAAAATAAATGATTTCTTATTTGAAAATATCTAGAAACCTGAGTTCGATTATTATTTGGAGGTTCAGATTTTCATAAAATTTAATAGACAAGGCGTTATCATGCAGATATAGCTGGCTATATCAAATGATGACAACACCGTATATTGGATTTTAGGAAAAAATATTTACTATTCCACCTCTAAACAGAGATTTTCTTCCTAAAAATGATGAAGTAATAGCGTGCTATTACTTCATCATTTTTAGTTGAAACTCACCATTTATAGACGGTCTGAACCCTAAAGAATAATCGAACTCAGGTTAAAAGACTTCTGAAAAATCCTTTTCTCATACTAGATGTTTCCATTCTTGACCTTTCATAGAAAACTTCTAAATCCTTAAGTTCATTTTTATCAAGCCAGACGCCATGTCCATTAATGCAAGAATCTATATAAATTTGTGAGCAGTAACCATATTCTCTTCGTTCCAATTCAGTATGGCATTTAGGACAAGCCACCAAAGGTTTATCTTTGGATTTTGCCATTAAAATAGATTTCCCAACATAATCAGGGATTCGGTCAAGTTCCTCTTTATAATCATTCAATTTAATGTTCTGAATTTTTTCTAATTCATTAGTATCTAACCAAATACCATTACAATCATTACAAGCATCCACTTCAACGGAATTCTCATAAATTTTTCGCTCTAACTCGTAACCATCAACAGGACATTTCATCTTAATTATATTTTAATTTATTTTCCTTTAATTAAAAACTACTAACTATTCCACCAACACCCATTCACCCTTTTCAATCAGTGGAATGGCTTGTTTGTATTTTACATCTTTGCTTTCGCCATTCATTACATTTTTAATAGTAACATGCTCATTTCTACCTATTTTACGTTCTGATCGAACAATCGTTTCAGTAACTTGTTGTTCTTGTGTTTGATTGGTAGAGGTATCTTGAGTTGGACTCCTAAAATCTGCTTTACTAATCTGTACTTTTTCTCGTTTTTGTTCTTTAGCCTGTGATATTTGTTGTGAGTTTTGATTTGGCAATTCACCTTTAAATAAGAATGAAAGCACTTCTTTATTTACCTTAGTAAGCATTTTTTTGAATAATTCAAATGCCTCAAATTTATATACCAATAAAGGGTCTTTTTGTTCGTAAGTGGCATTTTGAACAGATTGCTTTAATTCATCCATTTGACGCAGATGATCTTTCCAAGTTTCGTCAATAATAGCTAATGAAATATTCTTTTCAAAATCAGTTACCAATTGTTTCCCTTCAGAATCATAAGCATCTTTAAGATTGGTTACTACGTTTAATGTTTTTACACCATCAGTAAAAGGCACGGCAATACGTTCATATTGATTACCTTGTTTTTCATAAACATCTTTTATTACCGGGAAAACTGCTTCTGCATTACGTGCTATTTTTTCTTGATAATGCTTATAAACTACATCGAATAAATCATTGGTTAGTTCTTGTTCTGATTTTTGTTCAAATTCTTCTTTACTAAAAGGAGAAGAAGTAGATGAAAATCTAATCAATTCAAATTCAAAATTAGAATAATCATTAACTGCTTTATTTTCCAGTACAATAGACTCACACGTTTCATAAACCATATTTACAATATCTACTTGTAAACGTTCTCCATATAAAGCATGACGACGACGTTTATAAACCACTTCACGCTGAGCATTCATAATATCATCATATTCTAATAATCTTTTTCTAATTCCAAAATTATTTTCTTCTACTTTCTTTTGGGCTCTTTCAATAGACTTAGAAATCATTGAATGTTGAATCATCTCTCCTTCTTTAAGTCCCATTCTATCCATCATCTTAGCCACGCGTTCAGAACCAAACAAACGCATTAAGTTATCTTCTAAAGAGACATAGAATTGAGAAGAACCTGGATCTCCTTGACGTCCGGCTCGACCACGTAATTGTCTATCTACACGACGAGAATCATGTCGTTCAGTACCTACTATAGCCAAACCACCATAGCTTTTAACTTCATCTGATAATTTAATATCTGTACCTCGACCTGCCATATTTGTCGCAATAGTAACTACCCCAGGATTACCGGCTTCTGCAACAATATCAGCTTCTTTTTTATGTAATTTTGCATTTAATACATTATGCGGAATTTTTCGAATGGTTAACATTCTACCGAGTAATTCAGAGATCTCTACTGAAGTTGTACCTACTAAAACCGGACGTTTATCTTCTACCAATCTTACTATTTCATCAATAGCAGCATTGTATTTTTCACGTTTGGTCTTGTATATTAAGTCTTCTTTATCTTTACGAATTAAAGGCATATTGGTAGGTATTTCTACAACATCTAATTTATAGATCTCCCAAAATTCACCTGCTTCAGTAACAGCAGTACCGGTCATACCGGATAATTTGTTGTACATTCTAAAATAATTCTGTAATGTTACTGTAGCATAGGTCTGTGTTGCATCTTCAATCTTAACATTTTCTTTTGCTTCAATAGCTTGATGTAAGCCATCAGAATATCGTCTACCATCCATCACACGACCAGTTTGCTCATCAACGATTTTAATTTTATCATCCATCAAAACGTATTCAACGTCTTTTTCAAATAGGGTATATGCTTTTAGTAATTGATTTAAAGTATGTATTCGCTCACTTTTAATACTAAAATCCCTAAATAATTCATCTTTCGCTTTTGCTTTATCTTCGGGACTTTCTTTTTCCTTTTCAATTTTAGCAATTTCTATCCCTATATCAGGTAATACAAAAAAGTTATCTCCTTTATCTTGGTTCCCCGACAAGTGTTCAATACCTTTATCTGTCAACTCAATAGAATTATTTTTCTCATCAATCACAAAATATAGAGCCTCATCAATTTTTGGCATTTCGCGATTGTTATCCTGCATATAGAAATTCTCAGTTTTCTGCAATAGTTGTTTAATTCCTTCTTGACTTAAGAATTTTATCAAGGCCTTATTTTTTGGTAAACCACGGTAAACTCTTAATAAATTAAAAGCACCTTCTTTAGTATTATCCTCAGCAATCATTTTTTTAGCATCTGCCAAAACTCCCGTTAAAAATGTTCGCTGCATATTTACAATACTGTCAACTTTAGGTTTTAACTCATTAAATTCATGTCTATCACCTTGAGGTGTAGCGCCAGAAATAATTAAAGGCGTACGTGCATCGTCAATTAAAACGGAATCTACTTCATCTACAATGGCATAATTATGTGGACGTTGTACTAAATCTTTAGGCGAATGAGCCATGTTGTCACGCAAGTAATCAAAACCAAATTCGTTATTGGTTCCATAAGTAATATCAGCATTATAAGCTTTTCTTCTAGCATCAGAATTAGGTTGGTGGTAATCAATACAATCTATACTTAAACCATGAAATTCAAAGATAGTACCCATCCAAGCGGCATCACGTTTGGCTAAATAATCATTTACTGTAACTACATGCACGCCATTACCTGTCAACGCATTTAGATATAAAGGTAAAGTAGCGACTAAGGTCTTACCTTCACCCGTCATCATTTCAGCGATCTTACCTTGATGTAATACAGAACCACCGATCAATTGAACATCATAATGCACCATATCCCAAGTAATTGGTTTACCTACAGCATCCCATGAGTTCTTCCAAATGGCCTCTTCTCCTTCTAAAACAACATAATCGTTTGTGGCTGAAATTTCTCTATCAAAAGGTGTCGCCTTTACTTTTAAGGAAGTATTATTCGCAAAACGCTTTGCTGTTTCTTTAACCACAGCAAATGCTTCTGGTTGAATTTCATTTAGAACTGTTTCACTAGCCTGATAAGCCTCTTCTTTTAAGGTGTCAATCTCTTTATAAATTTCTTCTTTACGATCAATATGTGCAGTTTCAATTTCTGCATTTAATGCTGAAATAGTATCATCAAAAGATTTTCTAGCATCTCCAATCTTTTGCTTAAACTCTAATGTTTTATTTCTTAATCCATCTAATGAAAGATCTTCCATTTGAGCATCAAAAGCTCTTACACTTTCTACAATGGGTTGTAACTCCCTTAAGTCCTTTTTATTTTTGTCACCAACAAAAACTTTTAATACTGAATTTAAAATACTCATAATTTTTTATGTTTTAATATTGAATCAGTTTCAATATTTATAGATAATACCTTCGATTAATTGGTATAAAATTCTATTTGAAATATGTTCTAACCTTTAAGAAATATTATATTTAATCTAAATATTTATTCTTTAAAAATAAATCATCCAAATATACAAAAACTGTAAGTTTGGATTGTTAATTATTGAACTCATTTTTACGCTTATTTATTAGATAAAAATGCAATTCGGTTTTGAAATCAAATCTTTTTTCTTTTGATTACTAACCTTTACGGTTTAAAAATACTAATCTAAGTGCAACATTATTTTTATCTCCTTAACCAAAAAAAGGATTATAGAGTTTGTAATAAAAGGAGTTTTAATTTAAAAAAAAAAGTCTCAAATGAGACTTTATTTTGTTTTAATATTCATCCTCATTCCAAAGGAAATCTTCATCCGTTGGATAATCAGGCCATATCTCTTGAATAGCCTCGTAAGAGTCATCTTCATCTTCAATAGCTTGTAAGTTTTCTACAACTTCGAGTGGTGCACCAGTTCTAATAGCATAATCTACTAATTCATCTTTGGTAGCTGGCCAAGGAGCATCACTTAAATAGGATGCAAGTTCTAAAGTCCAATACATATTATAATAATCTTTTATGATTTTGCAAAAGTAATTTTTTTAAGCAAAAAAGCAAGTTTTTTTATGTATTTTTTTTAATATATAAAGAACGTATTTTTTTTACCTTTTTCTAAACTAATTTTTTTTATTTGGAAGCCAAGGTCTTTCCTGTGCTTTGTTGTCTAAGGTCAATTTTCGTGCCAATACAAAAAGATAGTCAGAAAGTCTATTTAGATAAGTTATAATAATGCCATTTATTGGTTCATTTTGGTCTAGATGAACAGTTAGTCGCTCCGAACGCCTGCATACACATCTGGCTATATGACAGAATGACACTGTTTGATGCCCGCCAGGTAAAATAAAATGAGTCATTGTTGGTAATAGTTTTTCCATACGATCAATTTCTTGTTCTAAAAATTGAATATCACTTTCTGAAATTTTGGCAATGGTTAAGCGTTCTTTACCGTTTTTTAAAGTCTCTTTTTCGGGAGGTGTTGCCAACATTGCTCCAATTGTAAATAATTCATTTTGTATTTTTAATAAATTATTAGATGTAGTAGTATCGATTTCTTGATCTCTAAGCAGTCCTATATGCGAATTTAATTCGTCTACTGTGCCATAAGCCTCTATCCGTAAATGGTTTTTATGAACTCTAGTGCCACCATATAGAGATGTTAATCCTTTATCGCCTGTTTTGGTATATATTTTCATTTTAGTATTTAATTTTTGGATGGATAAATATATTATTCCTTATAATAGTTTTGTTCTTTAAATCTGATTTAATTATTTCCACAGTCAAATATAACGTTTAAAAATAGAGATTTAAGATTGATCGCCGATGAATAAATGTTTAACCCGGATTATACAATGCCATCCTATTCTGTTCAGAAATCACTTCATAATAAGTCGTTTCGCTTCGTTTTCAAAATTAACCGTGGCGACCTCGAGTACTCGGGGCACTTAATTTTGTAAAACATCTTATTTTACCTGCCTCACCGGCAGGTGGGTTCTGCTTTCGTAACTCATAACATAACTCTATTTCATAATCCGGGTCTAAATAATTGATTTTGAATGGTATTTAAGCATAATATATTTTTTTATCTTAAATAAGTTCATGTTTATTAAACGGGTAAAATAGTTTATATATATTTGTATGACTAACTCAATGCATATATGGAGTATTTAGAATTTGAAAAACCTATACAAGAACTAGAAGAACAACTATCAAAATGCGTGATTATTGGTAAAGAAAGCGATGTTGATGTTACTGAAACTTGTGAACAGATTGAGAAAAAATTAAAAAAAACTAAAACTGATATTTATAAAAACTTGACGGCATGGCAGCGTGTACAATTGTCACGACATCCTTCAAGACCTTACACCTTAGACTTTATAAATGCCTTTACCAAAGGTACTTTTATGGAATTGCATGGTGATAGGAATGTAAAAGATGATAAAGCCATGATTGGTGGTTTGGGTAAAATTGGAAACCAATCTTTTATGTTTATCGGACAGCAAAAAGGCTATAATACTAAAACACGTCAATATCGTAATTTTGGAATGGCGAATCCAGAAGGATATCGAAAGGCATTAAGGCTTATGAAAATGGCGGAAAAATTTGGAATTCCAGTAGTTACTTTGGTAGATACTCCTGGTGCATATCCAGGTATGGAAGCAGAAGAGCGAGGACAAGGAGAAGCTATTGCCAGGAATATATATGAAATGACTATTTTAAAAACACCAATTATAACTGTTATTATTGGTGAAGGTGCATCAGGAGGTGCATTGGGAATTGCCGTTGGAGATAAGGTTTATATGATGGAAAACACATGGTATTCGGTAATTTCTCCTGAATCGTGTTCTTCAATTTTATGGCGTAGTTGGGAACATAAGCAAAAGGCAGCGGAGGCTTTAAAGCTTACGGCAAAAGACATGAAAAAACTCAAACTTATTGATAGTATTATTAAAGAGCCATTTGGAGGAGCTCATAGTAATAGAGAGGAAGCTTTTTTAATTGTGCAAAAACAAATTTTAAAGGCCTACAATGAACTTAAGAGTTTACCTACAAAAGATCTAATTAAAGAACGCATGGCTAAATATGATGCCATGGGCGTTTATAATGGATAGTATTTTAAAAAAGTTTACTATTGTCTCTATGTCTATGGTTACCAAGACTATATATTAGAATTAGGATTTGCATATACCATAGCGTCATTTTTTCTAGAAAATCCTATTAATTGAATCCCAAATTCTTTGGCAAAATCAACCGCTAGTGAGGAGCAAGCAGAGACAGCAGCTATAACTGGTATTTTAGCAATAAAGGCTTTTGAGATAATCTCATAAGATACTCTTCCGCTTGCCAAAAGTATACTAGCCTTATCTAATTCCCGTTTCATTAACAAACTACCAACCGCTTTATCAACGGCATTATGTCTGCCTATATCTTCGTAAAGTGCTATCAAGTTTTTATCACTGTCAAATATTGCTGCGGCATGAGATCCACCAGTTTTATCAAAAACAATTTGTTGCTTTTTCATAGCGTTAAACAACTCTTTCAAATTTAAAGTAGAAAATGAAGTGTTATTATCTAACTTGCTCCCATTCAATTGAATATCTTCTAATTTTTGTTTGCCACAAATACCACAAGATGATACAGAAAGTAATGTGCGTTTATTTAGATAACCTTTACCAAGTTTATCTTTAGGGATAGTCGCATTAATAATGCAAAATCCATTTTCTGAAGCTTCTACGACTTCCAGTTTTAAAGGTTCGATGCTTTTATAAATATCCTCGGCATACAACAAACCTCTAATGAGTTCGGCATCTTCATCGGGAGTACGCATAACTACAGTATAAGGTTCACTATTGATATTTATTTGTAAGGCCGCTTCTATAACAAGTGAATCCTCTACTTTTTTAGTAACGCCATTCTTAACCTGTAAAGCTTCGTAGTTGAATGTTTGCATAAATAGTTTTTAAACTTTTTCAAAATCTACAGCAACCACTTTGTATTCAGGGGTCATGGTTTCTTTATCGCCAACACTTCCGGTAATAATATTTATAAAAACTTCGGGTTGATGAAACGTAGTTCTTAAAATGCCTCTTTTTACATTTTTAGAGTATTTGATAGGAATATTTACACTTCCCCTGTCAGAAAATATTCGAACCATATCTTTATCGGCAATTCCTTTGTCCTTTGCATCTCGAGGGTGAACTTCTAGATAATCTTTACCTAAAATTACTTGATTGTCCGTTCTACGTGTCATCGTACCTGAATTATAATGTTCTAATTCTCTACCAGTAGTTAATATGAATGGATAATGTGCGCCATGCTCAACAATTTCAGGACTTTCCTCAAAGTCAAAATGATGAAACTTTCCTTTTCCTTTTTTAAAGGCACCATCAACATGTAACATTTTTGTATCCGATCCATCTTCTTTTATTGGCCATTGCAGTCCATTTGTGCCTAAGCCTTCCCAGGTCAATCCTTTCATAAACGGAATTACATCAGCTATTTCTTCGATTACTTTTGCTGCATCATATATTTTACCGGTTGGTTGTTCATAACCTAATTTATACATCATGTCAATAATGATTTGCCCATCGGGCTTTGTATCGCCAATAGGTTCAACAACTTTATTTACCCGCTGTACACGACGTTCACCATTTGTAAATGTGCCGTTCTTTTCAAAATAGGAAGACGCGGGTAAAACTACATCAGCCATTTCTGTAGTGGCAGTCATAAATAATTCTTGAACCACAATTAATTCTAGTTTTTCAAAAGCTTTGATACTGTGATTTGAATTCGGGTCTGTCATAATGGTGTCTTCACCCATGATATACAATGCTTTTATCTTACCTTCTAATGCGGCATCTAGCATTTTCGGAATTTTTAACCCTTCTTTTTCAGGCATTTTTTCTATCCCATATTTTTCAGCGTAATAGGCTTGTATTTCAGGTTTATTTACATCCATATAACCGGCTCCTTGATGTGGTTGTACCCCCATATCAGCAGCTCCTTGTACATTGTTTTGTCCCCGTAACGGGTTCAATCCTACACCTTTTCTACCAATATTACCCGTCATCATAGCAATGTTTGAAAGTAGCATAACGGTTTTACTTCCTTGAAAATGTTCAGTAACACCTAATCCATGAAATTCCATAGCTCTATCCGCCGTAGCGTACCCAATGGCAGCTTCTCTAACCAATGCTTTATCAACTCCGGTAAGCGTAGAAAGCTCATCCATATCCAAATGAATTACATGTTCTTTAAAATCGTCATATAATTCAGTATAGCTCTCTATAAATTCAGGTTTAACCAGATTTTCTTTGACAATATAATGTGCAATCATATTTAGAATGGCAACATTTGTACCCGGACGAATCTGTAAAAAATAAGTGGCCAATGCTGCCAATTTCGTTTTGATAGGATCAACAACAATAGACGTTGTGCCTTTCATAAATGCTTGTTTAATTTTTGCACCGGTTACCGGATGGCCCTTTACAGGGTTTGCACCAAATAAAAAGATAGCATCAGTATCTTTTAGATCTTCTACAGAATTAGTAGCAGCACCAGTACCGAACGCTTGCTGCATACCATAAGCAGTAGGAGCATGGCACACACGGGCACAACCATCAATATTATTGGTGCCAATTGCAACACGAATCATTTTTTGCATCAAATAATTCTCTTCATTGGTTGCTCTCGATGAAGATATACCACCAATGGCATCTACGCCGTATTTATTCTTAATTTCGATTAATTTAGAAGCAATAAAGTCATAAGCTTTATCCCAAGTGACAACTTCAAATTTTCCATTTTTCTTGATCATCGGCTCTCGTAAGCGATCTGGATGGTTATAGAATTGAAAAGCGAATCTTCCTTTTAAACAAGTATGACCTTCGTTTACTTCAGCGGTTTCAGGAGCTTGAATACCTTTAATTTCACCATTAATAACAGAAACATCTAGTTGGCAACCTACTCCGCAATAGGTACATGTTGTTCGCACAGTTTTATCGGCAATCAAGGTTTTAGTTTCAAATTTATCCGTTAAAGCTTCTGTAGGACATGTTTGAACACAAGCACCACAAGAAACACAAGCAGACTCGTCAAAAGTAGTATCAAATCCTTTAATAATGTTGGTGGCGAATCCACGCCCAGACATTCCTAAGATCATTTCACCTTGAATTTCTTCACAGGCTCTAACACAACGATAACAATTGATACATTGTGATAGGTCTGATTTTATATAAGGATGTGCTCTATCAGGCTCAATATCTAAATGATTGTCACCTTTTGGATAGCGAACATTCGGAATGCCAATTTGTGCAATTGTCTTTTGAAATTCAGTAGGTTTTTTATCATTTGGAGCAAAAACTTTGTCGGATGGATAATCAGACAATACCAATTCAACAATATTTTTACGCAATCGTTTCATTTTATCAGTATCGTGATAAATATATAGTCCTTCAGTAGCCGGGGTATGACAAGAAGCCATTGTTTTGGTTAATCCGTCTTTTTCACGAGCAACTTCTACCGAACATACTCTACAGGAGCCAAAGTTCTCTAATCGATCATCTTGACACATAGTAGGAATGGCATCTCTACTTTCAATTCTTCTAACGAATTCAAGAATGGTTTCACCTTCCTGTATATTGTATGCTATGTTGTTTATATATGCTTTCATAAGTTATTTCACAAAGTTTCACGAAGAAACTCGAAGATTCACTAAGTTTAAATTTTGAATCTTTTAATTCCTTCTTTTAAAAGTTTTACATGAAAATTTAATAATAATCCTAGATTATAGTTGCCTAATTTCATGTAAGTTAATATTTGAGCAGTATGAACGTCTGTTAAAAATTCAACTGTTTTTAGTTCAATGACTACTTTATTTTCTACCAATAAATCTATCCTATAACCATGATCTAATTTAATATCTTTATAAATAATGGGCAATGCTTTTTCTTTATCTACTTTTAAATGCTCATTAATAAGTTCATAATACAAACACTCTTGATAAGCTGATTCTAATAATCCAGGACCAAGAGCTCTATGTACTTCGATAGCTTTTCCAATTATTATATTAGATATTCTCTCCTCTGTCATTTTTTCTTTGTGTGGCTTTGTGCAACTTTGTGAATCTTAGTGTAACAATTAAATTGTTACGTGAAATAACCTTTTAGTTCATCGTCAAAATATTGCAGTGCATTTTTAATTGGCAACGGAATGCCACCGCCTAACGCACACAAAGAACCAATTTCTAAGGTTTCAATCAAATCATCAAATAACTGACGGTCAATTTTATAGTTTTCATGCTGTGCTTTCTTCAGCATTTCGTAACCGCGATGTGATCCTATTCTACAAGGATAACATTTACCGCAAGATTCATCTGCTGTAAATTCTAATAAGTGTTCTAAAAACTGAACCATAGGAAAATTAGACGGAATTGAAACTACACTGGCATGGCCTAATAAAAAGCCTTGACTGGCAAATGATTCAAAATCTAATGTTAATTCATTTATTTTTTGAATGGGCACAATGCCTCCAAGTGGACCACCAATCTGTACTGCTTTTACATCCGATTTAAATTCTTTTCCATATTCATCAAACACAGTTTTTAATGAAGTCCCCATTTCTATTTCATACATTCCGGGTCTGTTGAAAAAACTATCTAGCGATACTAATTTTGTTCCGGTAGACTTTCCATTACCCAGATTTGCATAGGCAGCACCACCATTTTCAAGTATCCAATGTACATTTGCAAAAGTTTCTACATTTGAAAGCACCGTAGGTTTACCATATAAACCATATTGAGCAGGATACGGTGGACGAACACGAACTTCAGGACGCAAACCTTCGATAGAATTTAATAAAGCCGTCTCTTCGCCGCAAATGTATGATCCTTGTCCTCGTATGATCTTAAATCGGAATCCGTTTAACAGATTTAATTTTTTTAATTCTTCAATGGCAGCATTTACTTTGCGAATAGAATCTGGATATTCACCCCGAATATATATCACGCCTGTATTAGCACCTACGGTAAGTCCGGTCATTATCATCCCGAAAAGGACTTTATGAGGTTGGTGTTCCATCAAATACATATCAGAATAAGCTCCAGGATCACCTTCGTCTGCATTACAAACGATATATTTTTGATCAGAGGATTCTTTAATTACAGCATCTAATTTAAAATAGAATGGGAACCCTGCTCCACCACGACCTCGTAAATTAGACACTTTTAGTTCATCAATAACTTGTTTGGGTTTGTCTTTAAATCTATCCGTTAAAGCGTAAAAATTTGAAATATCATCAACGCTAGCAGTTAGGATAGGTGTTGTATTGCAACCTACATTGTAAAGGTTCTCGTACCGATAGCTATCGGTAGTGGTCGAACTGACATTTTTGGAAAGTATTTTTTCTAATTCATCTGTAGTGTTGGCAGAATACGTTTTATCATCATATATAAACGCATGACTATGATGGCAATGCCCTAAACAAGGTGCATGACCAATTTTATCAGTCCCTACAAAACTTTCGAGATTTTCTGTTAGTTTTTGTTGGGTTCCCGCTACCATACATGCTGTTCCGTTACAAACATGTACCGATTTATGCTGGTTTTCTGGTTTTAAAAAATCATAAAACGAAGCTGTCCCCAAAACAACAGAATCGTCAACCATAAATCTTTCAGCCAATTCATGATATTCTTCTTGTTTAGCAGACCGTTTAGCTAATTCTGCTATATTTTCAAAAAGATTATCATCTAATTCTTTTCTGTGGGATAGTGAGCGTATATTTTTGTTTGCCATTTTTAATAATTAAAAGCACTAAAATACTAAAATATTAAAGGATTTATTGAACTGATTTTGTTAAACTTTTTTACAAAGTAATACAATGTGTTTATTGCTAAGGTCTGTAGTAAAGAAAAGGTATGTATCGCCACCCTCTTTAAATTTTGTTTTTTTGCGGATTTGAGCTACAGATTCGGGAAAATTCCTGACTGTTATATTGGCCTGAGACATTTGAAGTTCTTTTTTTATTGTTTTTAGATGATAGGGTACTTGTTGTATTATTTCAAATCGTCTTCCTGGAAATGCAATTATTTTTTTAGACGTGTATAAATGACTATTAATGTGTAGTTTATTTAATTTTAATTGAAGTGATATTTCATTAAATAATCCCGCTTTTAATATGGCACTATTCGGTTCGTATAGATATGTTTGTACCAAGAAAAAATCAGCATTAGCGTTACTTTTAAATGTTGCCTCGAAAATTTGTTGAGTATCTTTTGTAAAATTAATTGTCTTGACTGCAATGCTACCTGAATACGACTTTTCCAATATAAAAAGTAATTCTTTCACTTCATTTTGAACAGCAATAACATGGGTTTCCTTTACAAAGTTTAATGCATTAATAGCACTGCTAATATCTAACATTGGTGAAGCTTTGATGAGAATATTATCGGTAAATTCAAATAAAGCATCTAAATTTTTAGGAACATTGGGTAAGCAGTCTTTTAATAAAAAGACCTTTCCTTTTACGTCATTTCTTCTTGACGGATCAATATAGATCCAATCATACTCCTTATTTTGGGTTTGTAGATAATGTACCCCGTCTTCATTGACTACTTTAATGTCCTTTTTAAGTAACTTAAAATTATGTGCTACTATTGCTGAAAGTTTGCTATTTATCTCACAATGTGTTACCTTTTTAAAGGTTTCCTCGAAAGCGAAACAATCAACGCCAAAGCCTCCGGTAAGATCAATAATGCTGTTACCTGAAATAATATTCGCCTTATAATCTGCAGTTATTTCTGAAGAAGTTTGTTCAATGTTTAATTTGTTGGGATAATACAGGTTTGAAGTTTTGTAAAAAAATGGTAACTTGCTCTTTGATTTAACTTTAGACTCTATTTGTTCAACTAATTCTTGAATAGTAATATTGTTAAAAGGACTACCTTTAAAGATTAGTTTTGCAATATCCACATTAAGATTATTCTCGATAAATTCTTGGACTTCTTTATGTAGTATTGCTGGATTCAAATTAGAGATTTCTCGCATTTCTCAAAATGACATTTATAAGTCTTTCGTTAGTGATTTTACTATCTTATTCTCATCTAAAAATTCTTTCAAAATGACTTTTATAGCTGTATAAGAAGGAACGGCTACAATCATTCCTATCACACCAAAGAGTAACCCTCCAATAATGATAATCAAAAATATTTCTAAGGGATGTGATTTTACACTTTGCGAAAATATAAAAGGTTGACTAAAAAAGTTATCGATTAACTGAGCAATGGTATAACCTATCATTACATAAATAGTAGTTGGTAGTATTTGTAACTGAAAATCTAATGTCAAATTACTTGTCATGGTTAAGGTTATCATCAATATACCACCAATTAAAGGGCCTATATAGGGAATTAAATTTAGTAAGGCACATAAAAAAGCAATGACAATGGCATTGTCGACTCTGAATATTAATAAAATGATGGTATAGAGTACAAATAAAATTGTGATTTGAAATAATAATCCGATAAAGTAACGAGATAATAAATCTTTAATTTTTTCAAATGATTTTTGGAATCTATGTTCGCTATTATCAGGTACTAAGACTAATAAACTCTTGTTTAGAATGTCACTATCCTTCATTAAAAAGAAGGAAATAAATAATACTGAGAAAAGGCCAATGCTTAGACTTCCAACTGCACTGACTACTGAATTTAATAAATTAGGAATAGCTTTAAAATTTGAAAAAATGTCTACGCTTTTTAATTGATCTAGTATATTAATATCTCTTGCTAAAAAGTAATCATTGGCTTGGGTTAATAAATGTTCAATATTATATTCTAGTTGATTAATGTCTAATAAAGAAAGGTTTTGTCCTTGTTTTACAATTAAGGGTATAAACATGGAAATCAATCCGAAAATCAATCCCAAAAACAATAACATACTTACAACAACGGCCAATATATTGGGAAATTTAAATTTTCTCCGTAAAAATATAATAATAGGTCTTGCAACCAGTGAAAGTACCGCTGCTATTATAATATATACTAAAACAGATTGTATTTTAAATAAGAAATAGAGTAGGAGTATAAGTCCAAGTATAATGGCAATTGCCCTTAAAATACCATTGGCTATAATTTTTGAATTCATAAGGGCAAAGATAGAAAAATATTAAGATGTAAACCACATGATTATTTTAGATATCTACGATTACCTCTGTGAGGTAAAAAACAATAAGAATAAGCTTTTGAAATACCCATTCATTTTAAATTATGTAAAAATAAATAGATAGATGCAAAAAAAATATTTATAGGGTAGGAGTTTTTCATATTAAGGTGTTATATAATAAATAATCAGAATTATAAGAATTCTTTTTATGCTAAACGCTAATCTAAACTTAAAAGACATGAAAAAAAATTATGTATTACAAACCTTTATGTTTGTATTGTTTCTAACGCATTTAACTGCTTTTTCAAAAGAAGGTATTCTACCTACTTCTGAAAAAATTGCTGTTAAATCTAATAGTATTACAAGTCTATCTGACCCAGGATGGTCATATACTTGTGATGATGGAATTGAAGTAGAGTTATTGAGCCTAGGCTTAAAGAATAATGTTCCAGCATCATTAAATATAGGGAATAACAATAATATAGAACGTATCGTTGTTGAAATAGTATATAAGGGTAATAATCCTGGAAATACCATTGAGATACAAGATGCAGCAGGAAATCTTTATACAGCCAATAGAACAGTACCTGCGGGTGGTAGTTCAAATGTTTGGTATTATAGAGCTGAATTACCTGCAACTACAGCGGTAAATTACATCAACACTACAAGTGCAAGTTACGCACAATCTATGTTGGCCTATGTTTTTAGAAAAATGAATAATGGCGTTGCTAGTTCTGGAGTATTTACGGCATTAAGTGGATATAATGATATTCAAACAACAACAATCCCTATTCAAACAGATTCTGGTCCTAGGACAGTAACAGTTGAATTGCCTATATCAGAATTAACACCTGATGGAAGGTATGTACATATTGAAGTTTCTGCAGCTGATGGTAGCTTTTCAGAATTGACTGAAACTATTAATAGTTTTCCTTCAGGTCAATGTTGTATTAAAGTTTTTGAGTTAGAATTAACTAATGTGGCTGGATCTGTAAATGAGATTGAAATAAGAATTGATACTAGAAATGGAAAGAATGGACAAACTGTTAATGGGCAATCATGGGTAATGGGTGGTGCTGTAAAAACAAATGTAAGATGTAGTTGTGTTGAGTTTGACACAGAGCTACCAACTGCTGATAATTTAATTGATCATATTATTATTGAAGATATGAATCAATTACCAGAAGTAACTTTTTCTGATAATTGTTCAGATGTAACTATTGAATATAATGAATACTACAGTAGAGAATCTTGTGAAATTGATTTTGCGAATGTAGCCGATTCAAATATTTTATTAAATGATAAAAAATACCATTGGAATAAAGGGTATTACTCACAAGAAATTTATGGTTCGACTAAAATTTATGGACGTATAGTTGATAATGCTAATCCTAATTCTGGTTGGAATACTGAAATCTTCTTTGATGAATTGGTAAATTATTCTACTTGGACTGGTTCTGGTGGACAAACAGGTAGTGATGCAGATAATGTTTTACGCAAGTATGCAGCTATTGATTTTAATAAAGCTTATACCTTAAGCGGTTTTGGAAATAATGCAAATTCAAATCTTGAATTGATTAGTACAGCCAATACAAACTATATGGAAAAAGGATTAAAAAACGGAATGTATAGTATTGGTTTTTGGTCTTCATATCAAGGTAACGGAAGTGGAGATATAAAAATGGAAGCATCATTAACTAAGTGTGTTAATGCAAGAGATGGAGCTGATCTGTTAGTTAGAGAGTGGACGGTAGTTGATGCAGCTGGCAACATAGGTATTTTTGTACAACGTGTTGAGATAGAAATATAAGTCAATAAAAAAACAAAACTTAGAACAAATGAAAAAATTAAATTATATATATATTGTATTCTTCATGAGTATTATGGCGAATGCACAATTACAGGAAGAAAATTTCAACGCATCTAGTTTACCTGATGGTTGGTCAACTACAGAAGCAGAAAGTGGACATTCATGGGAGTTTGGTTATACTGGTAATTTAAAAGGTAGTGGTATTCAAAATCCAACTTCTTTTCAATCTGGTGGCGTAGTTTTTAACGATTATAAATCAGGAGACTTTAATCATAATGTGGTTTCATTAACAAGCCCTTCAATAGATTTGATTAAAGAGAGTGTAGCAGAAGCTAGTCTTGAAATTATCTATAACCTTAGAACTTTTTCTAATGATGGTAAGTTTACGGTCAATGTTTGGGATGGTACAGACTGGAGGAATGTGTTGACAGTATCTAATGATACAAACGAAGAGAATAGTGGTGAGAGCACAACAAGTACCATCGACGTTAGTCAATACATTAATAATGAGTTTAAAGTGAAATTTATCTATGATGATGAAGACTCTTTAACTTGGGGATTAGGAATAGACAATTATAAATTGACAGGAGTAAAATCTTCAAATGTTGATGGACTTGAAAGTATCGGGTTTATTTACTATCCTAACCCAGTAAATAATGATGAATTGACCCTAGTTTCCAGTAAAGATATTTCTATAGTAAATGTTTATAATACATTAGGACAAAGGGTAATTTCTAAAAAACCAAGTACTTTAGAATCAAAATTAGATATGTATAATTTGGCCTCTGGTACTTATTTGGTGCAAGTAACTATAAATGAAAAAGTAGGTAATTTTAAAGTAATTAAACAATAGAAATAGTTTTATGATTAATTGAAAAAGTGCTCCCAATGGAGTGCTTTTTTTTTAATCTAAGTTAACGCTACCATGATTTCAACAATATTAGATTTTTTTTACTGTTTATTTGAATGATAATAATCTAATACATGAGTTGGTATGTTGATGTCTTTAGATAATTTATCATCAGAAATAGGATACTCTGCTACTTGCTTTAATGGTACTAATCCCACCCAAATAGGTAAATCATAATCGTCTGGTTCATCTTGTACACCAACATCTCTAATTTTTGCAGATGCAGATTCAATGGTCATTTCAACAACTAGGGTTCTATCTAGTTCTTTGGGCAACATTGGGCGTATTCCATCCCAACGTCCTATTAACATATGTTCCATAAAACAATGTAATGCAGCTTCTTTTTCAGCCGGGTTTTCTATCTTTTTAACACTACCAAATAAAGTTGCAGAACGGTAATTTACTGAATGATGTAATCCTGAACGCGCCAATACTAACGCATCTAAATGCATTACTGTCATGCTTATTTCTTTAGCTTTCAGTAAAGTCAATAGCATTCTGTTACCTTGTGAGCCGTGTAAGTAAATTTTATTATCTTTTCTACCATAAGCCATTGGCAATGTAATGGCTTTTCCTTCATAGACATAACTTACAAAGCCTATAAAACCTGCATCTAAAATAGTATTTATTCTTTCAACATCGTACGTTGCTCTATTTGCACCTCGTTTTATGTGGTTTATTTTTAATTTTGGATATTCTTTCATGTACCTGAAATTTATTATTTCAAAATTAATACATTTATGGACTGTTATTGTCATCCAGAAAGTATTTAATTAGTAGTCCAGTTATGTTTCCATATAAAACAACCATCCATTTAGATAGAAAAAATAAGCAGCCTTTGTATTTGCAGTTGTCAAATCAATTTATAGAATTGATAAAAGAGAATACATTACCATCGAAAACAAAACTATTGGGGAGTAGATCATTGGCTAGATTGTTAGAAGTTCATAGAAAAACAGTAGTGGCATGTTATGAAGAGCTTACTTTACAGGGTTGGGTAGAAAGTATTCCGCAAAAAGGAACATTTGTACATGCAAATTTACCATTGTTACAACAACAAAACTTTAATAAAGAAACAGAATTTTCAAAAAAAGAAGTCACCGGTTTTGAGTTTTATAAAGACAAAACGATTAAAGGGAAGTCAAATGCTATAGCCACTGATTTTTTATCTTTAAACGATGGTGTTTCTGATGTTAGATTAACGCCAGTCCAAGAATTAGCAAGAATTTATAGAAGAATAGTCAATAAAAAAAGTTCAATAAATCATTTATCATATGGTTCAACCTATGGCAATATAAAATTGCGTGAAGTTCTAACCGAATATTTGAATAAAACTCGCGGATTACATATTACAAAAGACAATGTTTTGATAACACGTGGTAGTCAAATGGGCATTTATCTATCATCGAAACTAATATTGAAAAAAGATGACCTTATCATTGTTGGAGAAACAAATTATGTTTCTGCTGATAGAACATTTAAGAAACAAGGGGCAGCTTTATTGCGAGTTTCTGTTGATGAGAATGGATTGAATACAAATGAGATTGAAAAGTTGTGTAAACGTAAAAAGATTAAGGCTATTTATGTCACATCTCATCATCATCATCCAACAACAGTAACATTATCAGCTGAAAGAAGAATTCACCTGTTAAATTTAGCTAAAGAGTACAGTTTTGCTATTATAGAAGACGATTATGATTACGATTTTAATTATAATCATGCGCCAATATTGCCATTAGCAAGTCATGATACCAACGCCAACGTGATTTATATAGGTTCAGTTTGTAAAGCGGTCGCCCCGGTTTACAGAGTAGGTTATTTAATTGCTGCTAAAGAATTTGTTGATGAAGCAGCTAATTTACGTGGAATTGTCGATAGGCAAGGAGATGCCTTATTAGAATTAACCTTTGCCGAGTTTATTAAAAATGGTGATTTGGATCGTCATATTAAAAAGGTAATGAAGGTTTATAAAGCAAGAAGAGATTTGTTTTGTAAATTATTGAAGGAAGAATTGCATGATTTCTTTCAATTTAAGACTCCCATAGGAGGAATGGCTGTTTGGGTGACGTTGGATAAAAAATATTCTTGGAATACAGTTTCTGAGATTGCTAAAAAGTATCAATTAGACATTGGTAACTGGAAACGATATGATGTGGCAAATACCAAACATAATTCCATAAGAGTGGGCTTTGCATACTATACTGAAGAAGAAATTTATAAGTTAATCGCTATTTTGAAAAAAGTAATGAATGAAATGTTGATTGAAAGCGTGTTTTAACCTGATAAAATTGAGGTTAATTTAATGATTTAGGGATACTAATTTAAAGTTTCAATGTTTTTGGTATATTTATAGGATATAAATTAATGATTTTTTTTCCTCAATAAAACCAAGCTCAAAATGAAAACTTTAATAAATCCTTCTTTACTAATTGTATTATTACTTTTTTTAGTTCCATTATCAGTAAATGCAACAATTCAAGAAGATACTAAACTGCTTTCACAACCAGCCATAAGTGACAATCATATTGCATTTATTTATGCTGAAGACCTCTGGTTGGCCAATAGAGATGGTTCAAACCCTAGAAGGCTCACAATTGATGAAGGTATAGAATCAAGGCCTATATTTTCTCCAGATGGTACTATGATTGCATTTAATGCACAGTACGATGGTAACTCTGATGTGTTTGTTGTTCCGGTTATTGGTGGTGTTCCAAAAAGACTGACTTGGCATCCCTATAACGATTTTGTTCGTGATTTCACTCCAGATGGTTCTAAAGTGTTATTCGGTTCACAACGTAATACACATACCAATCGACTTGTTCAATTATATGAAGTGAATGTTAAAGGAGGAGCCATTACTCAATTAGAAATACCAACTGCTTTTTTTGCTTCCTATGCTGATGATGGAAATCATATAGCATATACTCCTAATTACGATGCTTTTAATCAATGGAAACACTATAGAGGAGGTACCATTACACGTATATGGGTTTACAATATCAATACACATGCTGTAGAAGAAATTTCTAAACCAAAAGGAGGTAGTAATGATTCTCAGCCACAATGGATGGGAGATCATATCTATTTTAAAAGTGATAGAAATGGTGAGTTTAATTTGTTTAGTTATCATGTCAATACAAAAGAGATTCAGCAGTTAACAGATTTTAAAGATTTTCCTATTATTAATTTATCGGCAAATAAAGGAAATGTTATTTTCGAACAAGCAGGTGAATTGCATGTTTATAATAGTTCATCAGGAGCTACGAATAAATTGAATATCAAAATAAATACAGATTTATTAGAGTTACGACCACGTTATGTTTCAGGGAAAGATTATGTGCGTTCCATTTCTATATCGCCTTCAGGAGCTCGTACTGTGGTTGATTTTAGAGGAGATATTATTACAGTTCCTGCCAAAAAGGGAGATCCTAAAAATATATCTAATACGCAAGGTGTGCATGAGAAGTTTCCAGAATGGTCTCCAGATGGGAAATATATAGCTTATTATTCTGATCAATCAAATGAATATGCTCTACATATTCAGAATTTAAACACAGGCATTGTAAACAAAATTCCTTTAACAGGTACTGGATTTTATGCTGAGATTCACTGGTCACCTGATAGTAAAAAAGTCAGTTTTGCTGATAATGGTCGAAATTTATATGTTGTAGATATTACAACTAAAAAAATGTCTAAAATTGCACAAGATGAAATGTACTTTCCTGGAGTTTTTAGAGCGCTTTTTGGGGATTGGTCCTATGATTCTAAATGGATAGCATATACCATTATAACTGAGACAAATTTTGAAAAAGCATACCTCTATTCTCTAGATACCTATAAATCATATGCTGTTTCTGATGGTCTGTCTAATGTGTCAGAGCCAATTTTTGATCCTAGTGGTAAATATTTATATATGCTGGCTTCAACCGATGCAGGGCCAGTAGTTAATTGGTTTGACCAATCAAGTATTGATATGAATGTAACTAATGCTATTTATTTGGTTACGTTGCAAAAGGAAGTGATGTCTCCTTTTTCTAAACAAAATGATGAAGAAAAAATGGAAGAGTCTAAGCCAGAAGACAAAGAAAAAGATAAGAAGAAAGAGAAAGAAAAACCTAAAAAAGCTGATTTAAGAGTTGATTGGGATGGTTTTGAAAATAGAATAGTAAGCGTACCCATTAAGTCAGGAAACTATAGAAATTTAGGCATTGCAAAAGAAGGAGAATTGTTTTATTTAGCCATTTCAAGTGATGGGTCGAACACCGCTCTTAAAAAATATGATTTTGAAAAAAGAAAAGAAGAAGATATTACATCTGCTGATGCTTTTCAAATTGCAGATGGCAGTAAAAAAATGCTTTACTTACATAAAGGTTCATGGAAAATTGCAGAGCTTGGTAAAGAATCAGAAGAAGAACCTTTAAATTTTGATGCTATAAAAGTAAAGATAAACCCCAGAGAAGAATGGAATAATATTTTTGATGAAGCATGGCGTGTAAATAGAGATTATTTTTATGATCCGGGAATGCATGGTGTAGATTGGAATGCTATGAAAGAAAAATATAAGGTGTTTTTACCAGATGTAACCTGTAGAGGTGATTTATATAGAATGATGCAATGGATGTTTAGTGAATTAGGAGTAGGGCATCATCGTTTTGGCAGTAGAGGAGATAGATTGAATAATCCAGATCAGATTTCTGGAGGATTGCTAGGGGTTGATTATCAAGTAAAAGATAATCGCTATCAAATTAAAAAGATTTATGGTGGTTTAAATTGGACACCAGATTTACGATCCCCATTAACTGAACCTGGAGTCATTGTAAATGAAGGAGATTATATTATAAACGTTAATGGTAAAAACATTACTTCAGAAGATAATTTATTTAGCTTTTTTGAGAATACAGCGAATAAAATAACAACATTAACGGTTAGTGTAAATAGTGACGGCTCAAATTCTAGAACTGTAAAAGTAACTCCTTTAAGAACAGAATGGGCTATACGAAACAGAGATTGGGTTGAAGGCAATATAAAAAAGGTTGATAAAGCTACCAACGGACAAGTTGCGTATGTCTATGTACCAAATACAGCAAATGCAGGTCATGAATATTTTAAACGTTATTTCTTTCCGCAAGCAACTAAAAAAGCAATCATTGTCGATGAACGTTATAATGGTGGAGGTTATTTAGCTGATTATTATATTGATATTTTAAAACGGCCACATCAAGCCAATTGGAATTTCCGTTATGGTAAAGACTTAAAATCGCCAAGTGCATCTATACAAGGTCCAAAAGTGATGATAACCGATGAAACTGCAGGCTCAGGAGGTGATTATTTACCTTGGATGTTTAGAAAATTTAAATTAGGAACTATTGTAGGGAAACGTACTTGGGGCGGACTCGTTGGTGTATTGGGTTATCCTGAATTTATTGATGGAGGCTCTGTTACAGCACCTAATGTAGCATTTTATAGTGAAAAAGGATTTAGGGTAGAAAATGAAGGTGTGGCTCCAGATATAGAGATAGAGCAGTGGCCAGAGCTAGTAATCAAAGGGCATGACCCTCAGTTAGAAAAAGCCATAGAACTTACATTACAAGGTTTAAAAAAGAATCCACCTAAAACAACAGAAACTCCTGCCTATCCTGATAAGACTAAAAATTAATCATGACTATAAGGTTGGAAGAATTAATTAAACATTAAAGTTGATTGATTTTAAACCAGTGTTACAGGCAATAATAATAACAATGAGAATAATACTAACAATTTTAGTTCTAACTCTATTTTTGTCTTGCTCAAATAAGAAACTTGATGGATTTTGGTTTGGCTCAGTTAAAGTTGACTTGGGAAGGTATCCTAGTTTAATTAGGTTTGAGAACGATGAACTTTTTGACTACTTTTCAATGGAAAATCTAGTGTACCATGATACAATAAAATATCGATATTTTTGGAATAAACTAAACACAACAAATTCACAATATAAAAGAAAACAATATAAAATATATTTAAACAAAACTGAGCTTTCATTTTTCGATTCAAAATCTGACACACTCAATATAATCTACAATAAAAAAAAAGAGGACAATTTCGTATTCGACTTTTTAAATGATAAAAGTCTATTGATAGATTTACCTACAGGGAATGGTTTAGTAAGAACGGTTGGTCGCTCTCATCGATTTGACAACCCTTTATATTTATTGTACAAAAACAATAAGTTGAAAGCAAATTTTTTAGATACAACTCTTTCTGTTGAAAATAACTTTTTAGAATTTCTTAGGAATAAGATGAAAACCATGAGAATGGACCTATACTATAATTGGGAAAGAAGCAGTGTATCCTTAATTGCTGACAAAAACATAAGAAATTCAGATTTAAATCTATTAAGAAAACAATTAAAAATAGCAGGGTTTGCAAGAGTAGATTATTTCCTAAAATCTAATTCATATGATAAATTTAATATTTTTTCATCAAAGCTAAAAGATCTTTCTGAAGAAGAATTATCTAAATATAACGTTCCTATAGACTCTCTTCTAGAGAGTATCACTATGCCATCAATATATGAAACAGTATCTAATTTTAAAGATAAATTATTACTTGTTGAAATTGACAAAAACGTTATTAAGCTTAGTGATAGTATAATATCAGATAAAGAATTTAAAAACCTTATCACACCTAGTAAGTTGCCTGGTAATAATTTATTAATTCTTTATTATTTGACCGAAAATTCAGTCTATCAAGACTTTATCCATTTTTATGATCTCATTCTAAACTCATATTATGATGAAAGAGATGATTACTTAATGAAAAAATATGGAGTTAAATTTAGGGATGGTAATGTAATAAGTAGGAAAGAGATTAGAGATGCCAATATAAATATCCCACTTTTTTTAAGTCAACTTGACAAAGAAGAATATGAAAAAATAAAGTACCAACTGTAACTACACATAAGGTTAATAATTTGGTTTGTGTATAACCAATTACTAACTTTATAGGGACTGCTGGTGTTTTGGCCAATGGTTAATTCTTTGTTGGTGGAAACACCACCAATAAAAAGGCATAAATTCTATCCTTTGATTTATGGCAAGCGTCTAAAATTCACTCGTAAAATGAAGTATTACATTTGGGTATTTATCCTGAGTCATTTGTATGGTAAATGCAGAATCAGCTAAGAACACCAATTGCCCTTGTTTATCTTTAGCTAAATACCGTTGTTTTACACGTTTGAACTCCTTAAATTCAGTACTTTTAGGGTCTTTCGGCTCCACCCAACACGCTTTATGGGCATTTAAATTTTCGTAAGTACATTTGGCTCCATACTCATGTTCTAATCTGTATTGAATAACTTCATATTGTAAAGCACCTACAGTGCCAATTATTTTTCTACCATTCAATTCTAAAGTAAATAACTGGGCAACTCCTTCGTCCATCAATTGGTCTAATCCTTTATTTAATTGCTTAGATTTCATAGGATCCGCATTATTTACATAACGAAAATGTTCTGGTGAAAAACTTGGAATGCCCTTAAAGTTTAAGATTTCTCCTTCCGTCAAGGTATCTCCAATTTTAAAGTTACCTGTATCATGTAGCCCGACAATATCACCAGGAAAAGACTCGTCTACAATTTCTTTTTTTTCTGCAAAAAAGGCATTCGGACTTGAGAATTTCATCTTCTTATTATTACGCACATGTAAATATGGAACATTACGTTTAAAAGTACCAGAAACTATTTTTATAAATGCCAGTCTATCTCGATGTTTTGGATCCATATTGGCATGGATCTTAAATACAAATCCACTTAAAGTTTCTTCACGTGAATCTACCAAACGTTCTTCTGCTTTTTTGGGTTGTGGAGATGGAGCAATTTCAATAAAGCAGTCTAACAATTCTTTAACACCAAAATTATTTAAGGCAGAGCCGAAAAAAACAGGATGTAAATCTCCTTTTAGATAAGCCTCATTATCAAATTTAGGATAGACTTCACGCACCAATTCTAATTCTTCTCTTAATGTATGGGCTGCTGTATTACCAACTATTTCATCTAATTTAGGGTTAGCGATATCATCAAATTCAACACCTTCAGAGACCGTTTGTTTATTATCTCCGGAAAATAGATTCAATTTCTTTTCCCAAATATTATAAATGCCTTTAAAATCATATCCCATTCCAATAGGAAAGCTTAATGGTATAACCCTTAAACCTAATTTTTGCTCAATTTCATCCAGTAAATCAAAAGCATCTTTTCCTTCTCTATCTAATTTATTTATAAAAACTATAATAGGAATATTACGCATGCGACAAACTTCTACCAATTTTTCAGTTTGTTCTTCCACGCCTTTCGCAACGTCAATCACCACAATTACACTATCAACTGCAGTTAATGTTCTAAAAGTATCTTCTGCAAAATCTTTATGCCCAGGCGTATCCAAAATATTGATTTTCTTATCTTTATAGATAAATGCCAATACAGAAGTTGCTACAGAAATACCACGTTGCCGTTCAATTTCCATAAAATCTGACGTAGCTCCTTTTTTGATCTTATTATTTTTTACTGCACCGGCCTCTTGAATAGCACCACCAAATAACAGAAGTTTTTCTGTTAAAGTAGTTTTACCCGCATCAGGATGCGATATAATTCCGAAAGTTCTTCGGCGTTCTATTTCTTTTAAAAAGGACATTAGTAAATTTTAGGATGGCAAAGGTAATAGATTTGAAACATTAAATGATTTAAAATTAAAAATTGTAGACCTCTTCGTATAGTTATATAATTCAAATTGCCATTGCTAAATCTTATAAGACTACTTTTGTTCACTTCAAACCAAAGGTTTTCTCAATTTAATTTACAATTGACCAAGGCGTTTTAATTTAGATTTTTTTCTTAGATAGAACAAATAAAATCTTAGCTGTTATATTATTCTAAATTATTAATTTCTGTGGTAATTTTATCAATCCAATTATTATTCTCCTCGATAAGTTGACCATGACTTGATTCTTTGTCAAATGCCTTCTGGGTTTGTCTGCATTCAGCCCATAAATTTTCATAGATTTCTATATAAGAGTCAAAATTTGCAATTTTTTGTTTTTTAAGTTTTTCGAATTCCATCCGTATTTTATAGGCATACAGTCCTGCAATATCAAAGTGCAATTGCTCATGCGAAAGTAAATAATCACTTTTTTTATGTACCCAAGAGTAATTAGAATAAAAGTTAGCAACAACAGTAAGCGATTTATAATTCTGAATGTTGTTATTTGAATCTACAAGAACATCACTGGGTAGTATTTCAATTTTATACGAAGTTAGTGCATAACCAAGTATATCTTCATCGGGAATTGCCTTAAAATCAGACCAAGTTAATTTTCTGTCTTTTGACCATTCAATTGTAGATTGAGCATTTAGGTTTATTGAAATGCTTAGAATTATAATCGACAAAAATAGGGTAGTTGTTTTCTTCATTTTTTATATAGCAATTTTAATCAAATGGCTCCTCAGGGAGTTTTTTTAAATTTTTAATAAATCTGGTATTGTTGTATGGCTTATTATTATTTATAACTTCAAATAATTCAACCGCTACACATTGTCCTATCATTTGTCTGGTTTGCAAATCGTTATACCCCAATTTTATCAGTCGGTCGTATGTAATTTTTGTTTCTGGAGGATCATTGTTTTTGAGTTGATTTTTTATTATTTCAAAAATTTGCTCTCTTAATAATTCATTTGTCTCCATAATGTATTGGTTTATTTGCTTTTGTATAACGAGAGATTTCGCACCAATCCAATTTTAAGGTTAAAAATAGCAAATTTAGGATTAAATAAGAAGATACAGGCTTTTTAGCCTCTTTTTTAAGTTTACAAGTTGTTTTCAGGTTAATAATATCTAAAAAGTGAAAATTAATCAAACTATACTATATAAAACTCAAAAAAGTAAATCAAATAGAAAAAGACCAAAAAATAAAAATTGATGAGTTAGTAAGCAAATATAAAAAATCCGGCAAAAAAAATACTATCCCAGAGACATTAACTCTACGAGAAACCCATAATAGAGCAACGCGGCGTTGATGATGGGTGCTGTGCACCACACGAACGCTTAGGTACTGTAAGCAGTTTTTGTTCCATTTTTTTTATTCTTTCTATTCCAAATTATAATTAATATAACCCAAATTGCTATGCAGATAATTGTCACATTTATGTTTCTCAAAATCATTAAAGCGTGAATTGAAGAAGCAACTAAAATCGAATTCGTTTTTTTCGTTGCATATGCCATAATAATTGAAACCACAATTGATAAAAGCACAAAAATGTGAATTCCGCCAAATTGGTCAAAATTGTTAAATATTAACAAATGCCAAAATCCCCAAAACATTCCCGTTATTATTCCTTTAAGCCAAAATGGAATGGGCTTCAAACAATCTTGTAAAAACCCTCTCCATGCACTTTCTTCTAAAAAATCATAAAACAAGGTAGCCAAACAAAAAATAAATGCCCACAAATGCGGGTTTATTCCGAAATCATTATTAAATCCAAGAATAGAATAGGCTATTAGAAAAATACTTGCAAAAATTAAACTGTACAAAGGTTTGTTTCCAAGTAATGTTGTTTTTCGTTCTATTTTAAAAATTCTGTATGCAAGAAAACTTGCAAATAATAGAGCTATTCCATGATTCCAATTAAAATTTGGGTCAAAATTGAAAAGCCTAGTCCAAATCTTTTGAATAAGATTCGGAAATTGGATTAGCAAATATGTTAATCCACAAGCTAAAACGTAAAAGAGTCCTACGACAATCCATTTTACATTTTTGATTTTATCGATAATTGTCATTCGTGATATTTGGTTAGTTTAAATTGCTTACAACAGTAGTATAACCCTATTGTGATTATATTGTCTATAGCTGCAAGGTATTATTTTTTATTACATCAATAAAAAAATGGTTTTATGTTATTCTTAAAGAATTATTCCACAACTTCAACCTCCATATAAACATCTTCCAAAGGCCATTCGTCTCTGCCCGTAGCAACTTTTGAAATTTTTTCTAAAACATCAAAACCATCAATAAGCTCACCAAAAACGGTATGCTCTCCATTGATATGATGTGCACCTTGTTTGGCTTGAATTATATAAAATTCAAAAGGGGTAGATTTTTTACTGATATTTTTTTCCCAATCTCTTGCTGCTGCTAAAGCACCATATTTATGTTTTCTATGTTTTCTAAACTCCGCCGGGATGGTATAATTTTGATATTTATTGCGAATTTCTAATGTTTCATAACTTTCTGAATTACCACCTTGGACAATAAAATTTGGAGCCACCCTATGAAAACATGTGGTATTAAAATAACCGACTTCGGTTAAAAAAATAAAATTGGCCCTGTGCAAAGGGGTGTCATTATATAATTGTACAATGAGATTGCCGAGTCGGGTTTTAATCCGTACTTTATGCTCTTTATGCAATTTTCCATAAGCAATTAAAAAATCTATAGCATTATTGTGATTTATGGAATCGAATGATTTGGGTTGAATTAAAGGTTCAACAGCTGTTTTTTCCTCAATTATTAAAGGTTTCTTTTCAATTATTTCCTGTTTAATCTCTTTTTTACAACTGCTTTTCATAGCAAATAAAATAAAGAGAAAAAAAATGTAAATCAGTCTGCTTTTAATCATAAATATTTTTTTATGAATTACAAATATAAATGTATTAGAACAAAACTTTGTAAATTTGATTTTTAATGAGTGTTAACCTATACTTTGTTTAGATAGTCACAAATTCGTGAAATAAATTATCAAATGCAAAATAAATCCCTTAGATTCTTCCTCAGGGATAGTCCGTTTCAAGAAATTTTTTATTCGTAAATTGCACCACATATTATGAAGGAAGAACAAGTTATATTAGTAAATAAAAATGATGAGCAAATAGGCACAATGCCTAAATTAGAAGCTCATGAAAAGGGGGTGTTACATAGGGCCTTTTCGGTATTTATTTTTAATGATAAAAATGAATTATTGTTGCAACAGAGAGCATCTTGTAAATACCATTCACCTTTATTGTGGACCAATACATGCTGTAGTCATCAACGTGTTGGTGAAACTAATATTGAAGCGGGTAGAAGAAGACTTTATGAAGAAATGGGCTTTGTAACTGAACTAAAAGATGTGCTATCCTTTATCTATAAAGCTCCTTTTGATAACGGATTAACAGAACATGAATTTGATCATGTACTGGTAGGTACTTATTTGGAAAACCCTATATTAAATACTGATGAAGTAAATGATTATAAATGGATGACATTAGAGGCTATAAAGCAAGATATGGAATTACAACCTGAAATTTATACGGTATGGTTTAAAATTATTTTTAATAAGTACTATTCACATTTAAATGAGGCTAAAGTATGAAGGTAACAGTAAACAGAAAAGCACATTTTAATGCTGCTCATAGGTTATTTAGACCTGAATGGTCTGATGAAAAAAACCTGGAAGTATTTGGAAAATGTAGTAATCCACACTACCATGGTCATAATTACGATGTAACGGTGTCTGTAACTGGACAAGTTGATCAGAAAACTGGCTTTGTAATGGATATGAAAGAGTTAAAAGATATAATTAAAACTGAAATTGAAGATGTTTTTGACCATAAGAATCTTAATGAAGAAGTACCTGAATTTAATTCTAGTGCTTCGGGATTAAATCCTACATCAGAAAATATAGTTGTAGTAATTTGGAAAAAGTTACGCCCTCATATCAATAAAAGTCATGACCTTGCTGTTACGCTATATGAGACTCCTCGTAATTTTGTAAGCTTTAATGGCGGCTAATTACTTATGATAACTAAGTAAAAATTTAATTTTACTTCACATTGTTTATATAATTTTTCTGATTGTCCGTAATGTGACATAATTGGTTCGTCACCCTGAGCTTGTTTCACGGTCGCGTTCAACAAATAGCTGTAAATCAAACAGTAATGAGATGCTGAAACGAGTTCAGCATGGCGTTACGCTATATTATTACTATTTACGGATATACATATAATTTTTTACCTGAGTTCAACTTATAATTCACTGTACAGAATTCAAATAAAAGATGAGGCTTTAAGAAACTATGTTATTAATTAATTGTAATTCTTCTTCTGAGAATTGTAAATTATCTAATGCATTTACATTTTCCTTAAGTTGATCTGCAGAACTGGCACCAACTAAGACAGAGGTTATATTTTTTTGTACCAATAACCAAGCAATTGCCATTTGCGATAATTTTTGCCCTCTGTTATCAGCAATAGCAGCAAGACCTTGTATTTTTTTCATATTATTATTAACCTGATTTTCATCCAAATAGGTAAAGTTTTTAGAAGCTCTTGAATCTTTAGGTATGCCATTCAAGTATTTATTGGTTAACATTCCCTGAGCTAATGGAGAGAATGTAATACAACCAACACCGATATTTTCTAAAGTATCTAGCAAACCATTTTCAACAGTTCGCTCAAACAATGAGTATTTGACTTGATGTAAAACAAAAGGAACTTTTAATTCATCCAGTATTTTGGCTGCACGTTCAGTATTAGCAGCATTATAATTAGAAATACCAACATAAAGTGCTTTACCTTGACGCACTATATCAGATAAAGCGAGCATAGTTTCTTCAAGTGGCGTATTAGGGTCAGGTCTATGATGGTAAAATATATCTACATAATCTAAACCCATACGTTTTAAACTTTGATCAATACTAGAAATTAAATATTTTCTAGAGCCCCAATTGCCATAAGGTCCAGGCCACATATCATATCCAGCTTTTGAAGCAATACACATTTCATCTCTATAATTTTTAAAATCTTTTTTTAAGATAAGTCCAAAATTTTCTTCCGCTGATCCATAAGGAGGGCCATAATTATTCGCCAAATCAAAATGTGTTATCCCTAAATCAAAAGCGGCTCTCATAATATTTCTGGCGTTTAACAGACTATCTACAAATCCGAAATTATGCCAAAAACCCAATGATATTGCAGGAATCTGTAAACCACTATTGCCACACCTGTTGTATTTCATGGTATCGTATCGGTTAGGAGACCCTTGGTATTCAGTATATTTTGTTTTATCCTTGATATCCATAGTTTTATCTTTTAAATTTTAAATCACTCGCCTTGATAACCTTTGTCCAAAGGCTATCTCCATTACTATTATAAATGATAATTTCTAAGGCTCGTTCTTTTTTAGTGCCAAATACTTTTATTAGAGAATAATTTCTTTCTTTAACTAAAGTACCCTCCACTTGTAAAATATTATCTTCAGCATTGTCTCCATAAACTCCTGAAGTTAAAGGAGAAACTGTTAGGTCGTATAAAGGATATCCATCTTCGAGATCAAGTTTAGACAATTCAGTATGATGTACATCTCCAGTTATAAAAACAACGCCATTTATTTTAAGTTTTTTAATTTTTTTTATAATTTTCAATCTTTCTTCGGGTGCAAAATTTGCATATTTTTCATGCCTTTCTAAGGGGTTTAAAAATTGACCTCCCATAACAACAAACTTAAAAGGAGCATAGCTATTGGCCAAGGCATCAATAAGCCATTCAATTTGTTTATCTCCCAAAATTTCATGCCTCTCGAGATCACTTCTCTTATTAGGTGTTCTCCAATATCTATTATCTAATAAAAAGAATTCACTGTCTGCCCATTGAAAAAATCCCGTTGTTCCTTCATCAAAAATGTAATTAGGATTGGCAAAGAAAAGTTTAAATGCATCTTCTGTTTTTCTTTTTAAATGATAACTTCTGTCGGAATCATTTGGTCCAAAATCATGATCATCCCAGATGGCATAATGATGCATACTTCCTAACATAGGCTGCATTTCCGGTAAGGATCTGGTATGTGTGTTGCGGTATAAAATTCCCGTATTGCTATTCCAGTCTGCTTCTCGCAGATATATATTATCACCTAACCAAAGCATAAAATTTGGCTCTTTTTTGTTTATATCTTCAAAAATTTGATAATCGCCACCATAAGGTTTTCCTGGGCGATCATATCTTTCTTCACTAATATAACTTCCACTGCCCGAAGCAAAAGAATAGTCAGGTGCATCTGTTCTCCATAGCCAAAGTGGTTGAGATTCAAAATTTAAATCATAGGGCCTATGCACTTTTTTATTATTGATATAAAGGGCATATTCATATTGATTACCGGGTTCTAATTCATCAGCAAGTAATCTGGCAACGAATGCATTTTCTTTTAAAGTTATTAGTTTTTTAGTTTTAAATTTTTTGGTTGGTTTTTTGATATTCCAATATTCAAAATAAACATTGGCTTCTTTTTTTGTTTGAGCCCATAATAATACTTCTTTCATGGTTGAGTATCCTACCATTGGACCCGATTGCAACAAATTTTTTTGTGCAAATGTAAAACTGATAGTTGCTACTGCCAGTATTGTTAAAATTAATTTTTTCATTTTAAAAATGATTAATTGTTATTTAAATAATATCTTTCTAATTCCTCTAAAAAGTATTGTTTAGTATCCTTGTCCAAAAATGAATATTGAAACGAATTCTTTGCCAATTCGTATAAATCTTGCTTTGTTAAGTTTAAGTTTTCCTGTATTTCTATATAATTTTGATTGACTTGTCCACCAAAATAAGCAGGATCATCAGAATTGATAGTAACTTTTAAACCAAGATCCATCATCTTTTTTAAAGGATGGTTTTTTAAATTATCGACTACTTGTAGAGCGGTATTTGACAGAGGGCAAACGGTTAATGCCATATCCCTTTTTATAATTTCTTGAACTAAGGTATCATCTTGTAAGCAGTTGTTACCATGGTCAATTCTTTTTATCTTCAACATATCTAGAGCTTCCCAAATGTAATCAGCAGCACCTTCTTCTCCGGCATGAGCAAGTGGAATATATCCTTCTTTTATGGATGCTTCAAAAACATTTTTAAATTTTGAAGGAGGATTCCCCTGTTCTGAAGAATCTAGTCCTACTGCGGTAATTAAATGTTTATAAGGTAATGACTGTGCTAACGTTTTAAAAGCAGCTTCTTCGGAGAGATGACGTAAATAACTCATAATTAATAGTGAGGAAACACCTAACTTTTCTTTAGCATCAGAGCAGGCTTTAGAAATACCATTAATTACGGTTTTAAATGCCACACCACGTTCTGTATGTGTTTGCGGATCAAACATAATTTCCGAATGACGCACATTTTGACTTGCACATTTTTCCATATAGGCCCAAGTTAAATCGTAAAAATCTTGTTCATAAATTAAAACGCCGGCACCTTGATAATATATATTTAGAAAATCTTGTAAACAGTCAAATGAATAAGCAGTTTTCAGCTCTTCAACGGTAGCATATTTAAGATTAATGTTATTTCGTTTTGCAATAGCGAATAAAAGTTCAGGTTCTAAAGAGCCTTCAATATGTAAATGTAATTCTGCTTTAGGGAGTTTATTTATAAAATTTATCATGTATTAAAATTTGAAAAGTCAAAGTTAAAACTAATTTTATGATTTACTTTAAAATAACGATATTTGTAGGATGAAGAAAAAAATATTTTTATTATTACTATTGGTAATTTTTATAATTTTTGCAATTAATTCTGTTATGAGTCAATCAAGTAAATTAGAAGTAGGGGATACCATCCCAACATTTACTTTAAAAAATCAGTTAGGTAATAACATAGATATAGATGCTTACCGTGGTAAGAAAGCGATGGTGATCTATTTTTATCCTAAAGATGATACACCAGGCTGTACTAAAGAAGCTTGTAAATTTAGAGATGAATTTGAAGTTTTTACCGATTTAGACGTTGAAGTTATTGGTATTAGTGGTGATGATGTTGCATCTCATAAGGCATTTGCTGATAAATATAACCTGCCATTTACCTTATTGGCTGATACCAAAAATAAAGTGCGTAAGTTATTTGGTGTTCCTAAAAGTATGTTAGGGATAATGCCTGGTCGTGTTACTTATATAATTAATAAAAATGGCATTATTATACATATTTTTAACAGTCAATTTGGGGCAGAAAAGCACATATCCGAAGCATTGACAAAACTTAAGGAAAAAGCATAGTGAGTATACATTATCCGTTAAAATTTGAGCCCATATTAAAAGAAAAAATTTGGGGAGGTGAAAAACTACATAAGGTTTTACATAAAAAATCAATTAAAAAAAATATTGGTGAAAGTTGGGAGCTTTCTGATGTTGATGGAGATGTTTCTATTGTTGTCAATGGTGAGCTTAAAGGAAAAACGCTACAAGACTTGATAAAGACTTACAAAGATGAGGTGTTGGGTGAAAAGGTTTATAATCAATTTTCGGATAAATTTCCGTTACTGATAAAGTTTATAGATGCTAAAGAGGCTTTAAGTATTCAGTTGCATCCAAATGATGCTTTGGCGAAAGAACGGCATAATTCATTCGGTAAAACTGAAATGTGGTATGTAATGCAGGCTGATAAGGGTGGAGATTTGATTGTAGGCTTTAAAAAAGATTCAAATAAAGAAGAATATTTAAAACATTTGGAGGATAAAACATTGTTAGAAATTCTTAATGTGGATGAGGTAAAAGAGGGTGATGTATATTTTATTCCAACAGGAAGAGTACATGCTATAGGTGCAGGGGTTATGCTTGCTGAAATTCAGCAAACAAGTGATATTACCTATAGAATTTACGATTGGGATCGTCAAAATTCAGATGGGAATTATAGAGACTTACATACTGAATTGGCTTTAGATGCAATTGATTATAAGGCTGAAAATGAATATAAATCGTTTTACACTAAAAGTTTAGATGAAAAATCAAATATTGTTGATTGTCAATATTTTACTACAAATTTTTTATCTATAAAAGAAAATTTATC
This sequence comes from Flavobacteriaceae bacterium UBA2765, assembly GCA_002352665.1. Classification (GTDB taxonomy): domain Bacteria; phylum Bacteroidota; class Bacteroidia; order Flavobacteriales; family Flavobacteriaceae; genus Aureibaculum. The sequence goes on from DEIV01000015.1 coordinate 45,925, forward strand.
TATCGATAACAATGATAAAGATTCATTTGTTATTTATATATGTGTAGAAGGCGAAATTTCTATAATTTATAATGATAACCAATTTGAAAAATTATGCAAAGGAGAAACTGTTTTAATGCCGGCAAGTTTTACTAAATTCGAAATACGTGCCATACATAATGCTGAAATTTTAGAGGTGTATATAAAATGACAAATGAATATCAACATGTAAAAGTCATTGCATTTGATGCAGATGATACGCTTTGGGTTAATGAAACGTATTTCAGAGAGGCTGAACTTAAATTTGCCGAACTCCTTTCAGCATATGAAACGGCTAATAAGATTGATCAAGAGCTATTTAAAATGGAAATGGACAATTTAAGTATGTATGGATATGGAATCAAAGGATTTATGTTATCCATGGTAGAGTCAGCATTAGCTTTGTCCAATTATAAGATCAAGCCAAAAATAATTGAGAAAATATTGAATTTGGGTAAAGAAATGCTTGAAAAGCCTATAGAATTGCTCGATGGTGTTGAGCATACATTAAAAGTACTAAAGCCGAATTATAAACTGATCTTGGCTACAAAAGGCGATTTATTAGATCAGGAACGTAAACTTGAAAAATCTGGGTTAATAAAATACTTTCATCATATTGAAGTTTTGAGTGATAAAAAACCTGATAATTATTTGAAATTGGTATCTCATTTAGATATCGAACCAAGAGAGTTATTAATGATAGGAAATTCTTTAAAATCAGATATATTGCCTTTAATAGAAATTGGATCTAGTGCGGTTCATGTGCCGTTTCATACAACATGGGCACATGAAGTTGTTGAGCATAATGGAAATGGTTATAAAACCATTAGTACTTTAACAGATGTTTTAAAATTTCTATAAAATGAAGGAGTTAAATGTAGAAAAATGGAATAGGAAAGAGCATTTTAATTTTTTTAACCAATTTTCAGATCCATATTTTGCTGTTACTGTAGATATAGATGTGAGCAATTCTTATGCTTATACAAAACAAAATAAAATATCTTTTTTTGCATTTTATTTACACGCTTGTATGAAAGCAATTAATAGCATTGAAAATTTTAAATATAGAATTCAAAACGATAAAGTTGTAATACATGAAGTTATTCATGCCTCTTCAACCATTTTAAGAAAAGATAATACTTTTGGTTTTTCGTTTATTCATTATGATAATGATTTCAAAATTTTTAATAAAAATTTTGAAAAAGAAAAACATCGAATTTTGCATAGCAATAATTTGTTTCCAAATGAAAATACGGATGACTGTATTTATTGCTCTGCATTACCTTGGTTAAATTTTTCAGCACATAAAGAACCACATTTTGGCGTGGTAAAAGAATCTGTACCTAAGATTGCCTTTGGAAAATTTATTAAAAAAGAAGGAAGACTAAAGATGCCAGTTGCCATTTCTGTAAGTCATGCATTGATAGATGGGTATCATGTAGGATTATTTGTTGAAAAATTTCAGAAGCTGTTAAATGATTATTAAAAATTATTTATCGCAATAATTCAAGAAATTAGATTAAATTTGCAGCCAAATAAAAATAGAAATTATGGCAAGTGTAAAAAACTTAAAAAAAGATATAAATTACGTTTTATCAGATATTATTGAGGAGTGTTACGTATGGCAAATGCTACAAGACGATACTAAAAAGGTAGAAAAAGCGGAAAAAATAATTGATGAAGCAATTGCTACTTTTGATGAATTGATAGTAAAAGTAAATGCAAATAATATTGAAAATAAAAAATTACATTTTAAATCAGTAAATGCTGAATTATATACTAAAGGTCAAGAGTTATTAGCTAAAATTGAAAAATTATAGTCTTAATTATATTTTGATTTTATCTTTTTCGAAAACTTTAACATAATAAGCTGTAATATTTGCTTATATTTATCGTTCTAACTAAGACGTAATTAATCCCAATTTAAGATGGCAAGAGCTATATTTGAATACACTAAAACTGTTTTGAAAAAAGTTAGTTTTAATGTTGAATTATTCTGTAGAGAACTTAAAAAAGCTGTTGATAAATTACTCCCCTACGAAATTGATGAATTAAAAATTTGGTTACAAGATTTCACTGCCAATAGACCGGAATTGTATGCTTCCCTAGCTATTGTAAATCCTAAAAGAAGGGGATAAATTTAATGCTTTAATGTTTTTTTAGTGGACTTATTATTTTAACATCACTAAATACTATTACGCCCTTTATTACAGCATCTATTGTTGTTTTTAAGGCTTCAATGAGTTGTATTTTCAATTGAGACTTATGATAGATCAAACTAACTTCTCTTGATGGTGCAGGATTTGTAAAGGATCTTGTGTATTTTTTATCTTCTTCTTTCAGATCTAGCGTGTTTAAATATGGTAATAAGGTCATTCCCAATCCTTCTTTTGTTAATTTAATTAGGGTTTCGAAACTGCCGCTTTCTAAGATAAAATGGTTGGGTATTTCTTTCTTATAAGCATTACAAAAGTTTAAAATATTATCTTTAAAACAATGCCCATCTTCTAACAATAGAATATCATCTATATCTAAATCGTCCACATTTAATTTATCTTTCGAATATAACCGATGCTTATCATTTAAAAAACCTACAAAGGGTTCATAATAAAGAGGTCTTTCATTTATTGATTCAATTTCTAAAGGAGTTGCTGCAATACCTGCATCTAAATTACCTTCTATTAATTTTTTAATTATATCTTCTGTAGTTAACTCTTCAATTATCAAATTTACTTTAGGATATTTTTTTAAAAATGTTTTTAAAAATAAGGGTAATAAAGCCGGCATTACTGTTGGTATAATGCCTAATTTGAATTCGCCTCCAATAAACCCTTTTTGTTGATCTACAATATCATTTATTCTATTGCTCTCATCAACAATTACTTTTGCTTGTTGAATAATTTTTTCACCTACTGCGGTTAATTCTATTGGCTTTTTTTTTCTATTAAAAATAATGACCTCTAGCTCTTCTTCTAATTTTTGAATTTGCATACTCAATGTAGGCTGAGTTACAAAACATTGTTCAGATGCTGCTGTAAAATTTTTATATTCAGCAACTGCTAAAACATATTTTAATTGTGTAATGGTCATTATAGTATCAATTTTGGTGATAAAAATATAAAAACTATCAATGACATTTATAGTATTTTTATACTTTCTTAAATTATATTTGTAAAGAATTTAAAGTAAACAAATTATGCAAAAAAAAATATTAGGTTTAAACGAACAAAAAATCAATGATTTAGTAATTGATTTGAATGAATTATTGGCAAATTTTCAAATGTATTATCAGAATTTAAGAGGATTACATTGGAATATAAAGGGAAAATCATTTTTTGAATTACATGTAAAATTTGAGGAGTTATATACTGATGCTCAGGATAAAGTCGATCTTATTGCAGAACGTATTTTAACTTTAGAAGGTACGCCTTTACATACTTTTGATGATTATGTAAATACCGCAAAAGTACCTATGGGTAAAAATGTTTCAAAAGATACTGATGCAGTTAAGTTAGTAGTGAATTCATTATATGAATTGATAAACATTGAAAGAAAAATTTTGAACAAATCTGCTGATGCTGATGATGAAGGTACCAATTCTTTAATGGGTGATTTTATTGCTGAGCAGGAAAAAACAGTTTGGATGATGAACGCATGGTTGGGATAAATAGGCTTGAAGCTTTATGATAAGACGGAAGATTAAGTTTTTCTTGGTCTTCTGTCTTAAAATTGTAGTATAAACCTGAGTTCGACCTAAGATTTGTTTACAGTTTAGATAGATTTTTATTCAATTCGAAGATGGGTTTTAGAAAGACTAACTAGTTAGTTTGAGAAAATTTGGCAAGAAGCCGACAAAGGAGGTTTATGAACACCTTCATAAAAAATATAAAATAGTGAGTAATTGGAAAAAATTTATCAAATCCGGAGGAAATGTAAATAAAAGGAATCTTTTCATGCAAATTTCTTGAAATATCCAGATATTCCTTCAAATTTTCCATTTTAAATATCACCTTCTCTTTACATTCTGTATATCAAATCTTAGGTCGAACTCAGGTTATTACACTACCATTTACGTTTTTCCTGACTTCGACACTGGGT
>DEIV01000067.1 GCA_002352665.1 Flavobacteriaceae bacterium UBA2765
TACCAAAAACGGTATGTTTATTATCTAACCAAGGTGTTGCAACATGTGTAATAAAGAATTGACTACCATTCGTTGCTGGTCCTGAATTGGCCATTGATAATATACCTGGTTTATCGTGTTTTAATTCAGCATGAAATTCATCATCGAAACTATATCCAGGATTGCCTGTACCTGTTCCTTGAGGGCAACCACCTTGCACCATAAAATCTGGAATTACCCTGTGAAATTTTAGTCCGTTATAATATGGTGTACCTTGAGGTTTACTGTTATTTTCTAAATTTCCTTCTGCCAAGGCAACAAAGTTACCAACAGTTCCAGGAGTTTTTTCAAAGGTTAAATTTATAAGTATGTCACCTTTAGAGGTGTTAAATTTTACGTATAATCCGTCAGTCATTTTTTTAAATTTTAATGAAGTGCAAATATACTTTATAATAATAGTTTTACCAATTTCTCATAAACAAAAAAAGGCTCATTATTTAAAATGAACCTTAACAATTTTTATAACCAAATTTTTATTTAATTACTTTAAAAGTACCTTTTTGTTTACCAACTTCTACTTGAACTAAGTAGACTCCATTTGGTAAATTTTGCATAAGTATTTTTGATTCTAAAGCAACTGGTTTTTTAGAAATTACCTTTTGACCTATAGTATTATAAATATTTACAGAAGAGATATTTTCTTTTGCTCTAAGCGTTAATACATTGTCGGTAATTGGGTTTGGAGAATAATTAAAACCTACTTCGACCAGATCTTCTATGCTAGCTGTAGCTGTATTTAAAAGTTTATAATTATCTATGCCAATACCCCAAGTTTTTGTATTCTCATCATCATAAACAAATTTCACTTTAAATGCATTATTGATATAAGAAGATACATCAATAGTTCTAGTTTGATTTAATCCTGTACCAGCTGGAGTGTCATCAGCATCAACAGTTAGTATATTTTGCCAATTGTTTCCATCCCATACATCAACCATAAAATCTCCACTTACTCCAAATGTTTGATGATTATAAGTAATTTCTATAGCTAAGCTATTAACATTTGCAGCAACTAAATCTACAGCAGGTCCCTCTAATTCAACTACGTTATTAATAAAATTACCACATGCATCATCATCAAAAATAACACCACCTGATGTAAAAAAAGAGTAATTATCTGTTTCTCCACCACTTCCACGTAAATTACCGGTATATCCAAACTGCCAAGCACAACCTGTTGGTCCGGTAGTAGCTGACCAGCCTGTAGGAATTGTCGATGCATTAAAATTTTCTTCTTGAATTTGTGCATTTGCAATTAAACCAACACAAAATAATATATATAATAAACTAAATTTTTTCATCTTATTTAAAATTTTGCTTCTATTATTCAAATTCAACACGTTGTATAAATACACTAGAGTTTCCTGCAGCATCAGTAACTATCCATTCTCTAATAATCATATTCACTCTTTTAGTTACACATTTATCTAAAGAGGCATACATATCTATATGTTGAGCTGTTTCTCCACCGACTGTTTGGCCATTGACAGTACCTTCATAAGAGATCCAAAAACCAATTCCAAAATCACCGTAAACATCCCTTGGACCAAGATCCATATGATGTAAATCAGTATTACTCAATAGTGTTAAATTTGAATTGGTATATTCACCAAAGCCTTCTAATGTGTAAGGCTTACTAAAATCTACATTGGCATATTCTCGAAGCTCTTTTTGTGTATCATTTTCAACATATCCTCCAGTATTAATCCAGGAATTAAAATCTACTAATGATTCAAAATATATTTCTACCATCCAACCAGAAGTAGGATCAACATTATTAACCACCCTTCCATGCACTTTAGCTGTACCATCGTTAAACCTTTGGAAATATCCATTTTCCCAGTGGTGCCATTTATCAAATGGAAAACTATTAAACCAAATATTAGATGCTGTATAAGTTGGTCCAAAATCAATAAAACATGAATTCTCAACATTTTCATATTCTTTGTATTCAATAGTTACCGCAGAACACCCATCGCTAAAAGTAACTTCAGGCATTCTATTAATATTTTCTAAAAGGATGTGACTGGAAAAATTATCAGCAGTTGGAGGTTCCGTATCAAAATCAACGCAACTACATTGGACATTAGTTTTAACAGCACCTGCCATTACCCATGATTGTCCGTCTACAGTTTGCCCGTTTTTATTTTTTCTGGTATCAATTTTAATCTCTATTTCATTAACGGTACCTGCCACATTTTCCAAATTAATTTCAAAAATTTTAATGCAACATTGGCCTGAAGGAAAGTTATCTATGGTTTCAGTCAATTCAGCAAAACTTCCATCTGCAGCAGACACTTCAATATGTATATATCTACCATCATCTGTTAATTCAGAAATCGGTAGTTCTACCTTTATGGGTCTTGGGCCTGAATCCGTTTGCACAGGAATGGAAAGTGTTTCTATAGTATTGTACCCACTTAAAGCTGTAAATACACCTGTTGAGGCTGCACCTGTATTTTTTCTTCTAAAAACATAAGCCAACATTGATTGAGCACTATTAGCGTCAGTAGTATTTGAATAGCTTATTGAAGAAGTAGCGGGTAATTTGGCTCTATAATACCAAACATTGGAGTTTCCACCTGAAGGTAATAGTCTTGATGCTTCATATGAATTACCTTGATCGTCTTGTATTTCAATAGTTGGGCCCGGATTATTACCTTTATATACAATTTCTACAACAACATGGTCTTGACTTTCAACATCAGGAATTTCTAATGTAGCGGGAATATTATCTTTTAATCCCAAGCTTAATAATTCTACTTCTATACCATCCATACAGGTATACGACCATCCCGGGTCTGTCATGCTTGTAAAAGTATTAGAAGTAACATCAATTTTTTTAGTTGTTGGTTTGTCACCTCCATTATAAGCGTATATAGCAGAACTAACAAAAAACAAAGTAAACATTACAGTGAATGTTTTTAATGAGTAAGTTTTTTTCATACTTTTTATGTTGGTTAATAAGTTACTTTTAAATACAATAACCCTATCAGTTAATTATAAACCAATAGGGGATATGATTATAACGCTTTAATTAGCATAATATTTTCATAGTAAGACCTTAATAAAATCACTTTATATTATTGACAACTAATCTTCAAAATTACAACTCATGAATAAATGATTAAAAAAGTTTTAATTGTGGATTTTTATACTTGGAATATAGGGCATAATCTAATGGTGACATACAAATATGATCAAAGTACTGTTTTTTGGCTAATCTAAATTGAATAGCCACTTGTTCTGCAATTTTACCTTCACCACGCATGCGTTTGCCAAATCTACTGTCATTAAGTTGACCACCATGGCAACCTTCAATTTGATTTAAAATTTTGTTTGCTCTTTCCGGTAGTGTTTTTTTTACCCAATCTGTAAATATTTCACCTATGGCACCGTTCAATCTGACAATAGTATATGCCACAGAACTTGCACCAACTTCACTTACTTTTTTCACCAGATTAAATATTTCATGACTATTAATTGCTGGAATGATAGGAGCCATCATCACATTTACGGGAATATTATGATGAGATAGAATTTCAATAGTTTTTAATCTTTTATTGATGGATGCGGTTCTTGGTTCTAATATTCTTCTGGTACTTTCCTCTAAGGAGGTTATAGAAATACTGACATGAATAAGATTTAATGTTGCTAATTCAGTAAGAATATCTAAATCTCTTAAAATCAAGGTGTTTTTAGTAATGATACTAACGGGGTGCTTATGTTTTAATAAAACCTTTAAAATCTTTCGGGTAATGGCTAATTTTTTTTCGATAGGTTGATAACAATCTGTGTTACCGGATAACATTATATTTTGAGCTTGCCAATTTTTACTTTTCAATTTATGCTCTAATAATTGAGCGGCATTTTTCTTATATAGTATTTTTCTTTCGAAATCCAATCCGGCACTATAACCCCAATACTCATGCGTATTTCTTGCATAACAATAAATACAGCCATGTTCACAGCCTTGGTATGGGTTCATAGAATAGGCCAAACCAATATCTGTACTAGTAATTTTATTTAAAATAGTTTTAGGAAAAATTTCTAAATATTGTGTTTTGTTATGATCAGGATCTTCATTTTCTATCAAGCAATAATTTAGAAAATCATCTTCAATTACTTTTTGATGAATTGCAAAACGATTATTTGTGTTTACTTGAGCTCCTCTACCTTTTATATATTTTGATTTTTCGATAACCAAATCTACATCATAAAACCAAAAAGTCTGGCTCAATAATGTAGCAAATAAAGTTAAAAGAACATTATAATTTGGTAGTTCTGTTAAGTAAATAAAAATCGGCTAAAACTATAGCAGCTAATGCTTCAACTATAGGCACAGCTCTTGGAACAACACAAGGGTCATGTCTACCTTTACCTTGTACTTTTACAGGCTTGCCATCTTTATTGATAGTCTCATATTTTTGCAATAATGTAGCGACCGGTTTGAAGGCCACCTTAAAATAAATATCCATGCCATTAGAAATACCACCTTGAATACCACCGGAAAGATTTGTTTTTGTAGTGCCATCAGTATTGAAAGCGTCATTATGTTGAGAACCTTTGAGTTTTACACCTTCAAATCCGCTACCGTATTCAAAACCTTTAACGGCATTTAGAGAGAGCATTGCATGTCCTAATCTTGCATGTAATTTATCAAAAACAGGCTCTCCAAATCCAATGGGAACATTTTGAGCCACACAGCTAATAACACCACCTATAGTATCGCCTTGCTTTTTTATTATTTTTATATGATCAATCATTTTATTAGCGATTGTTGTATCCGGACAACGAACGGCATTTGATTCAATTTTGGAAAAATCTAAATTTTCATATGATTCTTCCAAAGAAATATCGCCAACTGAAGAGGTAAAAGCATTTATTTTGATGTTTTTCAATAATTGCTTGGCAATTGCACCTGCAACTATCCAATTAGCGGTTTCACGGGCAGATGAGCGTCCACCACCTCTATAATCACGTAATCCATATTTTTTAGTATAGGTATAATCTGCATGAGAAGGTCTAAAAGTATCCTTTATATCATTATAATCATTTGATTTCTGATTGGTATTTTTAATAATAAATCCAATGGACGTACCCGTGGTTTTACCTTCAAAAATTCCCGATAAAAACTGTACTTGATCAGATTCTTTACGTTGCGTAACAATATTAGATTGTCCGGGTTTACGTCGGTCAAGTTCATGTTGAATGGCATCAAAATTCAAGGGTAACCCAGCCGGACATCCATCAATAATGCCTCCTATAGCCTGACCATGGGATTCACCAAAAGTTGTAAGTTTAAATAATTTTCCAATAGCATTACTCATTCTTAGAATTAAAAAAGTTGAAATACAAAGATAAAATAATTAATTGATAGTCTATTATTGATATGGTTATTGATTAATTTTGAATTAAATGCCTAATCAATGAAAATTATTAATTATTCAATTTTAGTCAAAGGGAAAGTTCAAGGTGTTTGGTTTAGAAAATATACTAGGGATAAGGCCGTTGAACTAGGTATAAAAGGTTATGTCAAGAATGAACTGGACAAGACCGTTTTTATATCGGCTGAAGGTACGGAAGAGAAATTAGATGAATTTATTACTTGGTTATATGAGGGTTCACCTTTATCTCAAGTTAATGAGGTGATTTACGACAATTGTATTGATAGCCAATAATTTACTGAGTTTGAAATTAGAAAAGATGATCAGTTCGATTAATAATTATGAATCGATTTCTTATGTCACTTCCTCAAATTAACTCTTATTAAAAAAACCAAAGTTTAATAGCCATTACCGTAACCATAATGATTAAAAACAGCCTAACAAAACCATCCCCTTTTTTAACTGACCATCTACTCATAAACCATCCTCCGGCGGCATTTCCAATAGAAAGAATAAGACCATACTTCCAATTTATCATATCATTGTAAATAAAAATGGCGACCGCCACTAATGAATAAACTAAAGCAACAAATACTTTTATCGCATTACTTTTAACTAATGAGAACCTATTTATACTAGATAAGGTCAATAGCATTATAAAACCAACCCCGGCTTGAATAAACCCACCATAAATACCAACAAAGAAAAACGCAATAACCCCTAACCAAAAGTATTTACTGGTAGTTCTTTCTATGAGTTGTTTTAAAGAAATTTTCGGTTTGAATACCATGTAAATCACAATGACTACCATAATTACAGCCAGAATTTTATTAAACACATCACCATTAATGTCTATGGCCATATAAGCACCAATAATAGCTCCTACAGATGCTGATAGTGCTAAATAAATACTATATGGAAATGCAGATACACCTTTACTTTTAAAACCACTTACCGCAAAAATATTTTGTATAATAATGGCGATTCTATTAGTTGCATTGGCTATTCCTGACGGAAGGCCTAAAAAAATAAGTATGGGTAGGGACAATAAAGAACCACCGCCTGCAATTACATTTATGGCACCTGCAATAAAACCTACAAAGATTAAGAGAATAAGATCAAAAGGGTATTCCATGATAGGTTGATTTTAAAGGTGTTAAAAGTACATTTAATAGTTGATATAAAAAGATTAAAAAAATCTTGTTTTTTATTCAGCAAATTAAAAAAGCTCCTTATATTTGCAACCGCTAAGGAAAAATACTACAAATCAGCTTGGGGAAGAAAAAAACTCAAACTGGAACTGGAGAAATGGCAGAGTGGTCGAATGCACTAGTCTTGAAAACTAGCGAGGGTCACACCTCCGGGGGTTCGAATCCCTCTTTCTCCGCAAAAGGAAACCCACAACGAAAGTTGTGGGTTTTTTTGTTTCCAGGAAAAAGCGAAGCTTGCTTCAGCTTTTTCCTGGAAACAAAAAACAAAACATCAAAGATGTTTGGGTTTCTATGTTTGTATTGGATACTCTGTTGGGATCACGAGTTGAAAACGCGTAATCCTTTAAAGCGAAGCTTGCTTCAGCTTTTTCCTGAAAACGAAAAACAAAACATCAAAGATATTTTGGTTTCTATGTTTGTATTAGATTAGACATAGAATCAAAATATCTACCCACCAGTTTGGTCAATACTGTAATTATCAATTAAGCCAAATACCATACAATCGGAAGTTAATATAATAGATTAAAACTTATGTAAAATGTAGTAATCAATTGAATGTTCAACTGATTCTTGTATCAATGTTATTGAAGACTAGATTATACTAAACTAATTTCTTTCGCACTTATTTAATGTTTGAAAGTATCCAATGTGATAGCTCGTTAAATGGATTCATAAATTATTTGAAATTTAAAACAGCTGGAAGTGGATCTAAATGCAATATTGAATTGTCAATTAATTATGGAAGTGATGATAATTTAATTGGATTTTAATAATTTCTTTCAACGATAAATTTACTTTTAAGGTTTACTAAAGATTATAAACGAGGTTTTATTTTTCAAATGAGAATGAACATAGTTCAGTAGTAATAAAAAAGTATTATTGGGTTTATCTTTATCGTTGAATAATAATTTACCAATATTAAACTCTGATTTATATCACGTTGTATATAAGTATATTAGCAATTTATGTTATTTGATAATTCGATAGAAGAAACGTAATTAAAGTAATTTTTTTTAAGTAACTTATATATTATAAATTCAAGATTAAAAATAATAAATATTATGAATCTATTAAAAGACAATATAATTCCTGGAAATTACGGTAAGGTTTTTGGAACTAATGCCGTTAAAGAAGGGGATTTGTTAAAAATTAGAAATGCATTATATAATATGTCAGGAATAAAAGATGTTGATATTAATATGGAAATATTCCCAAAAGAGTTTACCATATATACATCTAAATTGGTTAAAATTGAGGATGTTGAAAATGAAGTGCAACGTCTTGGATTTCATATAATTCCGAAGGGACAATTTGAATTATAAAATACCTTGAATATTAGATAAATTTATTGAACCATATTAAATGAAAGAGGGTACAACTAATTTTAATTACTATTATGATTTTATAAAAAATTCTTTACATTTTTCTGAATTAAATGACGAGGTGATAAAAGAGATGTTAGACGTCTTTTATGTTGAGACTTGGAAAAAGGGTAATTTCCCATTTAATGATCAAAAAACAAAAAATAAATTCTATCTTATTATAAGTGGAAGAGTGAAAGTTTTTCAAATCAATAGTGAAAATGGTAAAGAATATATTATTGAAATATTAGATTCTGGTAGCCTATTTGATATTATTTGTTTATTAGATGGTCAAGAACATCATGTTTTTACAGAGGCATTAGATGATGTAGAAGCACTTGTTGC